>NZ_BAABSV010000005.1:0-448167 GCF_040369775.1 Brucella sp. NBRC 12953
TTGCTCTTGCTGCCGTAGCCGTTGCTCTTAGCGCCGGTGCAGCTTTCGCTGAAAACCCACATGTTGGTGAACCTGCCGATCTTTATGCAAATGACCGCACGCCAGTTGCAACACAGCAGGTTGATAACACTGCAACCGCTTCTATCGGTCAGACGACCACATATCAGGACGGCTCTGCTCATCGCTTTGGCGACGCATCGCCTTCAAGCTATCAGAACTAATATCGGCGCAAGCCGGTAGAATACAAAAAGGCGAAGCCCTCAGGCTCCGCCTTTTGTTGTTTTTGACACATGCTATTGGGCGTCAGATCATCCGGGTAACAATTGCCTTGATCTCGCGCTCAAAAAAATCTGAGAAAGCCGCAATACGCGGCGGCAACTTCTGGAATGGCGGATAATAAAGCGTAAGCCAAAGTTGCGGCGGCGACCATTCCGGCAGGATATGCACGAGACGCCCCGTGCGCAAATGTTCAGCCACGATGAACACAGGCAGCATGGCGACCCCCGCCCCATCCGCTGCCATATTGGCCAGAACTTCACCATTATTGGCACTGATCATACGCCCGGCAGAAACATTGACCGTCGAACTTCCATCCGACAAAGCCCAGTTTTCACGGCGACTTTCCGAGCTGTAGCCCAGACATCCATCTGATGTCAGCTCGCCCGGATGCGCGACATCCATAAATGGAGTACCGGGTGCAGCCACCAAAATGCGTTTGATTTCAATGATCTTGCGCCAGATCGTGAATTTATCCGACGGCGCACCGGAAATGCGGATCGCAAGATCGAAATCCTGCTCGACGATATCGAGCATCTGGTCGGTCAGCGATAATTCAATCTCGATCTTTGGATAAACATCCCGAAAAGCAGAGAGTATTTGCGGAAGGACCTGTTGGCCGAGTGACATCGGCGCATTGATCCGCAAACGCCCTTGATCAGCCTTATGAACATTCATGAGTTCAAGTCGCGCCGTCTCCAGCGCGTTGACTGCTGGTTCGATACGCGCTGCAAAAACAGCCCCATCCGTCGTGAGCGAAACCTGTCGGGTCGTTCGCACGAAGAGCTGAACGCCAAGCTCTTCTTCTAACGCTGCGATGGTTCGCGTTACAGAGGCGGGCGTCATATCCAGCTCTCGCGCAACCTGCGCGAAATTGCGCTTCTCCGCTGCCAGCAGAAACGTCTTGAGGGCTTTGAGCTCGTTCATTCGTTCATTACCGTTGATGCAATATAATTACGACAATTGCATCAACAGAGATCAACAATCAACCCGCAGAAATTACTTGCTCACCGGCAAGCCATTTCCTGTCCATGCTTCCAGTCCGCCACGATACCAGAACGTCGTCCAGCCGAGTGTGGCAGAGCGCAATGCGGCATTATAGGACGAACGGTCGTTCATACCTTTGCCGAAAAATACCACGCCAACACTTCTGTCTCCGCCAGCTTTTTCGTTCAGCCATTCGTCGAGCGCTTCCTGCAGACTATCTGTAACGCTTCCATCGCGCCCGGCATCCGGCAAAGAAAAGGCATTCTGCATGGTTTCCTGCAGACCGCTGGTATCAACGAACAGGGTTTTACGGCCATTTGCGATGATCTTGGCAACCTCAACAGTTGTGATTATCGTAGCTCTGGCATGTTTGTTGGGTGTTGGGCCGGTATAAGGCGACTGAAAGAGAACCATGCTCGCCGCAACGCCGTCATCGCGCAATTCATCAACGACTGCACCTGCCGCGGCACCAGAAGCCGGCGCAGAAGCATTAGTTGGTTGCTGGCCTGCAGAATCTGCTGGAGCACTTCCCATTTCAACATCGGAAATCATGACCGCCAGATGTTCGAACAGGTCGTAGCACATGGTGATCGATCCTTCTTTCGGATCATACCATGCGTTGAGCTGGTCACAGTCGCGGAACGTGACTGTTAAAGGTCGCGGCAGAACATAAGTCTGGGACAAGTTATCGAAATAGCCTGTCAAAGCGCTTGAAAGTTTACTGGCATAGAAATCGCCAACTCTACGTGAGGATGGCTGAAAGACCGTTTTGATCGCTGCACCGGCCGCATTGGCAGGTTGTTCGCCTTCCGGGTGCCATTCGCCAGAACGTGTGTGAGGGGCAAGAATTTTACGCCATGCACGATTTTGCTTGTTGAATTCGTCGGAGCAGCGAAAACGTGTGCGCTCATCCAGTTTTACGCCGTCGGCAATCGAGCTGAAAACCTTCGGATTGCCGCCATACATGATGCAAAGCATATTACGAAAGCGCTTGAGATCGGCTGTATGCTCGTCCTGCCACGGAGAAGGTGAGCTGCCCTTCATCTCATTGATTTTGCCACTATAATACCACTGCAGCGCTGCATAGCTCGCGCTTCCGATAGCCATATCGTCGATTTCTTTGTCACCGGACGGATACATTGTCGGTTCGACAATCTGCAAAGCAGAATAAATATCGACAGCATCTTCTTCGGGGCCGGTCGATGGCAGCTGCAATTCTCCAATCAGCGCATGTCCGAATTCATGCGCAAAAATGCTGCGCACCAATCCGTAATAAACTGCAGCGATACGGCCACTATCGCCGCCAAACTCCGGCAGCGGACCTGAGGGGGCACCAGAGCCTGCTACGGGCTGAGGCGCGTTGCCGCCATTCTGGGGCGCAGTTTGCGCGCCCGTATCAGCAGTCTGCGGCGCTCCGCCTGTTTGTTGGCTTGGGGTGACCGGCTGGGTAGGCACATTCTGGCCATCGGATGTGATATTGAAATCGGTAATCGCAAATACGCCGGTGTCATAGGCCATGATGCCGATCTGCGCGCCAAGCGCTGCCGAACCCTGAACGTCGCCAATCATTCTTCCATTGAGAAGAAACCGCGTTACACCGGGTACATCGACCATTTCGATGACATCCGTGCCGTCAAGTTTGGCTGCATTCGGGATGGTAGCAATATCCTGGCGCTTGCCGTTCTCCATGCAGAAGAGCTTGGCACTCTTATCGGCAATCACTTCCATCAGGCAAATGGCGCTATTCGCAGGATTTGTCGCAATTAGCCCCAGCGAAGCACCTGGCTTGGAAGAATTGATTGCAATCCTAACGCTGGTAGCACGACCTTCGGCAGGTGCTGGCCCGGCTTGAACCACCAATGTCTGCTCGGTTCCACCTGCCTGCTGGTTGTTAAGGATAAACCAACCGTCTTGTTTGGTTCCGGTCCATCCCTGAATGATTTGTGAAGACCCTGCCGAGGCGAGTGGGCCGAGTTCCCTCTCAAATTCGGCATGGGCTGGAAGATTGGACGCGATGAAACTCGCGATAAGAACCGCACCCAACAGACGCATTCGAAAGTCCCCATTCCGCTGAGCATAATTCCTTAAACCTGGATCAGTTTAAGGTAAAATCATGCTCTGATTTTAAAGTGTTAGAGCGACCTTTGGACACCCATCAAGACGCCCGGCGCTCTAATATCATCAATATGGAGCGGTTCTCATTTCGGATCATAAAGCATCCGACCGTCCAAAAACTCTGATCTGCCATTCAACTTATTTATTGCAATACGATTCAACAGATTGATGTCAATCAGTAATCGCTCAATAGTCAAAGCAGATAGTGGATTATTTCCCAACAAATTGGCGTTTGGTCTACAGATATGCAGATCGTGACTTGCCTAAACTACCCGCGCTGCAACTCTTTTCGTCCGCGCTGGATCATAATCCAGCCAATAACGGCCAACAGTCCCCCGCCGATCGACATTGGCAGCACGAGGATCAACAGCCAGAAGAAAAATGCTGTGGCTTCACCATTATCCTCAAGCGACCCAAAATCCGAACCAGGTACGAAGAGCGTGGCAAGCAGGCCAAGCAGGATAACAGCGCCAAGAACAAGACAACCCCATCCAATTTGCAGCTTGCGACTTGCCAGCCGCGACAACAGGATTGTGGAGATCACCACTACAACAAACTGAACGACCAGCTGGATGATAATTACACTATCGAGACCATCTGGATTGACCGTCCGTTCAGGGGAAAGCATCATTACCAGAGGGGCCATGAGGCCAAATCCGAAGCGCGCTATCAGAACACCAAATACGAAACTAATAAGCCATTTGGTCCATGCTGGATTCATCAGATATCTTTCTTAACAGCCCGCCCCGGCACCAGGTGCCTCATCTGAGCCGACACTAGACGGAAGATCGAAGCGCGGTCAATTGAGTATTGTCCACAGCGTAACACATTGACTCATCTGTGGAGGTTTGCCATGCGGTAGAGATTGACCGCATTCGGGGATCTCTCATGAAGATATGCTTTGCAATGACTTTGGCCGCACTAATACCGCTGCCAGCTGCAGCAAACTGTATTCCTCCGTGGCAGACCCAATTTGCGTGCAATATTCCAGAGCGAAATGCGCGTGCAGAGTTTTGCCACCTTGCCGATCCGAAGGCCAATCCGGACAAGAAGGAGGCCTACTACACCTACGCGGCAGGCACAGAAAAAGCCGAGCTCTATTTTGAAACCGACAGCACCTGGTTTTCGACCAAAGACACCAATATCAATCATCCGACCGATCTGACCATGGCATTAGGCTATGCTCGCGGCGACTATGTTTATGCTTTCGTTGTCACGCAAGACAAAGACGATTCAAGCGTCATCAAGAGCGGTGAAATACGCGTCTATCCTTCGACTGATGCCTTCACCAACGAGACCAAAGACACCGAAGTTGCCAAGCTTTATTGCGAGCCGTCGTCAATCCTCGCCGATAGCGACAGCATCAGACCCTGAGCATGAAAGTTCGCAAAATGAATAAAGTCCTGCGCTCGCTGATCCTGACGTCATCATTTACTGCAGCCATTCTATGCAGTTCAATCGCCAGCGGAATTGCAGGTCCGGCCGCTGGTGCAGTCGAAGCCGCTCCGCAAGTGCAGTCGCAGGAACAGCCTGCACCAGAAACCGATACGTTCGGGCGCTCGCAATTTGTCCTCTCAGCTAATCCAATCATCCCGCCCCGTGATTACGGAAAAGGGCTAGCGCTGCCCAAGGCTGGCGACTACAGCCCGGACGAGAGTGGGACGATCTACGATATTGCTTTCCTCGGCATTGAAAATGGCGAAATGCAGTTTGAAGTCCGCGGCTATTCAATCGCAGATTTGAACTACCCAGCCTCAGGGCAGACCTTCTCTTTTCCGAAAGATCAGAAGACCGTCGAAATACGTGATATTATTATTGAAATTGAAGAGGTTACTGAAGGTAGTCTGACTTACAGGATCAACTATCGGAAGTGATCCAGATCAGGCCGTGAGCTGTGCCCATTCAGGCGCAGTTCCGTCATCTTCAAGGCCGCCGTTGCGAGCAAACTGCTCAAGCGTCATGGCATCGAGAACGCCGACAATTGCTTCGCGAACAAGCAGCATTGATCGGCGAACCTGACAAGCATTGTGATCTTCACAGTCTTCGCAAGGTTCATAAGCTGTTCGGCTGGCGCAACGAATAGGTGCGAGTGGACCATCCAGAACGCGGATCGCCTGCCCGATATTAATTTCACTGGCAGGTTTTGCGAGACTATAGCCACCGCCCGGCCCCTTCTTCGACCGCAAAATGCCGTCGTTACGCAGCTCCAGCAGGATCGCGTCGAGAAACTTCTTGGAAATATTGTTTTTGGCGGCAATCTCGGCAACGAATGCGCTCTCGCCGGGAGCAAGCAAGGCAAGGTGAGCCAATGCTTTGAGGCCGTATTTCCCCTTTTTTGTGAGCATGGAACCTCCGCCGATCCGATGAATGCTGCTTTTGCACTAAATCAAGCGGATTAATAGTCTATCGTTACAGACCAAATGTCACATTCGGAAGGGATACGCGTTCGGGCTTACACGTCTTGACGGCCAAACCGCTCATGCGGATGCTTTGGCGTTGACCTCATAGAGTGTCGCAATCTCAGCTGCCACCAGTTCCTGAAGCTTCCACAAATTGCGATCGCGAATGCCTTTTTCTTCCAGATGTTTGACGGTCAGATAAAGATATTCCGCGCAGGAACCAATATGCCCACATGCTCGCGCCAAAGTGCTTGCTACACATTCCAGCGGCAAGCCGTTCAAAACGCGGTCGCCGCGTGGCCCAGCCCAGAACGTCAAAGCACGCACAGGCCCGTCCGGTGTATCAACGGATACCCAGCGGATACTGGAAGCATCACTTATAGAGCTGATCTCGCGGCGGACCATGCGCTGAATCTGGCCAAGCCGATCCTCTTCAGACAACCGAAACACGATACCGTTGCAGCTGCCGCCGCGTCGCAACGCGAGCATCAACCCAGGCTGGCTTTGCGTGCCACGCCAGCGGGTAAGTCGTAGGCAGAACGAACGGTGCCACCCCTTCACGCCGCCGTAACGCCAATCAACGGCATTAAAATCCGGTTTCCATATAAGAGAGCCATAAGCGAACACCCACAGAGGCGTGTCGCCGCTTTCATGATAAAGCTTTTCAGAAAGTGCCTGCACGTCCAGATCAGTTATCGGAATCCTGTTTGGCTCCGGTCCTCGATCCACTTCTGCCCGAATGCTCAGCGAGACCAACTCCTCAGTCAGCGTCATTCTGGATGCAAAATCAGTCACTACAATTCTTCCTGCTTACCAAATTTTTGCTCATTACAGCGGTTCCAGTTAAGAATGAATCGTTAGAACCGCTGTAACTGTTTGTTTTTATGCATTATCCGACGCAGAACCGCTTCGCACTTTTGCTGGAAATGCTACAATTTATGCGGCAATTATGGAATGAATTGCTCGTTATGCTCAAGCCCTGAAAGACGCCTTTGCATCGTCGAGCTGGCGAATTCTGGAAAATAGGGCTTCACGATCTGATAGGTGACGCTCGAATAATGCGATGAATATCGTATTATCGGCAATGTGCGGCAAAGGTGCCGACTGAGCGCGGCGCAGACTTTCATTTGCAGTCTGTTTTGCTATTTCAACGGCAGCCAGCAACGACGCGATTGTTCCTCGTGCCTGTGCGCCTTCGCCATAGCCTGATGATGAAGAGTGTTGATAATCTGACTGAGTTTGCATCGTAATCACATCTCCTATCAATAGCGTTCACGAATAACGATTTGGTGGCCATTGTAGTCTCTCTCAAGCGGCGAAAACGAGGCACAGCAGGCTAATTGCCTTTAGCTATGTAAAATTTCAGCCCTTTGAAAAACATGATGGCTGGAAAAACCACCCTCGCCTGTGCGCTAAAACAACAGTGGCAGCCAGAGCCGCCACTGCATCGATTACGCAAATCTTGAATGAAGTTTAGAATGAACGCTGGAAGCGAACTACGCCCTGCCAGGCATCCTGACCTTTCAGGATCGAGTTCGTGTCATCCCACTTGGTGTAGGAAATCTGAGGCGTGATGGTGAAGCCAGGAACCAATTGATAAGCAACGTTTGCACTGGCTGCGAAAGTTTCCGCATCCTCATAGGCCAGCTGAACGTTGAAGACCGCTTTGTTGGTAGCCTTGAATTTAGCACCACCCCAAACGGCCCAATCACCGCCCCACGTTCCGTAGAAGCTGTCAATCACACGAACGCCACGATAAGTGCTGCTGCCACCATCGTGAACAACGGCACCGCTTGCATCGTAATGAACGTAATGATCGTCGTTCGACTTGTATGCACCCTGCACCCAGACCGAGAAGCGGTCGGTTACATTAACATCAACGCGAACCTTTCCGGCCCACTCTTCGTTGACAGCATCATAAGCTGCAACACCTGCAATCGAACCCCAGCTCTGCGCATATTTCAAACCAGCAACGACGTGTGGTGTGTAGTCATCAATCACGCCATTCCAATCGACATCGACGTTGTTACCCTGTTCAAGAGAGATAATAGCCGAAAAGCCATTGCCGCCCTTGAAAGTGTAGCTGATCTGATTGGTACGATAACCACCAGCACTGATAACGTCGTCATTCAAAACGTCACCGAAATATCCGGTGAATGTGTAGAATGCCGTGTCATCGAGGCCCACGCGCAGACCACCAAGCTGGATGAACGCACGGTTGAGCGTCGTTCCGGCATCCACACCATTACCGAAATTGAATCGGGTTTCAGTAAAGGTCGAAAGCGTACCAAGCTCCGTTTCGGAAGCCGTCGATGTGCGTAATGTGAAACGCGTATTATTCGTCCAGGTATCATAGGACTTACCACGCGGGCTCAGATTATAAGCACTTCCGTCCGGAGCACGGCTGATGCCTGCACCACGATAATAGACGTTATCGCCTCCCCTCAGGTCGTAACGAACATAACCATGGATACGCAGGCAGGTTTCCGTTCCCGGAATGTAGAAATAGCCTGCTCCGTAAGCATCACAGACACGCACATATTCTACAGCCTCTGGCTCCGGCGCTACAATTGCATCGGCTGCATTTGCGTGTGTCACCCCAAGAACAGCAAATGCCGAACCAATTACAGTGTTTTTCAGAATCATAATTATCCCCAATAACAATAAACAAAATCGTTCTATTTCAGAGGGATAATTCGATTAAGGCAATTATATCTAATTATTGTAAAATATATGACAAATAATATTTTATATAATAATATTCAGAATTGATATAATTACACAATTCAACAAAATTATGTTCTATATTTTCAACAAAAATAACTGTTATAAATTATATAATACTGACTACTCGCTGAATATTTTCTTTTTAACTCAATTGTTATCGAACCAACCCCTAATCCGCTATGACTGGTTCTTGAAACAGTGACAAATAGCGCTCCCCGCTATCAGGCAGAACGGCAACGATGGTCTTCCCTGCATTTTCCGGGCGCTTTGCAATTTGAAGGGTCGCAGCAATAGCGGCCCCGGAAGACGTACCAACCAGAAAGCCCTCTTCCCGTGCAACCGATAATGCGGCACGTCGAGCCTGCTCCGTCGTCACAGCAATGATTTCATCGACAATAGCCTTGTCGTAGTTTTCAGGCAGAATAGTCTCATCGATATCGGTGACTTTGTGAACGCCTTCAATGGTTTCGGCTTTTGGATTATCGGCAGAAGGCACAGAATCTGCCGTCGGCTCCACCAGAATGATGCGAAGGGATGGCTTCTTTTCTTTCAGGTATTTTCCCGCCCCTGAAATGGTCCCGCCAGTGCCTACGGTACTGACCAAAATGTCCACTTCGCCATCCGTGTCTTGCCAGATTTCCGGGCCGGTCGTTTCAAAATGAATTGCCGGATTGGCAGGATTGGACCGCTGACCCGTATAGTAAGCGCCCGGATTTTCGCTGCGAATACGATCAAGCACCTTTTGCAGCGCTCCCGGTTCCAGCAGCTCGTCATTGTCGATCAGCACGATTTCAGACCCGAACTGACGCAGGATATTGATTTTGTCTTCGCTGATCGTATCACGCAGGTAAAACTTCGTCCGATAGCCCTTTGCGGCAGCAACAGCCGCAATACCAATGCCCGTATTTCCACTCGTCAGATCTACCAGAAGATCACCCGGCTTAATCTTACCGGCACGCTCGGCATCCCGAATAATCCCCCATGCCGTACGGTCTTTGATGCTGCCAGCCGGATTGAGATATTCGATTTTTGCGAGAAGCCGCACAGAAACGTCATTGCTTTTCTGAAGGCGTGAGAAAGCAACCAGAGGCGTATTGCCGACAAGCTCCGAAAAGCCATTGCGTATGTTACCCATGATCTACTCCCTCTTGCCAACAGGCATCAAAATTCAACGTCTAATTTTCACCAGCCGCTAAATTTTATTAAGAAAATTATTCACTTAGTTCGCCCGGCACATAGATTTGCAATCCATTGCAGGGCGCCTCTTTGCATTTATATTCGCGTAGCAACGCTGCTCGGATCATCATGAATGATGTCCCCTATTCGATAGGCTGACCGGATTCGCGCGAGCCTTGCTAATTGCTGTCTCAAGAGTTGAAGGTTCTAACTTTTCGTGCCCCGACCATCGAAAACGTATCCAGCCATTCTGATCTACGAGAAAGCTCGCCCTATCGGCAGGTGGTGTCAGAAGCTGCATAGCCAAAGCCGCAGTCTGGTCGGAAACATCGCATTGTGCCGTGATGCCATTGCTATCGACAGCAAAAGCTTCAAGCGGTTCACCCTTAAGATGAAGCAGCCAGAAATTGTCGGATTGACGACCGACCTCATGCCGTCTAGCCCCGCAATAGACCGTAATCCGCGGGCTTGCCGCCGGGTAAACCGCACCATCAGGCGCAGGCAGACTGATCGTTCGGGCGGAAGCAATCGTTCGGATATAATCCACTAGCGACCACGCGGTTTTAGCATCCAACATTGTTTCAAAACCGGGCATGGATTGCCGACCGTCTTGCAACTTCTTGCCATGCATGATCGTCCAGAAGATTTCGCCGTCACTGCGATCCGCAAACAAGGGTGCTGTCAGATCGGGTGGCCATACCGGATCGCCCGTTGCCTGCTCACCGCGCCCGCGCCCGTCATTGCCATGACAAGAGGCACAATTGCCTCCGAAAGCCACAGCACCCCGCGCAATTGCGATGGACGTATAGGAGGTGGGCGAGCGCAGAAAGCTTGCTTCATTTGCATCCTGAACAAACAATCCGATGCTTGGTGGCTGGAACAACGCGAACCCGATAACTGCTGCGATAACAATAGCTTGCCATCGCCATTTAGGCAGAAAAAGGCACCCAATACCGATCAGAAATGCCAGCAGAAGTGGCTTAAAGCTCCGCCACGCGGCATCGACGAGAAACGCATCACCCAGAATATTGTCGCGCAAACGATAGGCGAAAGGCCAGATGATGTCTTCATGAACGCCGGGCGGTTGTGTCGCGAGAAGTGACGCCGCGAGAAATACTGCTAGACCAATTGTTCCCTCAAGGATCAACGCATAGCCAAGTCCACGCCCGCTGCTGCCATCACGGCTCAGCCAGAAACGATTAAGTGCTGCAAGTGTTAACATGGCTGCCAGAAGCGCGATCTTCACGATCATGATCCTGCCGTAAGTGGTGCCAACCAGCCCCGGAAAACCACCTGTCAAACGCCATCCTGCAATTGCGGAACCAACAACAAGAACTGCAACAAAAACAACGCCATATAGCGAAAATCGCTGTGCTGCCTGCAAACCGTCATCCCGCGAAACGCGTAAAAGAAGATAGAGCGGAGGCAGCGAACCAAACCATAGCGCGCCTGCAATCACATGCGCAGAAACCGCCAGCGGCAGCCAGATAGTATCAGCGGCTGCGGCGTGCCCCATGCGAATCTGGAGACCAAGCGCCAAAACAGCGATCAAAAACAAAAGGATACGGATGGCTTGAGACTTTATCGCATACGGCAGAAGCAAGGCAGCAAACACGATTGCTAATGCGCGCAGGCAGGATGCAATGCCAAACGCTGTGCCTAAAAGCCCGGTTGGGAGAAAGACGAATGTATCAGAAAAACCATTCGCACCAGACAGCAGTGAGAACTGAAATGGTACCCATAGAACCAGTCCAAAAGCACTGATTGCCACAGAATAGACACAAAGTTGCCACCAGAATCTTAATCTTGCCGTCGGTTTGCCTTCGCCTTTTTCGGCTTTCATGAGAAAAATGCGAAAAAATAGCGCCCCTGCGAGCATTGCGAGGCCCGCAAGATTAAGGCATCGCACGAGCGCAATGACGATATCAATTCCAGTCATTGCGCCCGGCGACCTTAATTAGCAATCTTGAATTTGAACGCGCCTTCGGTGCGGTGCGTATCGACCGACGCAGCGCCCCACTCGACCGTATAAGTACCCGGCTTCAAAGCTGGCGGTGTGACCGAGAGCGTCTTTGTGTTGCCGTCAATATGTTCAGGCTTACTGGTCTCGATAGTCGCCCCGCTCTCATCCTTGAGGACAAGTTTGCTAAGGCCGAGTTCCAGCGCTTCGGTATATTCGATGGAAACAGTGGCAGGCGTTTTATTGAGCACAGCGTCTTCGGCTGGCTCGGATTGTGCGAGATGCGCATGAGCATAAAGTTGCGTCATCGACCCCAATAATAGGGCCGCTGTAAGAATTGCTTTTTTGAACATTTTTCTTTCCTGATTTTACCAGTCGGCATCGAGCCCAAGATGCGCAAGCGCCTGCCTGCGCAGTTCCGCCAGTCGCGGATCGCCGCGATGGCGCGGATAGCTGAGATCCACTTTAAGTTCGGCTTCGATGCTTGCCGGGCGATTGCCAAAGATGATGACCCGTTGTGCAAGGAAAAGCGCTTCCTCGACATCATGCGTGACGAGAAGTGTGGTAAAGCCGTTGCGTTGCCAAAGATCGAGAAGCTCAGCCTGCATGGCAAGCCGCGTCAGGGAATCGAGTTTCCCCAATGGCTCGTCCAGAATGAGCAATTTCGGATCATTGACGAGCGCACGCGCCAAGGCTGCACGCTGCGCCATGCCGCCCGAAAGCTGGCGCGGATAGGCATTGGCAAAAGCCGACAATCCCACCAGTTCAATCGCTTCATCGATGCGGTGTCCCTGAGTTTTCAGCACGCCACGCGCCTGAAGCCCCAAAGCCACATTGTCCCGCACCGTACGCCATGGATAAAGTGTGGGGTCTTGAAAGACCACCACGCGCGACGGATTAGGACCGAGGATTTCCTCGCCATCGGCAAGAATCCGCCCTTCACTTGGCGGCTCCAGACCGGCAGCGAGCCGCAAAAGCGTACTCTTGCCGCAACCCGATGGACCCAGAATGGCAACAAATTCACCCGGTTGCACATCAAGCTCAATGTGGTTGAGAACCGGCAATGACTTACCTTCAAGACCAAAGCGATGGCTTACATTCTCAACCTGAATGTGGAAGCCACGGCTTTCATCAGCGGTGGCGGCAGGCGTTTGTTTGAGGGCAGCATTCACCATTTCACATCCCCCTTCTGCCAAGTCAGAACGCGATCACGCACCGTAAAGAGCAGCGTAATCAGACCGGAAAATACAATCGCCATGATGATGAGCGCGCCATAGAGATTGTTGTAGGCCGCCCAGCCTTGCGCCCATTGCAGATACCAGCCGAGACCGGACTTGACGCCCATCATTTCGGCGGCGACCAGCACCGAGAAAGATGCACCCAACCCCATGAAAAGACCGACAAAAACATGCGGCAATGCTGCGGGAATTGCGACGCGCAGGATCAGGAACAACTGACTGGCGCCCAAAGTGCGTGCAACGTCGTAATAGGCTTTATCGACACTCGCCACGCCCGACCATGTCAGAACCGTAAGCGGAAACCATGTTGCAAGCGCGATAAGGAAGACTGCTGCTGAAAAGCCTGACGGGAAGAAATAGAATGCCATCGGTAGCAGTGCAGTCGATGGAATTGGCCCCAGAAACCGCAACACCGGATGAACCCAATAGCCGATTGCCTGTACCCAGCCGATGGAAACACCTGTCAGAAAACCAGCAATCGCACCAAGCACAAAACCCGAAGCCAGCAGCTTGAACGAGTTGTAGAGGCTGTCGAGCAGACGCGGCCAATCATCGAGATAGACTTCGAGCAGAGACGAAGGCGGCTGGAAAAACGGCACAGGGAGCCATGCAAACTTGGCCGTAAGCAATTCCCAAACACCAAAAAATACCGCCAGAGCCGTCAGCCATGGCGACCAGTAAACCAGCCTTTTGCCAAATGCCGGATAGACCGCAACCAATGCTGCACCGGCTGCCAAAAGGATCGTCCAACCGATAAACAAGCCATTGGTTTCACGAACATAAAGCGGCTCAGCAAAGCCAATCACCACATTGGGAAGGAAGACGGAAATCGCACTGACGATAGCCCAGGCGATCACCGCCACAAACGGCCATAGCGAGCGACGAAGCGCGGAGGGCAGAGCCTCCCGCGCGTCGTCCTTGGACGAGATATAGACTGTGTCAGGTGATGACATTGGCGACGATCTTTTCGGCAAATGCATCCGTATTGGTATTTGGCCGGATGACATTAATGATCTTGAGCTCATCCACGAACAGAGCAACATCCTTGCGCAAGGCATCGCCCGTCGAATGATGGTCATGCGTGTGACTGCGCAGAATACGCGCCACGTCCGTTGCAGAGACATTGCCCGGAACGAAAGGCGCAAAGATTTCAGCGCTTTCGTCTGGATGCGCTGCAGTCCAAGCCTGTGCTTCTACGATTGCACGCGACAAGGCGCTCGCAACTTCCGGCTCATCACGAACCAGACTTCCGCGCAGACCCAGCACACAGCAGGCAGAATTGACATACTGCCCATCAAGATTGGTCGCGACTTCCTTGAGACCATCACGCTCGCGCTGGAGGAAGGCGTGCGGATCATCGCCAGCCACAGCCTGCACTTCACCCTTCTTCAGGGCTTCCGCAAAGAGATCAGCCGGATATTGCAGCCATTCGATTTCGGTATCCGGATTGATGCCCTGTTTGGCCGCCTGAATGGCGAAGAAGTTGCGGATCGGGCTTGCCTGATCGCTGACGGCAACCTTTTTGCCTTTCAGATCAGCAATCGAATTGATGCTTGAATCGGGTGCTGCCAGTAGGCGCATACAGCCGCCATGCGTTCCGACAGTCAGCGATACGTCAAACCCCTGCTCCAGTGGCTTAAGCCAGCGCAGCGCCATGCCGATGCCGCCATCTGCCTTGCCGGTGGCAATTGCCTGAAGCAGCTGATCGGTTGGGCCAGAGAAATTGACCGGTTCGACAGTCAGGCCATATTTCTCAAACAAGCCTTTCTTGAGCGCGACCGAAATTGGCGACTGACACACAGCCGTCTGCCCCCAGGCCAGCTTGATCACTCTCGGAGAAGACGACGTGCTCTGTGCGAATGCCTTGCGCACAAAGCCATCGGAGCCACCAATGGCTGCCGCACCAAGACCAACTGCGGATGCCCCCAGAAAAGCACGCCGAGATAGATAAGATTTCTTATTTTCGGAAGTCATGCAATCACCCTGCTTATAAAGAAAGATGATTGAACTTATTTATATAATTAAAATAATGTCAGGAATTTATATTTAAAATTATATAGACAGATGAAAATTATTTCTTTTAAATTTTGCCATAATTTCAAAAAAAGCAAAAGCCGAAGAATATATTCTTCGGCTTTTTATATTATCTACTTTAAACTAAATTACAGCCCCAGCAATCGATAACCGCCGCCGTGATAAAGAAGCGGCTCGCCGCCGCCGGTCACAATCTTCAGTGCCCGTCCGATAATGATAGCGTGGGTATGGCGCTCAATAACGTCCTCAACCGCACAATCGACCGAAGCCAACGCGCCATGCAACGCCAGCGCGCCGCTTTCGAGAGCGTACCAAGCAGCGCCCTCATATCGGGCAGCGCCCTTCACGCCATCTTTTCCTGCAAAACGGTCCGCAATAGCCTGCTGACCAGCAGACAGAATGTTTACGCAGAAATGGTTGTGGCGGCTGATCACCGGCCAGACCGACGAACCACGGTTGATGTTCACGATGATTGTTGGAGGATCGACAGACAGTGCCGTCGCTGACGTCACCGTTGCGCCCGTGCGTCCTTCGTCAAACCCCGCTGTAACAACGCTTACCCCACCCGCTAGCTGTCGCATAGCGGCCTTGAGTTCACCTGGAGAAACCTCGATATCTACAGGCTCTTCAACATACTGCGGAATACTCTCGCGGAGATATGTTACCGTTGATCCCATGTCTGTTTATTACTCCAGATTTATCAATCCGCCACACGGTAGCAGCGCTCGACAGATTGGCCGAGAATGCGCTTTCTATATTCGACTGATTTTGTAGAAAATTAGAACCAGCAACGGCGCAATTACGCGCCACTGCTTATTGTTCTTGGCGGTTAAGCTGATAAGCCGAGATTATCTTTCAATGTTTCTCCGGCATAATCGCTGCGGAACACGCCTTTGTCCTGAAGGATCGGTACAACCTTCTCAACAAATTCGTCGAAGCCTCCGGGCGTAAGGTGCGGCGCAAACACGAACCCATCCGCTGCATCAGCCTGAACATAGGCGTTGATTTCGTCCGCTATCGTCTGCGGCGTGCCGACAAACTGCTGACGCGCTGTAACCTTAATAATCAGGTCACGGATGCTAAGCTTGTCACGTTCAGCGAGCTCGCGCCATGCACGCGCCGTATCAATGCGGTCATCATAACGATTGGCGCGCCCGAGAGCCAATTGCTCGTGTGCAACATCCGGCTCCAATTCCGGAAGCGGTCCATCCGGATCATAGTTTGAAAGATCCCGGTTCCATACCTGCTCCAAAAACGTAATGGCAGATTTCGGGCTGACCTGCTGCAGACGGATTTCGCGCAGTTTTTCTTCCGCATCTTCTTGCGTATCGCCCAACACGAAATTGGCGCCCGGCAAGATTTTCAGCGAATCCGGACTGCGCCCATAATGAGCCAAACGCTGCTTCACATCGCGATAAAACTCCTGCCCCGCTTCCAGTGTGCCATGGCGGGAATAGATAACATCGGCGTGGCTTGCGGCAAGCTCGCGCCCTTCCTGCGAGTCGCCAGCCTGCGCAATAACGGGCGCGCCTTGCGGTAGCGGTGCCAGATCTGAGTGACCAGCAATGTCAAAATGCTTGCCCTTGAAAGCAAAATCACCTCCAGCCCAGATTTTTTGCGCGGCATCAAGAAATTCGCGCGCACGCTCATAGCGTTCCTTGAAGGGCAGATGATCGCCTCGCCGGAAATTCGCGCCAGTAAATGCACCCGGTGATGTCACCACATTCCAGCCTGCACGCCCGCCGGAGAGAGTGTCAAAAGTCGCAAGCTGCCGCGCAAGCGCATGGGGTTCGTTGAATGTGGTTGTTAGCGTACCGATCAGGCCCACATTTTCGGTGATTGCAGAGAGTGCGGTGAGAATAGCCAGCGTATTGGGCCGACCAGCAACATCAAGCTCGTGAAGCTTTCCCTTTTGCTCGCGTACGCGCAAGCCTTCCGCAAGAAAGATGAAATCAAACTTGCCGCGCTCGACCGTTTCAGCAAAATGCCTGAACGAAGAAAACTCGATCTGACTACCCGCTGCCGGATCGCTCCATACGGTGAAATTGTTGACGCCCGGAAACTGCGCTCCGAGAATAACCTGCTTCAGCTTTGTCATTTTCCCGGTTCCTTCGCTCAAGCGGCTGTTGAATAACGATTGATTGCTTCAGGCAAACCAAACCGCGCCCGCAGCGTGGTGCCCTCGCCGTTGTGAACAAGCTCGCGAGCCTGCAATGCGGGCAGCAGTTCTTTGAGAACGAAATCGCTTTGCGATTGCGGATCAGGCAAGAGCAACCTTACGCCCGAAGCACCCCATGCTTGGTTCTCGATAACGGCATCAATCGTTTCCTGAACACTTAGCTTGTCAGAAAGCGTGATGTCGGCGACGACAACCGGCGCTGCGCGATCATGAACGGATGTACCAGCAGCCCTGATAAGCTGCTCATCCGCTGTAACAAAAACCACATCCGCATTACGGGCGACATTCAGCTCATCAAGGTTTGAAAGTGTGGTGGCTACAATCGGCTGGCCCTGCGGTGGACGCGGGGTGATTGAAGGCCCAAGAACCCGGAAATTTTCGCTTTCAAAGTTGATGTAATGCAGTTTGGATGCATCAAGAAAACGTTGCGTTTTCTTATCGCGAATGACTGCATCGTCTTCCCAGCTATCCCAAAGCCTGCGGATAACCTCGATTGCGGCTTGAGTGTCCGTTTTAAGCGCCTGTTGAGCAAGCGAAGGATAACCATTCAACGCACCCAGCGCTTTGCTGGCTTCCAGATTGCGCTGTTTTGTGAGCTGCTGCACAAGCAGTCCAGCGCGCCCTTCGCTGACATAATCAAGCGTCGCAATGGCTGTTGAAACGTGAAAAGGTTCCAGAAAATTGACCGGCGCACCGGCGATGATACCAATATTGGCGAGACGCGGTGCAAGCCAGTTTGCCAGCAAAATGGCATCCAGCCCATCGCCGCCCTTGTCTGCGAACTCGTCTTCCAGTGTCAGAAATGCAAATGCACCATCGAACGGTTTTGTCAGCTCCGTCCAGAACTGCCGCGATTGCTTGAGGCTCGTTTGAGGTGCGATTGCGGCGCTGATACCCACGCCTAAGAGCAGGGTTTTAGACTTCGTCATGATTGTATTCCGATCGTCATTGAATGGATTGGATAACTAGCCAGCGCGAACAACGCTCAGCTCTGGCTTGCTTGCGCCCGAGGCAGGAAGAAGCCGCGCAAAGTCTGTGAGTATTTGCGCATAATCCTCGGCGTGAAATTCGTAAGGCAGCTCCAGCCGAAATTCGGAGACAAGCGGGAGAACAGGGTCGGCTGCGAGTGTTTCCAGAATTTGCTCTGTCGTGCCCACAATATCGGGCAGAAACAAAGTGCGGCGCGGACCATGGGCGAAACCCGTTCGCTTGTCGCGTTCGGCGGCGAATTCCGTATAGCGACGGCGCGCATCGGGACTTGCACTGTCCGTGGGCAGGATCACCCGGCCAAGTGCGACACGAGGCGCACGCTCATGCACCCATTCCTGACGGAACCGTTCTATGAGTGCTTTTTGGGCTGTCAGAAAATCGTCCGTGTTCTCACCGCTGACAATGTTTCCCGTCAGAAGATTAAACCCAGCCTGCCCAGCCCAACGTGCTGAATTCTGTGATCCACCGCCATACCACAGGCGGTCGGTCAGCCCTTTGGCAAAGGGTCTTAAACGCGGGATTTGCGCTCCAGCGGCATTGCCCGCTTCGGTCTCGCCCGAAAGCGGTTCTGACCGCAGGGCCTGTGCCAGTTTTTCTGCGCGCGCATGACTGTAATCAGTGATGGGAGCGGCATCGACGAAATCTGCGATAAGATGCGCAAAAGGCGGCGCACCAACTGAAACGCCAACATTCAGCCTGCCGTTTGACAAAAGGTCGACAGTTGCAAGATCTTCAGCCAGCCGGAACGGGTTTTCGTAGCCAAGCTGAATGACCGCAGTGCCAAGACCGATGCGCTTTGTCCGCTGCGAAGCGGCTGCGAGGAAGGTAGCAGCAGATGAAATGCCTCGCTCCAGATGGCGCTGGCGCACCCATGCGCTGTCATATCCCAGTCGCTCTCCATGTTCGAAAAGCTGAAGCGTATCCTCTAAACCTCTTGCAGGATCATTCTCGTGATGACTGCCGGGAATGAGAAAGGCGAAATGTTCGATATGTGAAAGGGGCATGGCTTGTTTCCCTTCTTACGCAGCGGTTTCGCGATAGCTTTGAAGCCGAGCAAGAATCTTTGCTTCCTGCACCGCCTTTCGTTCCTGCACGCGCTGCGTTGCCTCTTCAAATGAGGCCGATGCGGGATAGAGCGGCGAAGAGATCTGCTGGCCTAGCTTGGAACCGATGTGCTTTTCAAAAGGCAGCGACCGATATTGCTGAACATCTAAAGATGTGTCGAAGAGCGGGCGATAGCCGAGCGAAATGTAAAGCGCTGTGGCCTCGGGTTGGCGAAAGCCCGTCGAGAGATAGGCCCGCGTGTAACCTAGTTCACCGGCACTTTCTTCAAGCGCCAAAACGATACGGCGCGCCAGTCCCTGCCTACGCAAATGCGATGCCGTCCAGATACGCTTGAGTTCGACGGTTTCATCGTCGTGGCTCATATAGGCACCCCCGGCAATGGTTTCCCCATCGCGCTGAAGCAGCAGGAAACCGCCGAGCGGCGCCGCAAATGCCTCTGTGGGATAGCGCAGAATTTCTGTGCGTGCGCCGCCCGGTCGGTCCAGATTCGCATAACGGCTGTCATATTCATGAACCAGACCGTCAATAAGCGGCTGTGCGGCCGGGTCCAAAAGAGAAGACTGGACAATAATATCAACCATAGAAAGCCTCCGCTGAAACAAATCCTGTCCGACTTGTGTTGAGTGGAAGCATAAAGCTGCCATCGAACAGTATCTCTCCTTAACGGTGCCTCTTTGCTCGCACGTTTGCACGGCATGAACGTTTAATGAGCGTGCAAATATTGGAAGATCGTTGCTCGATTAATATTCTACAAAAAACATAGATTATCTCCTCATTGAAGTTGTTGGTGAGGATCAAATGCCCTACGCGCTCAGTTTTCTCGATAAAAGTCCCATTCATGACGGCGAAGCAGCCCAGGCGGCGCTGACCCGCACGATAAAGCTTGCACAGAAAGCAGAAGCCGCAGGCTTTCATCGTTTCTGGGTGGCAGAGCACCACAACTCACCGGGGCTTGCCAGTTCGTCACCAGAGGTACTGATCGGCTTTTTGTTGGCTCATACCCATCAAATCCGGATTGGTTCGGGCGGTGTGATGCTGCAGCATTACAGCGCGTATAAAGTCGCTGAGAACTTCAATCTGCTTGCATCACTTGCCCCTGGACGGGTCGATTTAGGCGTCGGAAAAGCGCCGGGTGGCCTGCCGCTGTCAACCCGCGCACTGCAAGGGGCTTATGACCCGGACCGAAAACCATCCTTTAAACCGCAACTTGCAGAGCTTGATGGCTTTCTCGATCATGGTTCAGAGAAATCAGATGATGAAAACGGCATTGCCGCCTATCCGGTTCCGCCGCAAAAACCTGAACGTTTCCTGCTGGGTGCGAGCGTCGAAAGTGCTGAACTTGCGGCGCAGCTCGATTGGAACTTCGTTTATGCCGGACATATTCAGGGCGATCCGGCAGCCATCAAAGAAGCGGTTGAAGCCTATCGGACAATTACGAACCGCCCTGCCATTTTAGCGGTCAGCGTTATTGTTGCTGAGAGCGATGCCGAGGCGGAAAAACTGGCAGGCGATATTCGCCGCTTCCGTGTCGCGGTCGAAGGCCTGCAGCCAGTCAATGTCGGCAGTCACGAACAGGCGCTTGAATATGTGCGACAGGCCGGTGCCACACAATACAGCATCGAAGAGCGCACGCCTCGTGTGATCCGTGGCACAGCCTTGCATGTTCACAATGAACTTCAACGCCTGCACCGGGAGTTGGGCATCGCCGAGTTCGTTGTCGACTGTCCTGTTTCAGAAGGTAGCCATCGTCTCAAAACCATTGAGCTGCTCGCCAATAATCGCCCGGCAATCGCGGCATAAACTCTCCTAATTTCCCGACACTGGATATTCAACGTGGTAACAAGACGAGCTTTCCTGGCTGGCGCCAGCGCCCTTACTCTGATCATTGCTGCTGGAGCCGAAATCACTTCGGCCAAAGCAAATGCTAAACCCGTCAGCGGTGGTTCTCTCACATGGGGTGTGGAGACAGAGCCAAGCACACTTAACCCCCATTTGAACGGTCAGGCCAAAGCCAAGCTCATCTTGCGCAACAGCTATGAATCCCTTTTGGCCCGCACACCGGAGGGTGGTTATGTGCCGTGGCTCGCCAAGAGCTATGAAGTTTCTGACGACGGCAAAACCTACACGTTTAAACTACGCGACGACGTGAGGTTTTCGGATGGTGAAAAATTCGATGCGGCGGCTGTTGCTCTCAACTTTAGCAAACTCAAAGAACCCACTTATTCTGGAAGCATCAGTGCAGGCCATGTCGCGCGTGTGAGCGAAGTCACGGCCGTTGATTCACTCACAGTCGTTATAAAACTCGACCGCGTTTATGCACCTTTTCTGGATGGTGCGGCGGGCATTGAACTGATCTCGCCCAAAGCATTTGAATCTACACAGCTGAAGGCTGGTGGAACAGAAGTCGCAGGAACTGGCCCCTTTGTTATCGACCGTTATATCAAGGGTCAGGAAATCCGTTTCGTTAAAAACCCGGATTATAATTGGGCGCCCCAAAACGCCGCGCATCAAGGGCCGGCCTATCTCGATGATGTGACTTATCGTTTCCTGCCTGAATCCTCAGTGCGTATCGGCGCACTCACTTCCGGGCAGATTGATGCCGCAGAAGGCATTTCCGGCAACGATGCGCAACTTTTCAAAGATAATCAGGAATTTAGCTACCAAACTTCAATCAACACCGGAACGCCTTATACGCTCTATCTCAACATCACCCGCGAACCCACCTCCGACGTCAATGTCCGTAGAGCAGTGCTGGCTGCCGTCGATGTCGAACGCATTATTCAGTCGGTTTATCGCGGTGAACGCGAACGTGCCTGGGGCATTCTTACGCCCGCTGACACTGACTTTTACGACAAGTCGATTGAAGGCACTTACGGGTTTAATCCAGAACTTGCCAACAAGCTTCTCGATGACACGGGTTGGACGGAACGCGATGCCGACGGCTTCCGCACCAAAGACGGCAAACGTCTGACAATCGAGGTTGTGCAGTCACAATCTACCGTGCGCGACCAGCGAGATATTCTGTTACAGGCGGTACAGGCCCAGGCCCGACAGAATGCGGGCATCGATATTGCGCTGCAATATGTCGATGCGGGCACCTATTCCAGCCGTCAGAAAGACGGTGAATACGGCATCATTCCAAACTCGACCACGACGCAAGAAAATGGCGTCACCATCTATTTCCATTATCTGCCACGCGATAAGGGCGGCTCGATCAACTATAGCCGAACAGAAGACCCCAAAGTCTCCCAATGGCTGGATCAGGGCGCTTCCACGCTCGATCCCAAAAAGCGCTTTGAGACTTACGCAGAGCTGCAACGTTTTGCGCTGCTCGAACAGGCCTATGGCCTGCCGCTCTACGTTCCTGCCGATCAAATCGTCGCATCATCCCGCGTTCAAGGCATTGGTTTCCGCCCTTTCAAGCGGCTTCCGGAAAATGCCTACGACATCTGGCTTCAAGATTAATTTCATCCTTCTTACGAGAGACCGATACATGCTTAATCGCCGATATTTTCTAACACTCGGAACCGCAGTTTTCGCAGCGGTCGCACTGCCAAAAATCGCATTCGCGGAAGATGCCAAACCCGTTGAAGGTGGCAAGCTGGTCTGGGGCGTTGAAACCCAGCCTGCAACGCTCAATCCGCAGCTCAATGGTCAGGACAAAACCAAACTTCTGCTGCGCAATGCTTATGAATCGCTGCTCGCACGTACCGCTGACGGCGGTTATGTATCTTGGCTTGCGAAAGATCATAAGATTTCGGACGACGGTAAAACCTACACATTCACGCTACGCGATGATGTGAAGTTTACGGACGGCGAAAAATTCAATGCGGAAGCTGTCGTAGCCAACATTACGGCGCTCAAAGACCCGGCCTATTCCGGCAGCACAAGCACCGGACCAGTGTCGCGCATTGCAGAAGCGAAGGCGCTCGACGAAAACACCGTCAGTTTCACGCTCAAAGGCATTTACGCGCCATTTCTCGATTATATTGCCAGCCTGGAAATTCTCTCGCCTGCTGCATTCAAATCTGAAGAAATCAAATCCGGTGGACCTCAGATTGCAGGAACCGGTCCTTTCATTTTGAAGCGCTATGCCAAAGGACAGGAACTCAACTTCGCAAAAAACCCGGATTACAATTGGGCACCAGCAAATGCTGCTCATCAGGGGCCAGCCTATCTGGATGAAGTGACCTACCGTTTCCTGGGCGAGTCCTCGGTCAGAACCGGCGCCCTTACGTCTGGTCAGGTTGATGTCATTGAAGGTGTGTCGGGCAATGATGCGGCCTTGTTCAAGGACAATCCTGATTTCACCTATCAGACGGCCTTGAATACCGGCACACCTTATTCGCTTTTCCTCAATGTCGAATGGGGGCCAACGCAGGAGCTTAACGTTCGCAAAGCGCTGGTTGCAGCGATTGATGTCGATGCCGTTCTCAAGTCTGTCTATCGCGGGGAACGCACCCGCGCGTGGGGCATCACCTCGCCTATTGATCCGCAGTTCTACGATAAAAGCATCGAAGGAAAATACGGTGCAAATCCAGAGCTTGCCAACAAACTTCTCGATGAAGCAGGCTGGACCGAACGCAATGCGGAAGGCTTCCGCACCAAGGATGGCAAGCCGCTGACCATCGAAGTTATTCAGGCACAGGCAACAGTGCGTGACCAGCGCGACGTTCTCTTGCAGGCTTTGCAGGCGCAGGCGCGCCAGAGTGCGGGCATTGATCTCAAGATCGTTTATGTGGATGCCGGAACCTACACAGATCGCCGAAAGACCGGCGAATTTGGCTCGATTGCCAATTCCAACACGCCAACCGACGCTATCGATATCGAGCTGCATTACCTGCCACTCGATAAGGGCGGTTACATCAATTACAGCCGCGCTTCAGCACCTGAATTAGCGCAATGGCTCAATGAAGCCGCCTCAACGCTCGATCAGACCAAGCGGTTTGAGCTTTACAGCAAGCTGCAAAACTTCGCCATTTTGGATCAGGCCTATGCCTTGCCGCTGTACGAGCCTGAAGATCAGGTAGCGGCTGCAAGCTATGTCAAAGGCATCAGCTTCCGCCCGTTCAAGCAACTTCCTGAAAGCGCTTACGACATCTGGCGCAGCGAATAAACACGCCGTCCTGCGGACTTCGGCACAGAGGAGCTACAGATCATGGATGCTGAAAATACCACGACCATCGGTCGCGCACCCGCAAGCTGGTTGCCCCGGCGTTTCGGAGTCCCGCGGAACAGCCTTACGGGACAAATCACCCTGCGCATAAGCTCAGGCCTGCTGGTTCTTTGGGCGGCGATCACCCTGAGCTTCATCAGCGTCCATTTGGCACCCGGCGACATCGTCAGCATACTGATTGGCGAGCAGTTACGCACGCCTGAAGTCGAAGCTGCCATTCGCGCTGAATGGGGGCTGGATGATCCAATCTTCATGCAATACCTGTCCTATCTCGGACGTATTCTGCATGGCGATTTTGGTCGCTCCTATTATCTACAGACAGACGTTTCACAGCTGTTGTTTTCGCAGATGTGGCCGACGCTAAAGCTCGCGGGTGCCGCACTCTTTGTGGCAATCGTCTTTGCTGTGGGCAGCGCTGTTTGGACAGCCGGTAAAAAGCTGCCGCGCTCAATCGCGGCCGGCACAGAACTTGTGCTGATTTCAACGCCATCCTTCTGGCTTGGCACCGTTCTGCTCTTCGTCTTCTCCTTCACGCTCAAGCTGTTTCCGGTGTCGGGGGACAGGAATTTCGCAGCACTCGTTCTTCCAGCTCTATCGCTTGGTTTGTCTTTAGGCGCGGTCATTGGACAGGTTTTGCGCGAAGGTCTGGAACGCGCGCTGGAAGAACCCTTTGCGCTGACAGTGCGCAGTTGGGGGACCAGCAATCTTGTGCTGCGTTTGAGACATGGTTTGCGCCACGCATCGCTGCCCGCAGTGACACTGACCGGCTGGCTGATTGGTGGACTTCTTTCAGGCGCTGTTATTACCGAAGCCGTCTTCGGACGTCCCGGTCTTGGCCGCATCACGGTTGATGCAGTGCTTTATCACGACCTGCCGGTGGTGCTGGCAGTCGCTATTTTCTCAGCGTTTATCTATGTGGTGATGAGCACCATCGTTGATGTGCTCTATCTGCTGATTGATCCGCGCCTGAGAACCGAAGGCCGGAGATAGATCATGAGTGTCACCCCCTCACTTGAAACGCACTCGACGGCAAAAACGGCTGGTACAAGCTTACGTAATCTGGCCCGATTGGCCCTTTCGCGCCCGGCACTGGCACTACCATCACTCTTTCTAACGTTAATTGCCGTTGCAACACTCTGGCCGGGTTTACTTACAACAGCCGATCCATTGCTGGCAGATCCGCTACAGGCACAATTGCCGCCGTCGGCAGAGCATTGGTTTGGCACCGATCATTTGGGCCGCGACGTGTTTTCACGCGTGGTTCACGGTGCGCGCTATTCCGTTCTGATCGGCTTTAGCGCTGTGGCGATCGGTGCTATCGCTGGCTCCATTCTAGGGTTGTTGGCTGGACTATCGCGCGGCCTGATTGATGAAGCAATTTCCCGCTTTCTCGATGTGGTGTCTTCATTTCCCGATCTGCTGCTGGCTCTTGTTTTCATCTCGTTCACAGGACCGGGCACCGTCAATCTGATCTTTGCGCTTGGGGTCGCCATCATTCCACGTTTCGCCCGCGTCGTGCGCGCACAGACCTTTGTTATTGCGCAAAGCGGTTATGTCGAGCAGGCGAAAACATTTGGGCTGAAGCGTCATATCCTCGTGTTGCGGCACGTATTGCCCCACGCCATTGCGCAGGTACCAATCCTTGCAACAATCGGGCTTGGCACAGCGATCATCAGCGCTGCGGGCTTGAGCTTTCTTGGCATGGGACCGCAGCCGCCAGCTCCCGAATGGGGCGCGATGCTCTCAGAAGCGCGCAATTATCTGCGTGTTGCCTGGTGGATTGGCGTCTGGCCCGGTCTGGCCATCACACTCACCGTTATCTCCATCAGCATTCTCGGACGCCGTTGGCAGCTTGCCTTTGAAGGCCGGAGGCAGTCATGACAACACCCCTTGTTGAAATCCGCAATCTATCCATCAGCTTTCAACGCGATGACCAGTTGGTCAAAGTCGTCGAAGGCATCAATTTAACCATTCACCCCGGTGAGACGGTAGCGCTTGTTGGAGAGTCCGGTTCGGGCAAGTCAGTGACGGCACGAGCACTGATCGGACTTTCAGGCCCGAGCGCAATCGTCAAGGCTGACCTTTTCGAGATCGATGGTCTGAGTGTCCTTGATTACCGCGATAAGGAATGGCGGGGTCTTCGTGGCAACAAAATCGGCTTTGTCCTGCAGGACGCGCTGGTTTCGCTCGATCCGCTACGTCGTATCTCGCAACAGCTTTCTGATGCCTTCGGCGTCAAGGGCTTTTTCCGAAGGCCGGATGTCACGGATCGCAGCAAGGCATTGCTGCGCTCGGTCGGTATTCCCGACCCTGATCGCAGATTGCTGCAATATCCACATCAGCTTTCCGGCGGTTTGCGGCAACGCGCACTGATCGCAACAGCGGTTGCCCGTTCGCCGTCACTGCTCATTGCCGACGAACCGACCACAGCACTCGACGCGACGGTTCAGAAGCAGATTCTCGATCTTCTTGCGGAGCGTCGCCGGGCGGGACACACACTTCTGCTGATTAGCCATGATCTTGCTGTTGTCTCAAGGCTGGCCGATCGCGTTCTGGTCATGCACAATGGCCGCATCGTTGAGGAAGGCCCAACAAGGCAGATACTCAATGCGCCGAAGGAAGCCTATACGCGACATTTGCTTGAAGCCGTACCGTCGGCCGGATCGCGCGGCTACCGGCTATCGCCAGCACAGCCGCACCAAGCTCAAGTCAGGGTGCCCCTGCCAGCAAAGCGCATCGATGAGAGCACTAATGTTCTGGAATCCAAGGGGCTTTTCAAACATTATGGCAAAGCCAACACGCCTTTGGCCGTCAATGATGTCTCGTTCTCGCTGAAAGCTGGCGAAGCGCTCGGCATTGTCGGAGAATCCGGTTCCGGCAAAACCACTGTCGCGAAGATCGTTCTGGGGTTAACTGAACCCGACCAGGGTACGGTGCATATTGATGGCAAGCTCTGGAGCAATCTGCGTGAGGAGCAACGCCGCGAACAACGTGCGCATATGCAACTGATTGCGCAGGATGCGCTCAGTTCGTTCGATCCGCGTTACACGGTTGAAAAGATCGTCGGTGAAAGCCTTGATTCAGTTCATGTCTATGGTGATGAACGCCGCAAGCGCGTGGTGGAAGTGCTGGATGCGGTGCGTCTGGGGGCGCAGTTTCTCAAGCGCTATCCCCGTGAATTGTCGGGCGGTCAGCGCCAGCGTGTCGCCATCGCGCGCGCCTTTGCACCGCGCCCGAAATTGCTGGTCGCCGACGAACCTGTAAGCGCGCTTGATGTATCGGTGCAGGCTCAGGTGCTCGACCTTCTGGCCGAGCTACAAGCAGCTTCAGGCACATCGCTTCTGTTCATTTCCCACGACCTTGGCGTCGTCCATCATCTGACAGACCGTGTTCTGGTGATGAAGGACGGTCGCATCGTTGAAAGCGGCGCTGTTGAACGCGTCTTTTCCCAACCACAGCACAATTATACACGCGCCCTGCTGGATGCCGTTCCAACGATAAGCGCCGCTTAATTTACAAGGAAATTACCATGACCAAAACACGTACCCGCCGCTTGAAAACCCTGTTCGGTGCCAGCAACGTTGTTTCCGCGGACAATGACCAGGACAAGACCTTTGGGTTCAAACGCGCAATAGAGTTGGCAAAGAAGGCGGAAGCCGAGAAAATCACCGGTCTTTTTACTGCCGACCTTCTGCAACTTGATCCAGCGGGTCTTGCAGGCACCACTGGCACGCAAGACCCGGTTATCGCGCTTGCAGCGCTGGCACATGCCACATCGCATATCGGGCTTATTGCGACCGTCTCAACAACATTTTTGCATCCTTATAATCTCGCACGCCAGATCGGAACGCTGGATCATTTGAGCGGTGGCAGAACGGGCTGGAATGCCGTGACCTCTTCGGTCGGCGAAGAGAATTTCGGCGGCGATCTGCCAAGTCCGGAAGAGCGCTATGAACGGGCTGCGGAATTCATCGAGATCGTCAACGCGCTCTATGATGCAAATGAACGTGATGCGATCACGCGCAAAGCGTCGGGTAATATCTCTGTCCACCCGGAAAAATTTCACCCCATCAACTATCGTGGCAAGCATTTCAGCGTAGAAGGGCCACTGAATGTGCCACCTCTGCCGCAGGGTCGTCCGGTTCAGTTTCAGGCGGGGCAGTCCGATGCGGGCATCACCGTTGGCGCCCGCTATGCTGAAGTCGTCTATACGTCGCAGCCGAAGCTCGAAGATGCTGTGGCCTTTGCCACCGAGCTGCGCCGCAGAGCGGCACAGTTTGGCCGAGCCAACAATCTGCCATTCATCATGAACTCGCTTCATTCGCTGATTGGTTCATCGGAAGCCGATGTTGCTCGCCGTCTGAAAGACAAGCATGAGGCAATCGATTATGATCAGGGACGTGTCAAACTTGCAGATATGCTCGGCGGCCATATTGATCTGAGCGATCTGCCGCTCGACAAGTCTCTACCGGAAAACCTGCTGCCGGAAGTCACCAGCATTAACCGCCGCCGGGGCCGTGTTGAAGTCTTCCGCCGCTATGCGCGTGAAGGTCTGACTCTGCGTCAGTTGATTATTGAGGCACAGGAAACCGGTCACTGGTCGATTGCAGGTACGCCGGAGCAACTTGTTGATGCGATTGAAGAACGCTTCAATACGGGTGCTGTTGACGTTCTCACGCTGCACGGCATTGGTAATCCCGATCAGGAAGATTTACTTTTAAATGGTCTGATCCCGGAGCTTCGACGCCGGTCGTTGATTGATACGGATTATATCGGTTCTGACTTCCGCGCCAATCTGGAACTGCCAGCCTTATCCGTTGCAACACCGTCTCAGGCCCGGAGCGCCTGAAATGGCAAAGCGTGAGGGTTTTCTGCGTTTTGGCTTGTTCGTCTATCCGGTCGGCCACCATATTGCGGCATGGCGGCACCCGGATGCTGTTGCAAATGCTGGCATTAATTTCGACTATTACCGCAACGTTGCCTCGCTGGCAGAAGCAGCCAAATTCGATCTGCTGTTTCTTGCCGATGGTGCAGGAACCCGCGGCGACAATCTCGAAATTCTGAGCCGCACAGCGCACAGCTATGTAGCACAGTTTGAGCCGCTCACGCTTTTGTCCGCGCTCTCGGCTGTCACCAGCCACATCGGTCTTGTTGCGACGGCTTCATCGAGCTTCAATGAGCCTTTTCACATCGCACGAAAATTTGCCTCACTTGACCATTTAAGCGGTGGTCGCGCAGGCTATAACCTTGTGACTTCGGCCAGCGACTTTGAGGCGCGCAATTTCAATCTCGACCGTCATTATGAACATTCCGACCGTTATGAACGGGCGGAGGAATTTGCCGATGTCGTCACGGGGCTATGGAACAGCTGGGAAGATGATGCCTTTCTTTATGACAAGGAGCAGGCACGGTTTTTCGACCCTAACAAGCGGCATGTGCTTGATCATAAGGGCAAGCACTTCTCAGTTCAGGGACCGTTGAATGTGCCGCGATCGCCGCAAGGGCATCCGGTGACCGTGCAGGCCGGTTCATCGGCGGCTGGCAAGGAATTGGCTGCAAAAAGTGCGGATGTCGTTTTCACGGCACAGCAGACTGTCGAAGAAGCCTCCGCTTTCTACAAAGATGTCAAACTGCGTGCGGCACGCTATGGCCGTGATGCCGACGATATCAAAATCATGCCGGGCATTTTTCCGGTTGTTGGTCGCACAAGGCAGGAGGCTCAGGATAAGTTCGATCAGCTCCAGAACCTCATTCACCCGTCTGTGGGACTCAATATTCTTTCTTCGGGCTGGTCCGGCCCCGACCTTTCGCAGTTCGATCTCGACGGTCCCGTGCCTGAGTTGCCGGAAACTCAAGGGAGCAAAAGCAGACAAGAGCTTCTGTTTGAATTGGCGCGGCGCGAAAATCTAACCATTCGCGAACTTTATCTACGGGTTGCGGGCGCGCGTGGTCATCTGCAGATTGTTGGCACGGCGACGGACGTGGCTGATGCGCTCGAAGAGCGTTTTGAAACCTATGGCGCGGATGGCTTCAATGTGATGCCGCCTATCTTCCCGGCAGGTCTGGAAGACTTTGCCGAGCTGGTGCTGCCGGAGCTTCGTCGCCGCGGGCTTGCCCGCAGCGATTATGATGGTCCGACATTGCGGGACAATCTCGGTTTGAAAATACCGATCCATCCCGCGACATCGGTTCAGAGTTCAGACAGCTTAGCTGCCGTCAAAAAAGCGGTTTGAAGGGCGTGGGAGACCCAGATGTTCACGCAGTGTGCTGCCCTCGTAATCGGTGCGGAAGATACCACGGCGCTGTAGCTCAGGCACCAGTCTTTCCGCCACATCATCAAGGCCTTGCGGAAGGAAGGGGAATACAACTGTGAAGCCGTCACTGGCATCTTCTTCCAGCCATTTCTGCATTTCATCGGCAACGCTTTCGACGGTTCCGACGAAAGCAAGACCCGAATAGCCGCCGTAACGCTGGGCGAGCTGACGGACAGTCAGCTTTTCCTCTTCGGCCAGTTTAAGCACCTGCGCCCTGCCCGACTTGCTTGCATTGGTTTCGGGAATTTGAGGCAAATAGTCGTCTGGATCAAAACCTGATACATCATGGCCAAGAGCAATCGATAGCGATGCGATACCGCTATCATAGTGAACAAGACTATCGAGCTTCGCACGCTTACGCTTGGCTTCCTCAAGGCTATCGCCAAGGACGATGAAGGCTGCAGGCAATATCTTCAACGACGATGGCGCGCGACCGGCGGCAGCCAATCGCGACTTCAAATCAGCATAAAGCTTTTTTGATTCAACAATGTCTCGCGGCGCACAAAACACCACTTCCGCGGTTTCTGCCGCCAGCTGGCGACCCGGTTCTGATTGACCAGCCTGAACAATCACCGGCCATCCTTGTACGGGACGCGCTATATTGAGTGGTCCACGCACATTGAAATCATCGCCATGATGATCCAGAACATGCATCTTGGATGGATCAAAGAAGATGCCGCTTTCCTGATCCCGGATGAATGCATCATCCGCAAAGCTGTCCCAAAGTCCCGTTACGACATCATAGAACTCGCGCGCACGCTTGTAGCGTTCGCCATGCTCGACATGCTCGTCCTTGCCGAAATTAAGCGCTGAATCAGGATTGGATGTCGTGACGATGTTCCACGCTGCGCGCCCCTGGCTGATATGGTCAAGCGAGGCAAAACGTCTGGCAATATGGTAAGGCTCGTCAAATGTGGTGGAAGCAGTCGCCGCCAGTCCGATCTTGTCAGTCACCGCAGCCAGAGCTGACAGCAGCGTGAATGGTTCAAACGACGTAACCGTATGACTGCGCTTCAGTGCCTCGAGCGGCATGTTGAGGACCGCAAGATGATCCGCCATGAAGAATGCGTCGAATTTCGCCGCTTCAAGTTTCTGGGCGAAAGCCTTCAGATGCTTGAAATTGAAATTCGCGTCGGCATAGGCACCGGGATATCGCCAAGCGCCAGTATGCAGGCTTACAGGGCGCATAAACGCCGTAAGATGAAGAGACTTGTTCAATTGATTGTTCCTGAGGCTATTGCGAAATGAGGTGGGCGCTTCTCGATGAGCGTTTGTCAGATCGGTGATTTTACGACTACGTACTCATTGAGCTAAGAAATATGATTGCGCAGCGTGCGCCACTCAAGGAATTTGCGCTTCATATTTCCGTGATTCATGGATCATCGTGCTAAGCGCCCGTCACAGAGCAATGTTAGACTCCATCCCAATATCTTGCGTTGGCTTTATTGGGTTTTATCGACAAACCCAACATGGCATATTTTCAAAGTGGAACCGGCTTCAGCGTTTTAACGTTGAAGATATCGATCCGATCGGCCTTGGGATAATCAGATTATCCCTTTGGGCGCGGAGGAAAATAACCAAGGGAGGTCAGAAAGATGAAAGCACGCACGGCAAGTGTTGGTGATCTGGAAAGCGTTTTTCACGACCTTTCAGAGCGAATGGCAGCAGAATATATCGCGGCCGGGAAAGACGTAAGATCGGCCTATGATAACCTTACCATGAACCTGCGCGAAGGACGTGCACATGCACTGATTGAAGACGACAAGGTCGTGGCGATCATTGCCTGGCAAGAAGCGGATGATGGAACAGATACTTTGTTTGCAGCGAAGGAAGATTTTTTCAATGCGCGATCCGTCCGCTTTTGCCGGAAGCACATAAAGCAAATTCAGGCGCTTTCCGGCGACCGTCCGATACATTCCAGAAGCTGGCTTGACCGTCCTGATGTCGTTAAATGGTTTCGGATCATTGGTTATCGGGAGATCGATGGCGAGCAAGGTTCCAAGCTTTTTGAGCTTGGTGCCCCAGCTGGAAACAGCCTCTCCAGCCAGTAAAATTAAGCGGCGCTGCGCCTGTCAAGCGCGGCGCGAGCTACCGCAAACCATCGGCAACAGCTTCAATCGTTGCTCTCACGCGTGACGCAAGAACACGGCCACCCGGCCATATGATATGGATCGGCAACGAGGGTGTTCTGATATCCGGCAAAGCCTGAACCAATGCGCCGGACAAGAGCTTGTCTTCGACCAGCCAGCGGGGTACCTGAACAAGCCCCAAGCCAGCAATACCCGCATCGACGATCATATCAAAAGCAGCAAAGCTATGGTTCGCGCGGATATCGCATCGAACCTTTTCCCCATGCTCGTTTAAAACGACCCATGGTTCATTCCGCCCACCGCGAAACTGCGTAACGCAGAAATGCTCTTGAACGTCACTCAGTTTCAAAGGCTTACCATAGGCCGATATGTAAGAGGGCGATGCACAAATGATGACGTCCTGCTGACCCACGCGTTTAGAAATCAGATCCATACTATCGGGCAGATCACCGATCCGCACCGCAAGGTCGTACCCGTCTTCGATGAGGTTCACGACGCGGTTTTCAAATGACACTTCAAAATGCAGCTGTGGATGGGCCTGTGCGAGTTGCATCAACAAAGGTGCAACGCATTTCCGGCCAAACAAATCCGGCAGATTAATCCGCACCCGTCCTGACGGAACAGCTATGCGGGAAGAAAGTGCAGTTTCTGCATTCGCAAGCTCTTCAAGCGCCCGACGGCAGCTTTCCAGATAAATGCGTCCCTCGTCGGTCAGGCTTAGACTGCGGGTCGTGCGATGAAACAACCGCACACCGAGACGATCTTCAAGCCGAGCAACAGACTTGCTGACCGCAGATTGCGACAGGCCCAACACGGTTGATGCAGCCGCGAAGCTGCCCGATTGCTCAGCCTGTACAAATGCTCTGATACCGTTGAACCGTTCGTTTGAAATCATCTGTCGATAATATTTGTCGTGATTGAATATAAATAATGCCAGAAGTGCGAAATTTTCTCCATGATAAATTGCCTTTCACACAATTTCAGCGCTGTGAAGGGTGAGCAATGTCAGAAGCACTGCAAGATAAGACAATCGTCGTGATTGGTGGAAGTACCGGGATCGGGTTTGCCGTTGCAAAGAAGGCGGTAGAAGCCGGCGGTAAGGTCGTTATAGGTGCACGCGATCCTGCAAGACTTGAACAGGCTGCTATAACTCTGGGAGAGAGATCAACCGCACTGGAAGTCGATACCTCCGACATTCAATCTCTCGCGACATTTTTCAGAGCAATCGGCGCTTTCGATCATCTGTTCGTCCCGGCGGCCACCTACACTGTGGTCGGCCTCGACAGCGACGACATAGAGGCAATTGAAAGCCCGTTTCGTTCCAAGTTCTGGGGCCAATACTGGGCTGTGAAACAAGCTGTTCCGCACCTCGACAAAGCCGGTTCGATCACCTTGATGGCCGGTGCTGCCAGTGCAAGGCCAATCAAGGGTGGCGCAGTTTATGCAGCTTGCAACAGTGCAATCGAAGGGCTCGGTCGCGGGTTGGCGATTGATCTGGCACCCATCCGGGTGAACACGATTTCACCCGGTACAATCGACGGCCATCTTTGGCAAAATCGTCCGCAGGAAATACGCGAAATGGCCTATGAACACTATCGTCAAAATTCGCTTGTCGGCAGACCAGGCACTGAATCCGAGATTGCTGATACCGTACTTTACCTGATGGGAAACAGGTTTGTGACCGGATCGAACCTTTATCCGGATGGTGGATACGCGCTTCGCTGACAGCCGATATAGCAACTGGCTGCATTATCTGAAGTTTCTAATGCAGCCATTTGAATTTAATAGGTTTCTCCGCGAAGATGGCTCGCCAGAAAGCCGAGATTATCTTGTCCCCAATAAGTCTCAGTATCGTAAATATAGGTCGGAAAACCAAACACACCCTTGTCGACGGCACGTTCGCGATCCGATTTCCATTTGGCCTGAACGTCGTGATCATTCTCGCGCCCAACCAGATACTGACCGTTGAAACCGGCTTCATCCGCGACCGCACTGCGGACTTCCGGCTTGCCAATATCCTTAGCCTCAGACCAAAACGCATGTTGAAGCACGCGTGTCAGCTGTAGCCAGTTTTGACCTTCAAGGTAAGCCGCAATCACACTGAATGAAGCAGGTGTGGGATCACTCAGAGCCGGGCGATCATCAATGAAAAGCGGTTTGCCGCGAAACTTGGCCCACCGCTTGAGATCCTGCGTGCCATAAGCGCGACGGGCTACCGGACGATTGCGCGAAAAGATGCCGCCATTTTCCTCGATGACGGTCGCAAGATATGGCTTGATTTCGACCACATGCCGCTCTGCCAGTTCCTCGAGCGTATCAAGCCCGAGATATGACCAGGGCGAGCCGATGGAAAAGAAATAATCAATCGATTTTGGCACGTTTTATCCTTTTACATGTGAGTGCATCCCGCAAAGTCGGAACCGGTTTTCGGGATGCGCGTAGAGATGTTACTTGAACTTCGGCAATCCGGGCGGATTGGTCTCCGATTGTTTGAGAGCCTCTTCCTCAAGATGCCAGCGGTCGAGAATGCGGGCATAGTCTCCGCTTGCGATCAGGCTGTTGGTGGCAATGGTCAGTGCATCGGCAAGTCCGCTGCCTTTGCGCGTTGTAATCGCCACATCCGAGCGATCCGGCCAGCCCGCACTCAGCGTGCCGACGCGTTTGATATTCTTGTCGCGGGAGGCGATGAACACGAGCTGCGCGTGGGGCTGCACAATCACATCGGCCCGGCCGGATTGCAGAGCCAGAAGGCTGGCAGCTTCGTCATCATAATATTGCAGTTCCAGCGGTTTCAGCCCCGCCTTCTCATTCTCTTCGCTCCACTTGACCAGAATGCGCTCCTGATTGGTCCCGGCACCCACGATGATGCGTAGGCCTGCCGCATCCTTTGGTTCCTTGATGGAGGTAACGCCACTATCGGCCTTTACGAAGAAGCCATGCAGGCCTTGCCGGTAGGTCGAAAAGTCGAACTTTTCCTTGCGCTCTTCCGTTACGCCAACATTGGATATCACGGCATCATATTTGCCTGATGCGAGACCCAGCGGCCAATCGATCCATGCGACCGGAACACTTTCAAGTTCGAGCCCAAGGCTTTCCGCAATCGCCGACGCATAGTCTGCATCCGCACCCACAACAGTCTTGGCATCTGTGGCATAGGCCGCCAGCGGCGGACCACCCGGCGCAACGGCCACAGTCAGCTTGCCCGGAGTGACGAATTTAAACTCTGCGGGGATGGCCGCAATTGCCTTGGCATCTTTCTGCACATGAATGCGACCAGCCTGCTCGGGTGATAAATCAAAATCATCCTCCGAAAAGGCCGGCAGGGATGAAGCGCCTACCAACGCCCATGCAGCAACTAACAGAGCACCTGCTCTCATGAACCGTTCTCCATTTGTGTAAACTAAAGCGGGCTGGCATATGCGTCCCCTCATGTGCCAGCCCAGCCCCTCACGAACGGCTTTTCGGCAGGCCCTGTGGATTTGTCTTGGCTTCGGTGATGGCTTCTGGTCCGAGGTTCCAGGTCTCAAGAACCTTGGTATAGGCACCGCTTGCAATCAGATCGTTGAGAACATTGGTCAGTGGAGCTGCAAGCCCACTGCCCTTGCGCGTTGTGACCGCAATCTCAGCGGTGATCGGCCAGCCGCCACTGACCGTGCCAACCAGCTTGGTCTTGCCATTGATACCAGCGGAATAGGCCTGCGTCGCATTCACGCTGAACACCGCATCGGCACGACCACTTTGAATGGCGAGATCCTTGACCGCGTCGTCGTCGTAATATTGCACCTCAATCGGTTTCAGACCGGCTGCAACATTCTGACGATCCCACTCCAGCAGCACCTTTTCCTGATTGGTGCCTGCATCGGTGATGATCTTGAGACCTTCAATGTCCTTGGGCTGTTTCAGCTCCTTGATCGCGCTGTCAGCCTTGACGTAAAAGCCAAGCTCATCCTTGCGATAGGTGGAGAAATCGAACTTCTCCTTCCGCTCTTCCGTCACGGTGACATTGGAAATTACAGCGTCGAATTTGCCCGAAGCAAGCCCAAGAGGCCAATCGGCCCAAGCAACCGAAACCAGTTCCAGATCGCGCCCCACACTATCGGCAATGATCTGTGCAAGATCGACATCGTAGCCGATGACGGTCTTGGAATCTGATGCATAGTCGTGCAGCGGCAGATGCCCGCTGGTGCTGATGCCGATGGTCAGAACACCGTCTTTGACGAATTTGAAGTCCTTGACCTCATCGATACGCTTATCGATTTTTTCAACTCGCAAACGGTTTGGCTGTTCTGGACTGAGATCAAATCGGCCCTCACTCCATGCAGCATTGGTCATCAGCAAAGCCCCTGAAATCAGGCCCGCAGTGAAGTATCCCGCTTTTCTGATATAAGTCATATTCCCATCTCCTTGAGTGTAAAACTCTGTGTAATGACCTGATTTCTCTATATTTCACCCCATTACGAGCGGATCTTACGATCCGCTTTTCGGCAATCCTGCAGGGTTGGTTTTGGCTTCATCAACGGCTTCTGAACTCAGGCTCCAACGCTCAAGCACCTGATGATATTTGCCGTTCTTGATGAGTTCATTGAGCGAGAGCGTCAGCGTATCGGCCAGACCGCTGCCCTTGCGTGTGGTGATTGCCACCTCGGCCGTCTGCGGCCAGCCGCCGCTTACTGTGCCGACAAGCTTGGTTTTGCCGTGCTGCGATGCAGCATAAGCCTGCACTGCATTGACGCTGAAAACCGCATCCGCACGACCGGAATCAATCGCTAGGCTCTTGACGGCATCATCGTCGTAATACTGAATTTCTACAGGCTTCAGGCCCGCTTCGACGTTCTGCTTGTCCCATTGCACAAGGATGTTTTCCTGATTTGTGCCTGGATCGGTGATGATTTTGAGACCCGCAATGTCCTTCGGCTCTTTCAGCGACGTGATCGGACTGTCGGCCTTCACATAAAAGCCAAGCTCATCCTTGCGATACGTTGAAAAGTCGAACTTTTCCTTGCGTTCTTCGGTTACGGTCACATTTGAAATAACCGCATCGAACTTGCCAGATTGAAGCGAAAGCGGCCAATCCGCCCAAGCGATTGGCACCAGCACAAGCTCACGGCCCAATGTATCGGAAACCAGCTGGATGAGATCGGGATCGAAGGCAACGACAGTCTTTGCATCGGTTGCATAAGTGCTGATCGGAGGCACCCAGGGATTAATGCCGACGACGAACTTGCCGTCCTGCACAAACTTGAAATCCTTGGGAACGGCATTGACGACGGCTTCGCTCTTTTCCGTGCGCAGACGGTTTGGCTGCTCCGGGCTAAAATCAAGCTCTGCGGAAAAGGCTGGCGCGCTGAACAGCGTTGCTGCTGCCAGAAAGCTGCCCAATATTGCGTTCTTGTAGTTGACCGATTTCATTGAATGACTCCTGAGAATAATCTGAATTTTGGACAAACAATCCCTGTCGACTGCCCCGTCAGGGCAATCGTAAGTGTCGGGAGTTGTGGTTTGGATCCTGAGCGCATCCCGAAAAGTGAGAACCGATTTTCGGAATGCGCTTAACAAAGCGGGCGTTCTGGCGTCAGAGGACTTTTGCGAGAAACTCCCGGGTTCGGGGATGCGTTGCCGCATTGAAAAGCTGCTCTGGCCTGCCGGTTTCGAGAATACGGCCCTCTTCCATGAACACCACCGTATCCGCCACTTCACGGGCAAAGCCGATCTCATGGGTTACGATGACAAGCGTGGTGCCAGAGCGTGCAAGCTCCTTGATGACATCCAGCACTTCACCAACCAGTTCCGGGTCGAGCGCCGAGGTTGGCTCGTCGAACAGGATGACTTTTGGATTGAGTGCCAATGTGCGGGCGATGGCGACACGCTGTTGCTGACCGCCGGAAAGCTGGCGCGGATAAGCATTGATTTTTTCGCTGAGACCAACGCGGGCAAGCAGGCGTTTTGCAATCACGGTCGCGGCATCGCGGCTCAACCCACGGACAATCATCGGTGCTTCGATGATGTTTTCCAGCACGGTCAGATGCGGGAAGAGATTGAAGTTCTGAAACACCATGCCGACATCGACGCGCTTTTTCAGAATGTCTTTTTCTTTCAACTCGTAGAGGGTGTTGCCGCTCTGGCGATAGCCCAGCAGTTCGTCATCAATCGAGATGAAGCCGTCATCCACGCGCTCCAGATGATTGATGGATCGCAGCAATGTCGACTTGCCCGAACCCGATGGGCCGAGGATTGCAGTCACACTACCGGGCTTGATGTGCAGGCTGACATTGTCGAGAACGAGATTGTTGCCGAAGCTCTTCGATACCCCGTGAATATCCACCGCACCGCGTCGCGTGCCCATGAACCCGCTGACAGCAAGTGTTTCGGTAATCCGCGAATCCTGTTCGCTCGATGCAACATTCTCCGCTTTGCTCGATACGGGACTTTTTGCTGGAACGAAACGAGCGAAAAGGCGTGTCAGAATGGCTGGCGGCGGATTGCGCAATGCACCGCGCGAGAAATGGCGTTCGATGTAATATTGCGCGATCGACAGCACCGTCATGATGATCAGATACCAGACGGTTGCGACCATCAGCAGGGGAATGACTTCGAGGTTGCGGCGGTAGATGACCTGCACCGTATAGAAGAGTTCCGGCAGCGCGAGCACGTAGACCATCGATGTGCCTTTGGCGAGGCCGATGATTTCGTTGAAGCCCGTTGGAAGGATCGTACGCATGGCCTGCGGAAGCACGATGCGGAAGGCTTGTCTGCGTCGTGGCAAGCCGAGAGCGGCGGCAGCTTCGAGCTGCCCCTGATCGACAGACAGAATGCCGCCACGGATGATTTCGGACGAGAACGCAGCCTGATTGAGACTCAAGCCCAGAAGGGCGGCAGCGAACGGACTGAGGATCTGAACGGTTGGATATTCGGCAAAAGTGATATCCGTGTAAGGAACACCAAACCTAACAGTTTCATATAGATAGCCGAGATTGTTCAGAACAAGAAGCAGGACGATCAGTGGAATGGATCGCAGCAGCCAGATATAGGCCCAGGAAAGACCGGATAGCAACGGCGAGCGTGAAACGCGAGCAAGCGCGAGTGCGGTTCCCAATGCAAATCCCAGCACTGTTGCAAGCGCTGTCAGCCACAGCGTTCGCATCAAACCGACAAGAACGGGCTCTGATAAGAACCATTCTGCAAAGACCGGCCAGCCCCATTTGGGGTTGGTCATAACCGATTGCAGCACGGCGATAATCAGCCCTGCGGCCAGGATCGTACCAACGACGCGGGCCGGATAACGTGCCGGAACGATGCGGTAATGTTTGAAATCGCCGGGACTTACGCGAGAGCCTGCCTCCCTGTCCGTACCCGCAAAATCTGTAGCAATAGCCATGATCAACGCTGCTCCGAATTGCCATTTAACTTATGACTCACTGCAGACGTGTCTGTCATGGAAGTCACTTGATCTGAGTTTCGGAGATGAGGCGTCGAGTTTCAAAACAAATAAGTCTATTTAAACAGGATACAGTGGATGTTTTTTCCACAACACCCACCCTGACGCCCAAGCATTTACTTAGCCAAATGCCGCCTGCTTTGCAGTCGTATCGGAAGAGTTAAAATCAACTTGTCTGATGTTTTCGATATTTTTCTCGAAAGGCAAAGTCCCGTAAATTTCCGGGTCTGCCGAGACATCAAAAAGCGCTGTGTATCCGTTTCTTAAGTAGAGCTCTTTGGCTTCTGGCTGCCGAAAACCAGTGGTCAGATAAACGCGCTTGTAACCCTGACGGTGTGCCTGCGCTTCCAGCTCTTCAAGCACCTTTTTAGCAAGACCTTGCCTGCGCAGATCGCTATGCGTCCAGATGCGCTTGAATTCGGCGGTCACATCGTCATAGCGCATGAATGCACCACCACCGACTGTCTGGCCATCACGGAGCAACAGCAGGAAATTGCCGTGCGGAGGCGCGAAGGCTTCCGGCGGATATTTGTTCATTTCGGCTGCTGCACCCTCTTCATTGAAATAGGTGCCGTAGCGCGTGTCATACTCGATTGTCAGCGCCTCGATCAGCGGCACTGCACGAATATCGGTCGTTGAAGTGTAGAGAAATTCATCCGCCATGATGGCCATCCATGTTGAAGAAATCGTGCAATCTCAGATCAGCGAGGCTTCGGTCAGCCGAACCCAAAACAGCGCCGCTGGAAGCAGGATTTCATCGTTGAAATTATAATTGGGGTTATGCAGGCCCGCGCTGTCGCCATTGCCGACGAAGAAATACGTTCCCGGCTTCTGCTCAAGCATAAAGGCAAAATCCTCGCTTGCCGTGCGCGGACGGAAATCTTCGATAACTGTGCCAGCGGGGAACGTGCTGAGCGCGACCTGTCGCGCAAATTCCGTCTCGGCTTTTGCGTTGATCAGGGCAGGAAAGCCCCACTGATAATTGACATCAGCAACAGCACCAAAGCTTTCGGCCTGTGAACGCGCGACAGATTCAATCCGCCGCCGCAACTCTTCGCGTACAGCTTGCGAGAACGAGCGGATGGTAATGCCAAGATCAACATGCGCCGGAATGACATTCAACGCATCGCCGCCATGAATGGAAGCCACCGTCACTACACCCATATCAAGCGGATCGAGATTGCGCGCGACCACCGTTTGCAGGGCCAAGACAATGGATGAGGCAACCACAACCGGATCGACCGATTTGTGTGGTTCGGCACCATGACCACCACGTCCGTTCACGCGAATTCTTGCCCGGTCCACCGATGCCATTGCCGGGCCGGTGACAAAGCCGAACTTTCCTGCAGGGACACCAGGCCAGTTATGCAGCCCATAAACGGCATCGCACGGAAAGCGCTCAAAGAGGCCGTCTTCGATCATGCGTCGGGCACCTGCCCCGATCTCCTCAGCTGGCTGGAAAATGAGATGCACCGTGCCGGAAAAGCGACCGGATTGGGCGAGATAGCGAGCCGCTGCCAGCAAAACGGTCGTATGTCCGTCATGACCACAGGCGTGCATCACACCGGAATTGCTGCTTGCGTAATCAAGGCCAGTCGCCTCGATGATCGGCAGGGCGTCCATGTCTGCCCTGATGCCAATGGTCTTGTTCGAGTTGCCACGCTTCAATGTGCCAACCACGCCAGAACCGCCAACGCCGGTTGTAACGTCATAGCACCATTGCTTCAGATAATCTGCCACCAGAGCAGACGTCCGGGTTTCCTTGAACGCCAGTTCCGGATGGGTATGAATGTCGCGACGCAAAGCGATAAACTCATCGATAAACGAGGCGAGACCTGCCTCGATTTCCAGTTTACGGTTTACGTCTGGCGACCGCTGAATATTCATGCCGCACCCTTTCGGTGACTTTCGGCATCATTGTTTTCAACGGGCTTCGCATAACGGCTCTGCGGATGCTCAAGCCCGAGATTTCCGCGCAGCGTATCGTGTTTCAAGCTGCCTTCATGATATCCGCGCTCTTCCAGAATTGGCAGAACATGCGCAATGAAATCATCCAGCCCTTCGGCAATTACCGGGAATCCAAGGATGAAACCGTCAGCAGCCTTCTGCTCTTTCCAAAGAATGATTTCGTCGGCAATCTTCTCTGCGGTGCCGATGAAGGACGTGCGTGGTGTCGCCACATTCAGCGCCACTTCACGCAGACTGAGCTTGTTTGCAGCCGCGTCCCGCTTGATGCGGTCGGTTGTCGAACGGAAGCTGTTCTTGCCGACGTCACCAAGATCAGGGAAAGGCGCATCGAGATCATAGGCGGTGAAATCATGGTGGTCGAAAAAACGTCCGAGATAGGACAGCGCTTCGTTGATGCTTACGAGATTGCGGATCGCCTGATATTTCTCTTCGGCTTCAGCTTCGGTTCGTCCAACGATGGGGCCGATGCCAGGATAAATGCCGACATCGTCCTGCGAACGCCCATGGGCAACCGCACTTGCTTTGATCTGCGCATAAAATGTCTGGCTGTCCTTGATGGTACCCGCATTGGTGAAGACGGCGTCGGCATGTTTGCCCGCAAGTCCGACACCTGCTTCGGAAGCACCGGCCTGAAAGATAACAGGCTGGCCCTGAGGTGAACGCTGGATATTGAGCGGCCCTTCAACCGAGAAGAAGCGCCCCTTGTGGTCGAGCCGATGGAAACCTTCGGGCTTGTAAAACTGTCCGCTTTCACGATCGCGAACGAAGGAGTCTTCATCCCATGAATCCCAAAGACCTTTGGTTACTTCAAGATATTCATCGGCGATTTCATAACGCAGAGCGTGCTCGGGATGTGGCTTGCCATAGTTGCGGCCTGACCCTTCGAGCGGCGATGTCACCACGTTCCAGCCTGCACGCCCGCCTGAGATGAGATCAAGCGATGCGAACTGTCGTGCAACCGTAAACGGATCACTATAGGACGTCGAAACCGTGCCTGCGAGGCCAATGCGCTTCGTGTTCGCTGCGAGTGCCGAAAGGACAGTCAAAGGCTCAAAGCGATTGAGAAAATGCGGAATGGAAATCTCGTTGATATAGAGCCCGTCTGCGATGAAGGCGAAGCTGATGCCTGCCTCTTCAGACTTGCGTGCCGCATCAATGAAAAACTGGAGGTTCACGCTGGCATCTGCCGGCCCGGATGGATGTTTCCAGGCATTCATATGTCCGCCTGCACCCTGCAGCATCACACCGAATCTAATCTGCTTGGAACTCATTTGAGGTACTCCCTATAGCCAGCGGCTTTGGATCAGGCGGCAATAGCCAGACGTTCGCCTGCGAGGCTTTCGATGGCAGCTAATCTTTGCTCATGTGAAACGGCGGGGAACTCGAGCACAAACTCCGTCACCCCATATTGCTCGTGCAGCTCATCGAGCTTCTGCTTCACCTGCTTTGCCGAGCCTGCGAGCACATTTGGATGCTTTTCTTCAACCCGGTAATCAGTCTCTCCCGCCTGTCGCGCAAACTCGGCGGCGGCCTCCTGTGTGCCAACTGAAACTGATTGTCCGGAGGCGAGATGAACCTTGAAGATTTTAATTTTCGAGACCGCGGCATCAACCGCCTCTTGGCTCTCGGCAACGACCGCACCAAGCGCCAGCACAGGCACTTTTCCAGTCACATTGCGATAGGCGTCGAACGTCTTCTGCAGATTGGCAGTATCGCCATTCAAATGACCGGCATAGACAAAATCCCAGCCGGAATGTGCGGCAAGCAACGCGCTCTCCGGGCTTGCGCCAAGCACAAATTTTTCTGCAGATATCTGTGGTTTAGGTGTTGCGGCCAGCCCTTCAAACGGACCCGATGCGATCTTGTCACCGCCAAGAAATGCGCTGAGCTGTTCAAGTTTGCTGTTGAAATCGAGCCGCTTTTCGCTGCCCGTTTCCTGCTGCAAGGCCTTGGTTGATAATGGAAGTCCGCCCGGCGCCTTGCCGACACCCAGATCAACGCGCCCGCGCCCAAGGGCCGCCAAAAGGTTGAAGTTTTCGGCAACTTTGTAAGGGCTGTAATGCTGCAGCATCACGCCGCCAGAACCAATTCTGATCCGCTTTGTCGATGCCAGAAGATAAGAAACAAGCACCTCGGGCGAAGGCCCGGCCAGTTCATCTGCATGATGATGCTCTGCAACCCAGAACCGCTTGTAGCCCGCCTGTTCGGCAGCCTGAGCATAAGAAACGGTATTTGCAAGAGCGGTTTCCGCACTACCAGCCTGTGCTACCGGGCTCTTGTCGAGAAGACTTAACTGATAGGGCATCGGCACATCCACTTTCGCTGAGCATCGCATTGGGGCGGAACCTTCCGCGCAACGCGCACGAATATGGACCGGCCTCGAATAGTTTCTCGGCTTCGCGACGAAATCTCAAAGATTAGTCGACTGAAATTGTAGGGTTTGTGGCAAATTTATTCTGTGGTGGTGGAATATGTTGAAACGGCCTGCTTCAGGCCTGCCCAACCCGTCAGCTTCTATGAAAACGGTTTTAGAGCGTTCGCAGCGGCTAAAATACATTGCCGCTGCAATCAGAATTCAAAAGGTTTTAAATGTAACGACGTGGATTGGCTGCGAGATAGAACGTGTTGATCAGCGTGTTGATATCAAACACAGGCAAGCCGGATTCCGCCGCAACATACGATGAAAACGGGCACATATTGGTGCATTCAAACAGAATAGCGCCCGGATTTTCACAGCTCGCCATAAACTCCCGGGTCATCTCCAGCATTTCTTCCTTCAGCACTTCCGTGTCGAGGTAATCGCGACCTTCAATATAGGTCTGCGGAAACTCGGCATTCTGCTTCATTCCCTGCACCTGCACGGGGATAACATCGGACGACCAGCCAACGCCTTTGAAATGTGCATCATTCATGTGATGTGCTCGCTCAGTGAACACACCGATGACTTTGCCAGGTGGCAGCATGGCGTGAATAATCGGCGCCTGCATCAATGATGACGTGAACACCGGAATGTTGACCGCTGCGGCAATATCTTTCTGGAACGGCCCCAAAAAACCACAGCTTGTGGTAATGGCGCGTACGCCCTCCGCTTCGAGTTCGCGTGCCGCATTGATGAATGGTTCGATCAGTTTTGGATCAGGATTGTTGCCCATGATGCGGGTGGCATGTGCACCTTTTACTGTCTTGTAACGCACAGGAAAATCATAGGACAGTGCATTGCCGATATCACCAGCAGGACGAGGGAAAATCGTGTCCAGCATCAGCACACCTATCTGCTGTCCATAATTGGTGAAGCCACCTTTAAGCATCATAGTTTCATTCCTTAGAGTTCGGGATAATTAACAGCCGAAGCGTGCTGGCGAGAAGGCGCAAACACTGTCTGACGGGGGTACGTTGTTGATTGCGTCGAGAACGATTTCGGCCGTTTTGGGCGCTGCAGCGATCCCTATATGACCGTGACCGAAGGCAGCAACGATCCCCTGATGCTGCGTGAGTTTACCTATTACGGGAACGCCATCTGCAGGCGACGGGCGATGCCCCATCCAAAGCTTGAGATGCTGCAGATCCTGTTTTGCCAGATTGGGATAGCTCGCCAATGCGTGCTTGAGCAGCACCTCCGAGCGCCGCCAGTCGGGCGCTTTCTCCACCGTTGCCAGCTCCACCTGACCGGATAGACGCAAACCCATATTGGTCGGCGTATTGCCCATCCGCCCGGTGCTCGGCATGATCGGGATATCAAAGGGAAGCTCGGCCATCGGCAAGGTTACATGATAGCCGCGCTCGCTTTGCATCGGCACATATAAGCCGAGATCACGCATGATACTCCCGGAATGAATGCCCGCCGCAAGCACGATATGATCGGCAGCAATACTCTCGCTGTTCTCGAAGACAACACGCGGCGAAACACCGGTAAGCACCCTGACGACATTCTTGCGGATCCGATGAACGCCCGCTTTTTCCGCCTGTGTGGCGATACCCGCAACATAGGTTCCGGTATCCAGACAATGGGCGCCCTCCCGCACATGAATGGCAAAGCGAAAATTGCCTCCAAGCGCCGGAATACGTTCACGCAGTTCTGCTTCCTGCCATTCGTCGAACAGAACGCCGTTATCACGGCGCAGCTGCCAGCTAAGCGCTTCAGCTTCAAAGGCTGCACGATCAGGATAGGCGTAAAGCAGGCCCTTCTGCACGATGAGATGTTCCTGCCCAGTCTTGCTGGCCAGCTCGAGATGGCGTTTTGGTCCATCATTAAGCAGCCAGTTGAGCTTGGCCGCAGTTTTTGTCACCCGCGATTTTGTGGCCCCTGCGAGCAGGAAACGCATGAGCCATGGTGTCAGCCTTGGAACCGATTTCCAGTCAAGGGTCAGTGGCCCGTTGCGATCAAGCAGAAATCCGGGAACCTGTCGCCACAGGCCGGGCATACTCATGGGAATGATCGAAGCCGGACTGATCCAGCCACCGTTTCCGTAGCTTGCACTTTGCTCGCCGCCCGGTTCTGAGCCGTCGCACAGTGTTACTTTCAAACCGGCTTCAGCGAGCCGCAAAGCGGTGGTGGAGCCGATAATGCCAGCCCCGACGACAATAACATTGCCTGTCATGACATTTATCCGTTCTGCGCGTGCATTTATGCGAGACCGCCGTGGAAATGGCTCAGAAACTCTCGGGTTGCGGCTTCATGCGGCTCATTGATCACCTGACGGGCATCACCGGTTTCAACGACGTAACCGTCCTGCATGAAGATGACCTTGTCCGCGACATCACGAGCAAAGGCCATTTCATGGGTCACAAGGATCATCGTCATACCCTGCTCGGCCAATTGCCGAATGACCGCCAGAACTTCACCGACCAATGCCGGATCAAGCGCCGATGTTGCCTCGTCAAACAGCATCACATCGGGGCGCATGGCGAGCGCCCTTGCAATCGCAACACGCTGCTTCTGTCCGCCAGAGAGCTGTTCTGGTCTGGCGTCCGCACGGGCGGCAAGGCCGACCTTTTCCAATAGTTCCATAGCCAGTTCGCGGGCAGCCTTCTTGTCCTGTTTGAGAACAGTGACCGGCCCGATCATAACGTTATCGAGAACGCTCATATGGGGAAACAGATTGAAATTCTGGAACACCATCCCGGTATTGGCGCGGAATGCCGCGAGGTATTTGTCCTTGAGCGACACGTTCCCGGACGAGAAATCGATCTTCTGCTCACCAATTGCGATGTAACCCGCGTCTGGCAGCGAAAGCAGATTGAGACTGCGCAGCAATGTCGATTTGCCGGACCCGCTTGGCCCGATAAGCGCAACCACCTGCCCGCGTTCGACCGTGAGGCTGATATTGCGCAGCACCTCGATGTCGCCGAAAGACTTTTTCAGCCCACGCACTTCGATCATCGGTTCAGCATTCATGGCTTATCTCCACAAGGCTTGCTTGCTTCATCAGGCTCATCATTTCAGCCTGCCTTCCAGCCCATGCGCGAGCCGTGTCAGAGGGAAGAGAACTGCGAGATAAAGCACTGCAATAAGGGTGTAGGTTTCAAGCGGCCGGTAGGTAGCCGAAGTTACGAGCTGGCCCTGATAAAGAAGATCAGGCACAGCAAGCACCGACAAAAGCGATGTGTTTTTCAGCTGAAGCACGGACTGGTTGACAAGTGGCGGCACCATGCGGCGGAGTGCTTGCGGCAATATGATCTTGCCCATGAGCTGGCCACGGCGCATACCGATTGCACGCCCTGCATCCCACTGGCCTGCATCAATGGAAACAATGCCACCACGAATAATTTCCGCATAAAATGCAGCACCATAGAAGGTAAGCGTAATGAAAGCCGCCATCGCAGGCGAAATTTCAAAACCAATCAACATTGGAAGCGCATAATAGCACCAGACCAACTGCACCAGCACCGGCGTACAGCGAAATATCTCAACAACCGTCATAATGGGCACGGTGATGATTTTGTTGCCGGAAAGCCTGCCAAGAGCAAAGACTGTACCAACGAATATGCCCGAGAGTACAGTTACAATTGTAAAACCGACTGTATAGGCCAGGCCCTGGAGGAATAATCCCCGATACTGCCAAAGGCCGGAAAAGTCCCATTGATAGTCCATTAATTCACTCTTTCTGACATCCCGGCGAAGGCACGGGAAGACGTTGAGCTGAACAGCCAATGCCCCAGCGACAGGACATCGAACACCGGCAAGCCACATGCTTTTGCGACTGCTTGTGCAAATGGCGGCATGTTTGTGCATTCAAGAACAACGGCACCAAGATCGGGTTCGCGTAACGTCAGCTCTTTTGCTGCCTTTGTAATTTCAGTTTCGAGAGCCGAGCGATCATAAGTTCCGCTGCCTTCAATCAACTCGCGAAAGGCACCACCGCCCGGCATACCAATCCTTGGCGTGCCTATGCTTGCACCACAGGCAGCGAAGATTGCATCATCAAGGCTTGCTTCATCATAGGTGATGACTCCCACCGTGCGCCGCGGGCCAACCAATGCGCTGACCATCGGCAACTGAAGCAGGCTGGAGGTCGCAATTGGCACCGACAGTTTTCCGCTTAAAGTGCTCTGATGGCGTGCCATGAAGCCGCAAGAAGTAACGAGCGCTTTGCAGCCTTCAGCAATCAGAGCCTCGCCAGCAATGACAAAATCTTCGATCAGCCCGGCACCACCCTGACGAATGATCTTGTCGGGCGATGCTCCGCTAACCTTTTTGAACCTTACCGGCATCTCCCATGATGTCGGGTTGCCGACATCTCCAGGCGGACGCGGGAAGCCGGTGTCAAGCATGATGACACCGAGTGATCCTTGCTGATGCTGCATGATGGTTGACGCGTCAGAACTTCAAAGTTGGCGGCAAGTCTGATGGCTGCACGCCCACGAGCGAAAGGCTGTTGACGATCCATTCATTGACCTTGCCCTCTTCACGACGCTTTTTAAGCCAGACATCGACATAGTCGCGGAACTCGCCATTTGCATCCTTGCGCACGCCGATTGTGGTGGGCTGGCTATCCTGTGGCTCAGGAACGAAGACCTTGTATTTGCTGCCAAGCTTGTGCGTGGTAACAACCGACATCAGCGCAACCTGCACGATTGCGTCAGCTCGGCCCGACTGCAGCGCGATGATCGTTTCATCCGCTCCTTTGAGCGCAACGAGTGTGCAATTCGGTAATGTCTTGCGGGCGAAGAGATCCTGCGTTGATCCCAAATCAACCGTTACACGGATTTCCGGCTTGTTCAGCTCTTCCCAGTTTTTGATCTCACGATCCTTGCTCGTGATGATGGTAAAGACGTTATCCATCATGGCTTCGGTGAAATCGACAGCCTTGGCACGCTCAGGATTGTTGCTCAATGCAAACATGATGTCGATCTTGCTGCCCTGCAGGTCCATGACGGAATTACCCCAGGTGGTTTCGACCATTTCCAGCGGCACGCCGATATATTCCGCAAGATCTTTGCCCATGGAAACGCAAAAGCCTGCCCATTCTCCCGTCGCAAGGTCTTTTTGATAATATGGCGCGGTGCCATTAAACACGCCAATGCGCAACGCACCACGATCCTTGATGGCTTTCAACGTAGCACCGCCGTCAACAGCCCAGGAAAGTCCAGGTGCAAGCATGACCGCTGTGCCACCCAAAAGTGTTGTCTGGATAAACTCACGTCTATTCATTGTTGTTTCCCTCTTTTTGAACCGAGCATTACTGCGCGCTGGAATGCGCCAGGCTGCTTTCTCTATTGAATTTATTGGAAAGTACCACCGAGTAACTGACGTTTTCGATCCCTTCGATCTGCGCCAGCTCTTCAATCAAAGCCTCCAGATCCTCAAGAAAACCGACATGAACCCGGCACAATATGTTGGCGGGCCCGCTGATGGCATCAGCAGTCAGGATTTCCGGATAGGCACGCAATGTTGCAAACAGACGCTGCACAATGCGCTGCGAGGCGGTGATGAACAGATAGGCGGAAATGCTGTTGTCGTCCTTTGTACGGCGGACGATCGCGCGATAGCCCAATATAACGCCGCGTCGCTCAAGGCGACCAATGCGTTCCTGAACGCTCGACCGGGCAAGGCCTACCCGCCGTGCCAGCTCGCTTGCTGGCAGACGCGCGTTTTCTTCCAGGATACTGACCAGATTTCGGTCGATACTATCACCGTAGTCCATCGTGTTCCCTTATGTTTATTTTTCAATGAGAATGCGGCGCTTTCTCATCAAATAAAAGCATTGAAAATTGGATTAAGCATGACTTAAAATCATGATTAAATCTGAAGGAAACCCGATGCGCCGCTTTCTTCCCTCGCTTTCAGCACTCCATGCGTTTGATGCTTCCGTGCGTTATCTGAGCTTCACGCGTGCATCCGAAAATCTCGGCATGACGCAAAGTGGTGTTAGCCGCCAGATTCAGAATCTTGAATCTTTTCTGGGACTTAAACTGTTTGAGCGTGCGGGGCCGCGTCTGGTTCTGACGGAAGAAGGGCAGAGCTATTACGAGGAAGTCTCGCGCATTCTTGCAAAGCTTGAAGAAGTGTCGATGGATGCGGTGCGCGGCTATAAAACGCAAAGCCTGCTCAAGATCGGGCTGCCGCCAACATTGATGCGGAAATGGGCACCGGGCATAATCAGCACCATCGCCAGAACACATCCGCAAATTTGGTTTGAAGTGTTTCCCTGCTCCCATGATCATGACTGGAGCAAGTCTGATCTCGATCTGGCAGTTCTGCGTGGCATCGGCAATTGGGCCAATGTCCGCAGCCATCTGCTTTTCCCGGAAGAACTTGTGGTGATAGGTTCACCGGATGTTGTGCCCGAAAAAGGCCTGGCCGGCGACGTCGAGTTGCTCGATTTTCCGCTGATTCAGAATTCGAACAGGCCAAGCCTTTGGCTGCACTGGCTGCGCGGTGCGGGTATCCATTACAACAAGCGTATTTTTGGTCCGCGTCTGCCAACGCATGACGTTATTATCGAATGCGCCGTGGCAGGTATGGGGCTCGCCATTGCGCCCAGAATTTTCGTACAGGAGGAGTTGCGCTCTGGAAAACTCAAGCTTGCACTTGATCGTGTGCAAACATCTGGAGAAAGCTATTTTCTCTGTGCAGCGCAAGCGCGTCAGGGATCAAAAAATGTGCGCCTGTTCCGCGATGGGTTTATTACAGAAGCAAAACGCCACAGACATTCTTTGTCTGCGGCGTCGCAGGTTCAGGCGTAAGAACGCTCAACGGGCTTGAGATTGAGCGGGTCTTCGCCGCGTTTTAAGAGCCACGAATAGACCGGCGGCACACGGTCGGCAATCGATTCAACATGGACATCGATAAAGCAAGGGCCGTCTTTCCAGGCAAACGCTTCCGCCATCGCAGTATCGAGCTGATCAGCAGTCTTGGCAGTCCAGGCTTTCAGTCCATAAGCTTCAGCAATTGCCTGTCCTTTTGGCGCCAGAAAATCCACGCCGAAACATTGATTGTGCCCTTTGAGACGGTGCAGGCCTTTGATCCAGCCAAACGTCCCATTGTTGAAAAGAACAAGAATTGCAGGCACTTGCAGTCGCACCAATGTTTCAAGCTCTCCAACTGTCATGCCGAATGAACCATCGCCGAATAATCCAATCGGTCGCTTGTTGGGGTCGGCGCGCCACGCACCGACGGTTGCGGGCAGAGCTGAACCCAAGCCCCCGAAAGCGCGGGGAATGGCGAAGCGAGTTTCGCTATCGTTGATCTTGAGAAAGCGGGTCATATAGGGTGTCGGCGTACCAGCATCCGAATAGATCAGTGCTGGTGTTCCCGACTGACGCAGTGCTTCGTTAAACGAACGCACGGCCCGTTCCGGGCGCAAGGGAACACGCTCATCGCTGAGAGCTTCTTCGGCATGTTCCCAGAATTCGCGGCGATGCGCATTCAGCTCCTCAATCCAGCTTTCATGTTTCTCAAGCTCAATTGTAGGCTCGATCCGCAGCAATTCATCCAGGACCAACAACGCATCGCCTTGAATGGAGAGCAGATTTTCATAATTATTGGCCATGATTTCAGGCGAGATATCAATCTGCGCGAGGCGTCTGTTGAGTGTTATCTTCGGGAAGGTCCAGCCGATTGTCACCACAGAGCCGATACGGGAGCCGACAAACAATGTGAAATCAGAATGTTCCAGCGCCCAATTGGCATGAGGATGATAACCGTTGTCCCCGATCACGCCAATGGCCAGACGATGATCGTCATCAATCGCGCCCTGCCCCGTCATGGTCGTACACATGGGAATACCGTAACGTTCGGCAAGCCGGGTGATGAGTCCACCGGCATGGGCGCGGTTGACGCCACCGCCTGCAACAATCAATGGGCGCTCGGCCTTGGCAATCAGCTCCAGCAACTCATGAAGTTTTTGCCTGGGCGGAAGCGTTGGGAAAGCCGGGAAGGTCTTGCACTCTTCTTCGACATGCAGCGATATCCGCGCCGGATCAACCTCGGCAAGCAACATATCCTCGGGTATCTGGAGATGCACCGCGCCCGGCTTGCCAGAGCAGGCGACACGAAACGCGCGACGAATGATTTCGGGCAGCTTTTCGGCTGATTTTACCTGTACGGAAAGTTTCGTCACTGGCTCAAAGAGTTTGGCACAATCAAGCTCTGTCAGCACACCTCGTCCTTCGCCTGGCAGCGGAATGTCGATGGTCAGCAGGATTACAGGGATGGACGAGCCGTTTGATTCAGCGACGGGTGGCAGCGAATACATGGCGCCTGCGCCCGACGGGCATTCAAAAACCCCCGGCTTATTGGAAAAGCGACCATAAGCATCGGCCATATAACCAGCCGAGCGCTCATCGCGGGCCATAACATGGCGGATTTCACCTTCCCGCTGCTGCAGTGCTTCATAGAGTGGCACATTTGTATCGCCCGGCACCCCGAAAATCGTCTCAACGCCGTAACCAATCAGCATTTGCACCAAAATATCCGCGCCGCGCATTCTCTACTCCTTCAGAATCTGATGCGATCAGAATAGGTGTGATCTGTTTCGGTCTGGACCGGCGGATCGGCGGCCAGACCGTATGAACACCGACGAAACGCAGGCGTAAAGCGGCGTAGTTACATTAAAAAAGCCAGCTCCGATGGGAGCTGGCTGGGCTTGTAGGTTAAATTCCAGCACCGCGTAAAAGGTGCAAACGCGACTTACGCTTCTTCGGCTGCTCCGGCTCCTGAAACCGCAATGAACGAGCCAATGCGCTCAGCAAATCCGTCTGTGAAATCAGTCCCTGAACAACATTATCCTGATCCGTGACGATGACAGCGTGGGAACGACCATCTGTCAGCAATGGCACCAGCTTTACGACCGGCTCGTCCTTTTGTGCCGTTATCGCTTCAATCATCAGCGCGCCGACCTCAGCAGCTGAGTTGTTGAGCTCCCGCAGACCGACAGTGCCGAGCAGCTTTCCTTGTTCACCAATGACAGGCAGAGTGCGGATATTGTGCTCAAGCAGCAGGCGCCGTGCTGCATCCGGACTATCATGTTCTGCAATGCTGATAACATCGCGCGACATGATATCTTTCGCAGCCACTGTCCCGTGTGTGCGAATGAGTGCCTGTAGCTCCACCTGCCTGAGCAATCGATCCAGATCTCCCGGATCGATATCAAAAGTCTCATCCACCTCTTTCAACGCCGTGGCGATGTCGTCAGACGTAAAACCGACGCGCAAGGGCGCAGGAAGGTCACTGGTCTTGTGTGTATTGGCAGGCGCCGCCGCTGGCACATGCGGATATTTTCGCCCAGCCAATTTATGGAAAGCAATACCAAGAGCAACCAGCAATATGGAATTCAAACCGACCGGTATAAAAGCAAAGTGATAGCCGAGATCGGTAACGCTCGATCCGCCAATAATAGCTGTCAGGGCTGCAGCACCGCCGGGCGGATGCAGGCAACGCGAAACCGACATGGCTGCAATAGCAAGAGCAACGCCGAGACCAATGGCAATCAACGGATTGCCGACGAAGCGCGCAACCGTTATCCCGACGAGAGCTGAGATCACGTTGCCACCGATGATCGACCATGGTTGCGCCAAGGGGCTTGCAGGAACAGCAAATATCAGCACGGCCGACGCGCCAATCGGTGCAACGATCAGCGGAAGCTCGATGCTCCTGCCCATTACGAGTGCGGTTATCAGCCCCGTCAGGCATATACCGATTAATGCGCCCAGACTGCCGATAAGGCGATCTCGAAGATTGGCACCGGCCAATATGGGCACAAAAAGCCGAAAACCGTTGAACATCATCGGTTCCTGTTTCTAACTGTAAGCTGGGGGATCAGTTTCACCAACATCACCAAAAAGGCTCTGGCAAAGATTGAGTTGTGTTAATCGCTCTGACTTTGGTTGTTTCGCATTTCGGGACGCAAACGGCAGTTCACGCTTTCGCTCGAAATGCTTAGCTGAAGTTGGGTGTGGTGTCGCGCAGGCTTATATCAACTTGTCTTTGATTACGAGAACGCATTTTCGTGATCGGCACAAACCTTGGGTCAATCATCCTGAGTAACGGGCGAACGGCATATCCTGCTCCGTTGTTTGTCTATGAAACAAAAACAAACTCCAGGCCTTAAATTGCAGGAAAACAAAGAGATAGCTTCGGTTCCTCCTCTTCGCTAAAAGCAGGCTTGCTCAGTTGTAAGTATCAAGGACGACTCGCATGAAATCCAGCATCATCACCTCTCAAGGCCGAGTAGCAGATCGCACACCCGGCGCCATTCCCGGCGCTTTAGCGGTCGCGAATGCTTTGGCTGCGCGCTACGATCTTTCCGTCAAAACCGTGGGAACGCCTGCAGCTGCTGTTTCTGATGACTGGAGTGAAGCATTGCCGCAGGCTCATGACACACTCAAAGGCCTTGCTGCTGCGGTTGCTGATGAATTGAAGGCGGGTCGGCGACCGCTTCTGGCTACCAATACCTGCTCGGCAAGCCTTGCAACCATTCCGCAAGCAGCCAGCCAGATTGATGGTCTGACCGTTCTTTGGGTCGATGCACATGGCGATTTCAACACACCCGACACAACAGGCTCGGGTTATATGGGCGGCATGGCGCTCGCTGGTATCTGCGGCCTTTGGGATAGCGGACATGGCGGCAATGTCGCCCCTGAAAATGTCATCATTTTCGGCGCTCGCGACATTGATACGGAAGAAATGGAAACGCTCGAAAGCAAGGGCGTCACGATTATCAAGCCAGAGGCTGCCAATGCAGAAACACTGCTGGCAGCCATCGGCACCGGCCCTGTCTGGGTGCATATCGATTGGGACGTGATGGAACCGGGCTTAATTCCAGCCGCCTATGCAATCGAAGCCGGGTTGCTTGCGCCACAGCTGCGCGATGCGCTGGCCGCAATTCCGGCGTCGCAAATCGCCGCTATTGAGCTTGCAGAATTTGAACTGCCTGAAGACAAGCAGGCTACGGAGCGTGCTCTTGAATTGATCCTCGACATCACTGCACCGCTTTATAAAAGCATTGGCGTTTGATGTAGATATCTAGTGGATTTTTCGAATTTGACGTTTGAGACAGCATAAGTGTCAGCCGGGTTTCAAACGTCAAATTCAATCCACTAGAGCGTGTCGCACCTGTTTACGCTTGTCGTTATCGGAAAACCGGTTTCCACTTTTCCGCGATATGCTTTAAGCCAGAGCTGATCTTACAGCGGCTCCAATTAAGAATGAATCGTTGGAACCACTGTAACTGTTTGCTTTTACGTTTTATCCGAAGCATCGCAGCAGAAAAAGAAATCACTCCGGCGAACTGATTTTCCTGCGGAAGCGCTTCGCACTTTTGCTGGAAATGCTATTATTCAGCTCTGGTCTTGCTATGCGAGATCAAAAGATCGATGCAATACGCGCCGGCTTTGATGATGACGGCATGCTCGTCACGACGATCATCCTGTTTACTTCACCGCGTTTGAATGCGCGCAGGAAGCGGGCATAATCCTTAAACACCACACAACCGTTTGAATCCCCTGCCCGGCGCAGCATATATGTGTGCGCCAACAGGCCGTCGCGGTTGTACGGATTGCGACCATCGGCTGGGAGCAGACGCACTGCTTCGACCCCGTGGAATAGGCTTTCACGCATCTGAAGCTTATAAGTGCTCGGTGGCGTAGCGCCACGCATCTTCTGGTCAACATAGCGCGGATTGTCGCGCATGTGGCCCATGCCCGAATGCGCTTCCAGTTTTTCGCCACTTGGCAGATAAACCGTAGCAGCAGAGATATCATAAATAGCCGTCTTGTTGTGTGCAGCCTGACCGAACAGACGCCCGAAAAGGCCGCGCTGAATGTTCTCTGTCTGCCCACTTGGCGGCGCATAAGCCAGTTGCGTCTTTTCCTGCTTTTGTGGCTTCGTAACAGTTGGCCTGTCGATTACAGGCTTCTGACCGGGAAACGGCACATCATCAGGCAGAAAGCTATCTGTGTCATCTTCAATGGGCGCACGCGCGATCTGTGCATCGGGTGCCGCCATCGGAACTGGGATAGCGTCACCGGATGGCAACGCTGCTATTGCGCTTGCGCTATAGTCTTGAGCTGCAGTTTGCGCAGCACTTGTCGCTGAGGCGATAACTGCAGGCGACACCACATCCTGAGCGGACGCAGGCGGCGCAACGCGCTCCGCGCGCGGCTCAATTACGGCCGCCATTGCCACAGGCTCATCTTCAATAACGGCTTCTGGTCCCACATCAGCGATGATGGGAGCATCTTCAGCAACCTTGCTGCGCCGCCAATCAAGATTGGAATATGGCGCATCAGCGGTATAGGCTTCGATGAACCGCTGGCGAATGACATGCCCCATGCCGATTTTTTGATCGACAACAGCCAATTGATGTGGGGTTGCGGCGGGAAGACGTCGCATTGCGGGTGCCAAAGGCACAAAAGCAGGCAGAACAGCTTCCACGGTGCTCAGGGTCGTCATCAGGCAACTTCCAGCCAGAAGACCTGCGCCCAGCAGAGCTGCGACACGTAAAATACCTTTAAATACAAAAGGGTTGGGAATATTAATCCCGCGTGGCAATGCAAAATCATACGTGTCTGTGACGAACGCCATACTACTCGTCCTGAATAATAACTGGTTTTCTCGCTGTCGCATTGCATGAAAGTTCGGCAGAAAAGCGAAGCAATCATGGCGAAAGTGCTACCTTGAAAGTCGCACTAAGCATGAAGAACTATGGTAACTAAATTCTTTACGATCGCCCGTCTTCAGAAAAGAAAGTATGGCTGGAGCAGCTGAAAGGCTCACTATGCCGTGAGCAGATAGTCGATCTGGCCTGCAGATTTGAACTCGACACCTTCCGCCGCAACACGATTACGACCGCGCCGTTTTACCCTTAGAAGAGCAAGATCCGCACGCGCGGCTGCATCCCAAACCGTTTCGTGATCCCGTATGACCGCAAGACCAAAACTGCTGGTTACGCTTCGTCCGTTCGGCAGCATCGAAAAACTATAGCGAGCGACATGGCTGCACAGACGATTGGCAAATATCTCGCATTGCTCGGCACCGCCCTTCACAATCAAAACAAATTCCTCACCCCCGACACGGCCGACAATGGCTCCTTTTTCCGATGCCGAACGCAGGAGTGATGAAAACTCAACAAGCACTTGATCACCGATTGAATGACCAAATTCATCGTTGATCGCTTTGAAATGATCAATATCAGCAATGATAACGGCAAGCCTGTTCTTCTCAGCAGCCATAAGGCTTCGCTTCGCAGCTCGCTCCAGACCTCGACGATTAAGAGCCCCGGTGAGAGGGTCTGAATCCCGCTCGGCTTGCAGTTCGTTAATCACATCCGCAGTTGCAACGACCAAAATAACGAGGCCCAGCAATACGCCTATGAAAGAGACAGAGATTGTAACCAGTGTCCAATATTGGGACCTTATCAGCTGCTCTGTCGTGCTAATTCCACTAAGCATTTTGACGGTAAGGATGCTTCTAAGGAAGAAATGCGCGGCAAGGATCGTGAGAAAACCATGCAATGTGCGCTCGATCCATTTGCCATGCATTAGCGCCCGCGACTGCAGACAAAGCGTGGCAATCATTGCGCCAAGCCCAAAATTGGATGCAACGGCCATATATTTATAATCCGCCCCCACCTGAGCCAGGTCACCTATCACCGCCAGTGTCAGCACGCTAATCGATGCGCTCGCAAAAGGCGAAAACTGCTTGTCCAGCCGAAGCATGACTGCTTCACAGAAGAAAAGGCCAGCCAAGAGATAAAGTGTTGTTGCTGTAAATACTGCCGCATTCAAACTCGGTAAGAGCTGCAAGACCTGCAGCAACAAACCAGCAGCAAAGGTTGCGAAACCCAGCCCGAAGAACAACATATGCCTGCGTCTGGTGTCTAGCATCCAGACGCCAGACATTGTCGTCGCAAACAATATAATCAGGAGTGGTGGAACAAATTTCACGACCTATGATACCGTTTAATTAAAAAAATTATGGAAAATCAAATTGAGCATCTTTCAAACGACAATAAACGATTTAAATCAAGAATAAATTCAGCATAAAAGTTTAGGTATTATTTTAATTTACTACATTATAACATAATAATTTTCTGATAAATAACTACAATCAATGCATTCGCAGCAAATGTTATCATGTAAAGAATTTCGAAGGAAAAACTTATCCCCAAATATCGATTTCAAAAAATGACTTAAATACGCCAATAGCAAGCTGAAACACCAACATTACCTGTTACTAAATTTATTGAGGGCTTGGTCAGCAAGCCGTGAAATGCCATTTTATAGCTACGCACAGCCCCAATGCGGAGAAAACATATGCGCCACCAGTTCGACCTCTTTGTCCCTTCTGCCGAAGGCGACGTGAAGCAGGCAGAACTGCGCCCTGCCCGCACCAAACCCGGAAAGACGACCGGCCCTGACGAAGCGGAAATGGTCCAACGCCTGAAAGACAGCGGACGCTATCGTATCTTGCAGCGGCTTGACCCACCGCCGACAGTGCCGGATGCAGACACGGTTGCGTTTCCTAGGCTCGGGGTTGTGGTCGATACCGAAACGACGGGCTTGAGTGCTGCGCAGGAAGAAATCATCGAGATTGGCGCTGTGGCCTTCCGCTATGCGGATGATGGCTCCATTGGTGATGTTTGTGCAACTTTTGGCGCTTTGCAGGAACCTTCAAAGCCAATTCCAGCCGATATTACGCGTATCACCGGTATTACCGATGAGATGGTCGCCGGGCAGATCATTCCGCGTGCGAAGCTTGAAGCACTGATCGGCAGTGCGGATCTCATCATTGCGCATAATGCAGGTTTTGATCGGCCCTTTCTGGAACGTTTTTCACCAGTCTTTGAAAACAAGCCCTGGGCATGTTCGGTCAAGGAGATTGACTGGACGGCTCGCGGCTTTGAAGGCACCAAGCTTGGTTATCTGATCGGCCAGAGCGGCTATTTCCATAATGGCCATCGTGCAGAAGATGATTGTCAGGCGTTGCTCGCCGTGCTGAAGGAACAATCCGGCAAGACGACACCTTTTGCAGAATTGCTGAAGGCCAGCCAGAAATCGCGCCTGCGCATTTATGCAGAAAACAGCCCTTTTGAAATGAAGGATAAGCTGAAGGAGCGTCGCTACCGCTGGTCTGATGGCAGCGATGGGCGCCCGAAATCCTGGTGGACCGAAATAGACGAAGATGAACTCGAAGCCGAACTCGAATATCTACGCACAGAGATTTACCCTTGGCGCGATGCAGAGCCGTTGATTCAAAAGCTCACTGCCGTCGACCGCTATAAAGAGCGAGCGCCACTCAGATCAAAATAAAGAAAAGGCCGCATCAAGCGGCCTTTTCTTTGCAACGTGTGTGATTTTGTCTAAGGGTAGCCGAAAATGGTGGCGTTCGAGAACCGGAGCGAAGTGTACTTAAGGTACATGAGCACCGGAAGCGCAGAACGACGCCATTTACAGGCAGCCAGAGGCGAAATCTAGAGAACTGGCCAAGGGCGCTGCGCTGGCCGCATATCTTCATATGCCTGGGCGAGACGCAGCACGCCCAGATCATCAAAGCGCTGGCCAAAAATCTGCAAGCCAATAGGCAGCCCCTTGGACGTATAGCCACAATTGAGCGAGATTGCAGGCTGTTCCGACATATTCATCGCAACGGTAAACGCGATGTGCTCGAAAGGACGCTGCGGATCATTGACCGGAGAGGCCCATTCCGCCGGATAGGTCGGCATTGGAGCGGTCGGGGAAATGATGAAATCGAAATCCTTCGACGCCGCAAGAGCTGCATGGCGCATCGCATCTATTTGGGAAAAGCCGGAATAGACTTCCTCGCCAGTCAAACCTTCAGCGGTTTCAGTCCATTGATAGATGTATGGCAAGATTTTCGCACGATTTTCCGGCGTCATCTTAGAGACGTCGGCCCAGGAACGTGCGCGCCAGAAGCGATCAAGCCCATCGATCATGGTGCGATTGAGGAATGGGGCAACCGGCTCAATAATCGCGCCAGCATCCGCAAACAGCTTCGCTGCCGCTTCCACAGCCGCGCGTGTTTCATCGCCCGTTGGTTCGCCAAAACCGGCATCGAGCCAAAGGCCGATTTTGAGACCTTTTACATCGATATCAAGGTTCATCCAGTCGATATCCTGATATGGCAGGCTCATCGCGTCACGGCGATCAGGACGGGAAAGCACCGACATATAAAGCGCGCTGTCGGCAACCGTGCGCGTCATCGGACCAGCAACGCGACCAAGAAACGCCGGATCGATTGGAATACGCCCGAAGGACGGCTTCAGGCCAACCAGACCACACCAGCCGGCAGGCAGGCGGATGGAGCCACCAATATCCGTACCGATATGCAGTGGCCCGTAACCAGCAGCACCAGCGCTGCCTGCACCTGCACTTGAACCGCCCGGATTGGTGTTCAAGTCCCACGGGTTGCGCGCAAGCTTATGAAAGCTCGAAAGCCCAGAGGACAACATACCGAGATCAGGCATGGTTGTTTTAGCCAAAAGCACGCCACCAGCCTCGCGGGTGCGGGCTGCGGGCGGCGCATCAACGGCTGCAGGATTGAGAGGCAGTGCCGCACAGCCGAGCGGAACAGCGGTACCTTGCGTGGCAATATTTTCCTTGATCGTCAGCGGCACACCGTCAATGGGGCCAGCGGGCTCACCTTTTGCCCAACGTTCTTCCGATGCCTTCGCAGATGCCCTCGCGTTTTCCGGATCATAAGCCCAAAGCGCATTCAGTTTCGGCTCATAGGCCTCGATGCGTTCAATTACAGCTTCCGTAACTTCAACCGGCGAAAGCGATTTCGCCTTATAGGCAGAAACAAGATCGACAGCTGACAAATCGGCAAGTGAAGACATGGCGTTCCCTTATTTCATTCTGGTAGTTTGATTGTAGAATTGAGCTTACGGGCACGTTTGCGCCGTCCCGAAAATGGCTTCGGCACAGCATCAACCAATGCGCGCGTATATTCATGTTTCGGATGATCGAAGACCGCGTTGGTCTCTCCCTGCTCGACGATATTGCCGTGATAAATCACCGCTACACGATCGGTAATTGCGCGCACGACACCGAGATCGTGACTGATGAAAAGATAGGAAAGGCCGAACTTTTCCTGCAGATCCATCATCAAATTGAGAACCTGCGCCTGAATGGAGACATCAAGAGCTGAAACAGGTTCGTCAGCAACGATGAGTGCCGGTTTGGTAATCAGGGCGCGAGCAATAGCGATACGCTGGCGTTGCCCCCCGGAAAACTCATGCGGATATTTTTCGGCAGACGCTTTTGGGAGGCCGACAGCTTCCAGCACTTCTGCCACGCGCTCATCCCGCTCCTTGCTGCTTGTCCCGCGCTCCAGTGAAACAATCGGCTCCGAAATGATCCGCTTGACCGTGTGGCGCGGATCGAGCGAACCATAAGGGTCCTGAAAGATCGCCTGAAAACCTTTACGCGCTTCACGCAGGCCAGAACGGTCAAGCGCGTAGATATCCTGACCATTGATAAGAATTTGGCCAGATTGCGGTCGTTCCAGTCCCATTACAGCACGGGCAAGTGTTGATTTGCCCGAACCGCTTTCGCCTACGATGCCAAGGCTTTTCCCTGCTTCGATCTCGACATTGACACCGTGGAGAACGCGCAACGATCCCGGCTTTGAAAGGAATGATGGGCGCGGGAGCTGATATTCACGCACGACATCACGAACCTGCAAAATCATCTTGCTCATGCCAGCACCTCGCCATCGCGTGGATGCAGACAGGCAGCGCGATGGGCAATGCCTTCGCTTTCACCGATCAGATCGAGCGGCGGAATGAGCTTTCGACAATCGCCTTCAACGAATGCGCAGCGATCAGCAAAGCTGCAATATGGCGGGCGGGCCAGCGGGTCCGGTACAACACCGGGAATTGCAGCGAGGCGCTGACGTGGTTTCGTATGATCGCGAACCAGATTAGCCCCATGTGGAGAAGCCTGAAACAGCCCCCGCGCATAAGGATGCGCCATACGATTGAACACGGCTTCGGTTCGCCCCGTTTCTACAATCCGCCCGGCATACATCACTGCGATACGGTCGGTCATTTCCGACACAACGCCGAGATCATGGGTAATGAGCATCAGCGCTGTTCCAGTTTCGTCGATCAGCTCATCCATGAGATCAAGAATCTGTGCCTGAACAGTGACATCGAGCGCCGTGGTCGGTTCATCAGCAATCAACAGATCAGGCTCGCAGGCAATCGCCATGGCGATCATCACGCGCTGGCGTTGCCCGCCGGAAAGCTGGTGCGGATACAGATCGAGATTAAAGCGTGGTGCAGGCAGTCCCACGCGATCCAGCAACTCGCGCGCCTTGCGTTCGGCATCAGTGCGGCTTTCGCCAAGATGCAGACGGCGGCCTTCGGCAATTTGCGCACCAATGGTTTTAACCGGATTGAGCGCTGTCATTGGCTCCTGAAAGATCATCGCCATGCGACGACCGCGCATTTTGCAGAGTTCGGCTTCTGGCTTGTTTACCAGATCCTGCCCATCAAAACGCAAAGTTCCGCGCACGCGCATCCGGTCAGGCAGCAAGCCCATGGCAGCAAGTGCGGTAATCGACTTGCCACTGCCAGATTCACCCACAACGCCCAGGCGTTCACCACGGTTGAGGGTTAACGTAATGCCCGACACGATATCTGCAGTGCGCGTGCCAAATGGCAGCTCGACAGACATATTGTCCATTTCAAGAAGAGGTGTTTTTGGCAAAGCTTTTATCATCTCTGCCTCCTTACGCGCGGATCAAGTATGTCGCGCAGACCGTCACCCAGCATGTTGAGACCAAGGACTGCGAGCGTAATGGCAAGACCAGGGAAGATCGCCAGCCATGGCGCATCATAGATAAAGGTCTGTGCATCATTGAGCATCTTGCCCCAGCTCGGCATTGGCGGCTGTGTACCAAGCCCCACATAGGAGAGGCCTGCTTCCGCCACGATGGCGAGTGCGAACTGGATAGTCGCCTGTACGATCAGCACATGATTGATGTTGGGCAGAACATGCAGCAGCGTGATCGAGATATCGCCGCGCCCTGCGCAACGCGCTGCCTGCACATATTCGCGCTTCCAAAGCCCAAGCGATGCACCACGCGTAACACGGGCAAAGACGGGAATATTGAAAATACCGATTGCAATCATGGCGTTGACCGCACCGGGGCCAAAAATAGCAGTGATAATGACTGCGGTCAGCAGCGCCGGAAATGCAAAGGCCAGATCGGTCATACGCATGACAAAGCCATCGACCAATCCCCCGCGCGCTGCAGCAAAGGCACCGAGAGGGATGCCTATACCCGCGCCAACAAGCACAGCAATAATCGACACGGCAATGGAATTGCGCGCACCGACCATAATCATGGAGAACACATCACGACCGAAATTATCCGTTCCGAACAGATGACTGAAGCTCGGCCCCTGCAGCTTGTCGCGGAAGTTCATGGCGGTGGGTGAATAAGGCGTCCAGAAATAGGAGATGAGAGCCATAGCCACCAGGATAGCGGTAACAAGCGAACCGATCACAAGGCTGCGGCTTAAAAACAGCGTCCGAAAGCGGCTTGGCTTTGCAATTGTCTGAACCTCACTCATCGGCTGCCTCCCGTCGAAAGACGCGGATCAATGAAGCCATAGACAAGATCGACAATGAAATTGACCGTAATCACGGAAGCCGCAAGCAGCGTCACCAGCGACTGCACCGTTATCAGATCGCGCTGGGCGATTGCCTGAAACACCAGCCTTCCAAGGCCGGGAAGATTGAAGACATTTTCGATGATGATCGTTCCAGCCAACAGAAATGAGAATTGCAGGCCAATAATCGTGACAACCGGGATCAGTGCATTTGGCACCGCATGGCGCCAGAGTGCCGCGTTACGGGTAAGACCTTTTGCGCGCGCGGTCCGCACGAAATCCTCACCCAGCGTTTCGATGACGGCAGAACGCGTCACGCGGGCAAGAATAGCGGCAAGCGGCAGGGCAAGAGCCAGCGCGGGCAGAAACAGCGAGCGGATACCGTTCCAGAATCCACCTTCCCAGCCAGCAAAGCCAGAAGCTGGAAACCAGCCTAGCTGCAAAGCAAACAACAGGATCAAAAGCAGGCCGAGCCAGAAATTCGGGATAGCAACCCCCACCTGCGCCACACCCATGGAAAGCACATCGCCGGTTTTGCCACGTTTGGAGGCCGCATAAACGCCCACGGGAATAGCTACCGCAACCGACAGAACCATGGACAAAAGCGCCAACGGCAGCGTGACCATAATGCGTGGTCCGAGCAATTCACTGATCGGCACGGAATAGGTGTAGCTGGTGCCGAAGTCTCCCTTCAGAAAGCCACCAATCCACGAAAGATACCGCCACCAAAGCGGCTGATCGAGGCCGAGCTGTTTGTGAAGCGCTGCCAGTGTTTCAGGTTGCGCGTTGATGCCGAGGATAACTGCGGCAGGGTCGCCCGGCAGCACCTGCATCAACAGGAAGACGATGACGGAGGCCGCAAGCGTCGTAAGCAAGAGCGAAACTATTCGCCCGGAAATATAAGCCAGCAAGGCGACCTCCTAAGCACAATCCCGAAAACTTGTCCGGTTTTTCGGAAAAGATTGTGCGTCATAAAAATGCAGGAATGAGCGTTTCACGCCATTCACTCCACATTCCATTTCTTGCCGTGCCGCAGCCCCTTGATTGTTATCGCTGCACGGCTATTCGCGTAAAACCGCCCCCCAAAAAAGCCGGGGCGGAAATGTTCTTATTCGGCCCAGTAAGCCTGTGTCAGATCATCAGCCGGGATCGGCATGTTCTTCCACAGACCTTTGACGTTCTTATTCCAAACGCCGATTTTTGGCAGCGCATAGAGGAAGATGTTCGGCTCGTCTGCAGCAAGCTTTTCCTGAAGCTTCTTCACCAGTTCGAGCTGTTCTTCGTCGCTACCGGCCTCGGCATAAGCTTTGTAGAGCGCCTTATATTCCGGGTTGTTGTAGTTGAAGTAGTATTTGTCGCGGGCATAGATATCGAGATCACGCGCTTCTGTATGTGCAATGATCGTGGCATCGAAATCCGAGCGCTTGAATACCTGATCCAGCCATTGTGCAAACTCGATTGGAACGAGATTGGCCTGAATGCCCACTTCCGCCAGCATGGCAGCGATGATTTCACCACCACGACGCGCATAGGCCGGAGGTGGAAGCGTGATGGTGATTGACGTGCCAGCCGGAACACCCGCCTCTTCCAGCAGCTGCTTCGCCTTTGCCGGATCATACGGATAGGTTTCCGAAAGATCGACATAACCCGGATCGACCGGTGCATAATGCGAGCCGATTGGTGTACCAAAACCGGAATAGACACCTTCGATCAGCGCCTTGCTGTCAATGGCATGGGCCAGTGCCTGACGCACCTTCACATTGTCGAATGGAGCCTTGGCATTGTTAAGCGAAAGCAGAACTTTGCCTGCAGTATCACCGACTTCGACCTGCAACTTATCATCGCTCTTGAAGCGACTGATCAATTCCGGCGCCTGGAACATCGGGAAGACATCAATGTCGCCAGCAAGGATTGCAGCGGCTGCTGCCGAAGGATCGCTCACAAAGCGGAAAGTAACCGCAGAAAGCTTTGCTGGCTCGCCCCAATAGTCCGGGTTACGGTCGAGCTCGACACGATCACCCTGCACCCAGCGCTTGAACTTGAACGGACCTGTTCCGACAGGCTTGGTCTTGTTATCGGCTGCCGAATTCGGAGCGATCATAACCGCGTCGCCCCACCCCATATTGAACAGGAAGTTCGAGGTTGGCCGCTTCAGCGTTACAACTGCAGTCGCTGGATCAGGACACTCGGTGCTGGCGATTGGTTCAAAAAGACCCTTTTGCGCATTGGTGGAATCTGGAGCCACCGCACGCTCATAGGAGAACTTTACAACCGAACAATCGAATGGCGTCCCATCGTGGAACTTCACGCCCTGACGAAGTTTGAAGGTGTAAGTCTTCTTATCGTCAGAAACTGTCCAGCTTTCGGCCAGTTGTGGCTTTACAGTGCCGTCTTCGACGATACGAACCAGGCCTTCATAGAGATTGGCGTAAGTAACCTGCCGGATACCGGCAGCAGCATTTGCCGTCGGATCAAGGCCCGGCGGTTCCAGCACTTCGCCGACCACCAGCGTATCCTTTGCGAAGGCACCGTTGATCGATGCAAGCATCGTGGCTGTAATCAGCCCGGCTTTCAGCAGTTTACTCATCGTTTCTCTTTGGCTCCCCTTATCAATTTTTTAAATCGAACGCCCGCCATCGACGTCGAGCGCAACCCCGGTGATCATAGAGGCTTGAGGCGAGCAAAGGAAAGCCGCAGCTTCAGCCAAATCATCAGGTTTCAACAGGCGGCCCATCGGAATGGAATCGCGGAACTTCTTGCGGATTTCTTCGGTATCCTCGCCCATGAAGGTGGTGAGAAGCGGTGTCTCACCCGCAACCGGGTTCAAAGCAACCACACGAATCTTCGCCGGTGCAAGCTCGATAGCGAGCGCCTTGGTCACAGAAACCACCCAGCCCTTCGTCGCATTGTACCAAGCGAGATTCGGGCGCGGACGACCTGCGCCAGTCGAAGCGACATTAAGAATGACGCATTCCTCACCCTTGGCACCATTGCTCTTAAAATGTGGGATGAGCTTGCGCGTCATCAGATAAACGCCACGCACATTGACGCCAAGAATGCGATCAAACTCGTCCGGCTCAACCAGCTCAGCGTTTTGCGGCTTATGGCCGATGCCAGCATTGTTGATGAGAATATCGACTTTACCGAACTTCGCCAGGGCGGCTTCTACTGCTGCATCAACATCTGCTTCCTTGGAAATATCGGCAGCGATCGCCAGTGCTGCATCTCCAATTTCGCCTGCGACGCGCTCGGCACCTGCCTTGTCGCGGTCAACGATGACGACCTTGGCGCCGTCTCTGACAAAGCGCTTTGCCATGCCCTCACCAAATCCCGAACCAGCTCCAGTGATGAGCGCGACCTTACCTTCAAGCGACACTGCAATTCTCCCAAATTCTAACTTCAGCACATTTTCGGACGGGAAACCGGTTCCCACTTTCCCTGAAAATGCTATTTCAGCCGTGATACACGGAAATCGTCTTCAGCGAGGCAAATCCGTAGAGCGCCTCAAAACCCTTTTCACGGCCATGTCCGGATTTTTTCACGCCGCCGAATGGCAATTCGATACCGCCGCCAGCGCCGTAATTATTGATGAATACCTGACCGGAATGGATAGCGCGGGCCAAACGGAATTGGCGTCCGCCATCATTGGTCCAGATCCCGCAGACGAGGCCATATGAAGTCCCATTGGCAATCGAAATGGCTTCTTCTTCGGTATCGAAAGGTAGAATTACCTGAACAGGACCGAAAATTTCCTCCTGCGCCAGACGATGGTCGGCAGGCACATCACGGATCAGTGTTGGCAGTACATAAGCACCACCTTCCGGCGCATCGTCCACCAACACACCTTGCGCCGCAATCGCCAGACCACTTTCCTTTGCAAGATCAAGATAGCCGTCAACAATCGCCTTCTGGCGCTGCGATACAACGGGACCGACAGAAAGATCATCGCCTGCCGGGCCAACCTTCAACGCGCGATAGCGTTCGCTCATGCGAGCCACGACATCTTCATAGACGCTGCGTTCGACCAGAATGCGCGAGGATGCCGAGCAGGTTTGGCCGGCATTCTGGATGCCCGCATTGACGAGGAACGGAATGGCACGGTCGAGATCAGCATCCGCGAAAACGATCTGTGGAGACTTACCACCAAGCTCCAGCGTTACCGGAACAGTGTTTTTTGCGGCTGCCGCCTGCACTGCTTCGCCTGTACGCACCGATCCGGTGAATGAAATGTGGTTCACGTCCGGGTGCTCCGAAAGTGCTGCACCTGCTTCTGCACCAAGTCCGGTTACGACATTGAGTGCGCCTTTCGGCAGACCGGCTTTCTCAGCAATCTTTGCGAATTCCAGAATGGTCAGGCAGGCTTCTTCCGCAGGCTTGACCACAGCAGCATTGCCCATCGCCAGTGCTGCGCCGAGGCTGCGGCCCAAAATCTGCACTGGATAGTTCCACGGAATGATATGGCCCGTGACGCCATGCGGCTCATAGATCGACAGAACGGTGAAACCGTTCTGATAAGGCAGCGTGTCGCCATGAACCTTGTCGGCGGATGCGCCATAGAATTCAAGATACCGCGCCAGCGCCACAACATCGGCGCGCGCCTGAGTTACAGGCTTGCCAACATCCTTCGATTCAAGATCAGTCAACAAGTCGATGTTTTTTAACACTTCTTCTGAAATGCGGTGCAAGACACGACCGCGCTCGGTCGCGGTCAACTTGCCCCATTCACCGGAAAGTGCGGCACGGGCTGCAGCCACAGCCAGATCGACGTCGGCGTTTGTGCCGCGCGCGATGAGAGCCAGATCGCTACCATCGGAAGGATTGCGAAGCGTAATGTGCTCGCCACCCAAAGCGTCCTGCCATTGACCGCCAATGAAATTGCCATAAAGAAGAAGGCCTGAGCCACCCGACTTGTTTTCATGCTTCATTTTCATTCTCCCGCAGAGGCATTTCCGCCTCCAGTCTTGCCGTGGTTGCGCGGATATGTGCCCGCGCCAGCCGCTCGGCCTCTTCCCCATCACGCGAAGCGATGGCTTCAACAATTGCTCCATGTTCGCGAATTGCATCGCGTGCGCGGTCTACCGATAGCGAAAAAGATGGCGCGAAAACCTGCGATGTCATGCGCAACAACGGAACGAATGCGATCAGCGAGGCGTTGCCCGCCGTGTTCATCACCGCCATGTGAAAATCGACATTCGTCTGCGTATAAGCTTTCGGGTCCCATGGATCGACAACCGTTGCCTGACCGGCGACATGGGCACGCAGCTTTGCAATGTCCTCATCTGTTGCGCGTTCAGCCGCAAAACGTGCAGCAACGCCATCAAGAACTTCTCGCACAGCATAAGCATCAATCAGGCGTGTGAGATCTGCGGAGGCCACACGAACGCCTCTGCCCGGCAAGTGGATAACCAGCCCATCACGTTCCAGAACACGCAAGGCTTCACGCAATGGCGTGCGGCTAATGCCAAATTCGGCAGCGATATGTTCCTGTCGGAGAATGGCACCCGGCGCATAAACGCCCGCATAAATTCTCTCACGAAGCGCTTCTGCAACTTCGTCCAGCAAACGGGTCTGACTGCGCCATTCAAAAGCCGCCAAAAGAAAAGCCTCCCAACTTTTCTGAGTACAATATCCTGGATACAAAATCAGTCAATCCGAAATTCGACGCGCTTTCTGAAAAGATTTATGCGTGCCGGCGAAGGATAATTTCGGATAACAACCGTCGCACGAAACAAGGCGCAAAACACAAAAACGCCGCGACGAGCGCGGCGTTTTTTAGGGCATAAGTCCTCTCGGTGTGAAACGAGGACCGATAAGATTATGATTCAAATAGAGAGGCTTAGATCACGTTAGCACAGAGATAGGGGCTGCAAGATATGGAGACACATCGAGCCGAAAATGGTGGGATTCGAGAACCGGCGCGCAGCGTGCTTATGTACGTGAGCACCGGAAACGCAGTCCCGAACGCCATTTACAGGCGGCGAGAGCCCAAATGCTGGCTGTCTCTAGAGGAAGCTTTCCGGTATCGGCTTCCACTCGCCATCCTGATTATCGAACTGCGGAATGTGTGCGAGGCTGTGAAGCAATTTCACATCATCGCCAAGCACTTCCTGCCAATCCTTGGCTTCGGTGAGGATGACACCAATTCCAACGACTTCGCCACCAGCCTTGCGCACCAGCTCTGCCGAGCCCTTGATGCTTGATCCGGAAGCAACGACATCATCCACCACGACAACGCGCTTTCCTTTAAGAAGCGGGATTGCCTGACGGTCGAGAAGCAGGCGCTGCTCGCCTTTAGAGGTGATGGAAGAAATCGTCTGCACGAGTGCATCGCCAAGATGGATCTTAGGCGATTTCTGCAAGATAACGTAATCATCGAGGCCAAGAGCACGCGAGACTTCAATCGCAACAGGAATGCCAAGTGTCGCAGCGCCAACAATCACATCCGGCTTCAACGGCGCAAGCTTTTCCGCCAGTGCCTTGCCTGTATGTTCGCCAAAACGAACGCCAAGATCGATGACCATCATCAACGAAATAGCGAAATTCGGATTGATCGGCACAATCGGCAGATCAACCTTGCGGCCCGCTACATCAACGGTCCAGACCTGACCGTTTCCAGAGAGTTTCGCGCTGTCTTCAGTCATCGTTTTGCATCCTTGGGATTATAGCATTTCCAGCAAAAGCGCGAAGCGGTTTTGCGTCGGATAATGCGAAAGAACAAACAGTTACAGCGGTTTCGTCGGTTCATTTTTAACTGGAACCGCTGCAAGTCTCGATTCGACCAGCAGGCCGACATTACGCCATGTTGTGCGCTTCCGCTTGGTGTCAAAGCCATAAATGGCAAGGGACAGCGAAATTGCGTGGGCCATGCGGATAGCCTGAACCAGCAATGGCACCCCGCGCGCCAGCGCAAAACGCAGACGCATTGGGAAGGAAACGTCGTCAATTTCCATTCCGCGTGCGCGCTGAGCATCCGCAATACGCTCGAAATCCTCACGCAGCATCGGAATAATGCCGAATGTGAGCGACAAGACGAGTGTCACCATCGGCGGTAGGCGCGCAGCACTCGCAGCAGCCAGAATGGAGCCGGGCGTGCTGGTTTCCATCACGAAATAGAAAGCTGCAGTCGTTGTCACCAGACGCGCAGCCATACCGGCTGCAATCGGTAAAGTGTCAACGAAAGCAATACCTTGCAAGACGAGATTGAGAATCCAGCTTGCCATGACAAGCAGCGTCAGAAGCACGGCACCTTTGAGATAGCCACGCAAGCCCGGAACCTTAACCAGCACCAGAAAGGCGACCGTGACCAGCGCCAGTGGCACACCGTATTTCCAACCCGGCACGAGCCAGGCCGCAAGCATGACCAGAAATGCCGCTGCGAGCTTTACGAAGAAGTTCAGATCATAAAAGATTTTCATTCTGCTTCTCCTGTCTCGACAACACGCGGCTTGGGCCAGCCCAGCGCACGATAGGCATCGGAATCCCAGGATGCATCCACATCGCCATCAAAGGTGACATGACCGCGATCCAGGATCATGACGCGGGACGAAACGTCATCCACGAGTTCCAGATCGTGAGAAATCAACATAACCGCACGGTTTTCGGCGAGCGCCGTTTCGAGGAACAGTTCCAGCATTCGACGGCCATTGAGATCGCGTGCCAGAAGCGGCTCATCTAGAATGGCAACCGAAGCGCCTGCTGCTTCCGCACAGGCAAGGCCCAGCAGAGCCTGCTGACGAGACGAAATCGCAAATGGGTTGGTTTCCTCATGGCCACCAAGTCCATATTTTTGTAGGCAGTCCGTTGCACGCGCAGACACTGCATCGTCCTTTGTTGCACGGGTCGCGGCGGTGATCGCAAAGGCCACTTCTTCCAGCACAGTCATGTTGAACAGAATACGGCGCATGTTCTGCGGCAGGTAAGCCACCGAGCGGGCACGCTTTGCAGCCGTCCACTTGTCGGCATTCTCGCCGGCAATGATGATTGAGCCTGCTGCAATTTTCTGAAGCCCGAGTATCGATTGAAACAGCGTGGTTTTGCCCGCACCGTTTTTGCCGATCAGAGCGACGACTTCACCGGCGCGGATCTGGAAATTCACGTTTTCAAGAACCGGCTGGCCGTCCCGACGCTGAAGCTGCGTCTTAATTCCTGAAACGGAAACAAGAACTTCACCGCCGCTCTTCACATCTGCCAGACGTTTGCGTGCAGCAATTGGTGGCAGAACGCCCGCATCTTCCCAGGAAGCCACATCGTTGATGATCGAGGCAAGCGGCACGACGGGCGCTAACTTACCGTCTTTAACCAGACCGATATCGGTGACGACGGCCTGCAGCGATGCAGGGTCCTGTTCGGCAATCAGCAAGGCTGGAATTTCTGCACCAAGCTTTTTCAGAACCCGCACAAGACGCTGACGCGCTGCAGGATCAAGTCCGGTTGTCGGCTCATCAAGCACAAGCAGTTTCGGCTCGGCCGCAAGTGCCGCAGCCATCGCCACCATGCGCCGTTCGCCGCCCGAAAGCGTCAAGACGCGCCGCCCTCGCAATGCGTTCAGCTCAAGCTCGTTGAGCAGCTCGTCGATACGAGCACGAACAGCATCCTTGGCAAGTCCACGATTTTCGAGTGGAAAGGCGACCAGATCTTCAACGCTCAGATCCCAGAGCTGATCTTCAACATTCTGCGAAACGACGCCGACTGTGCTGAACAGCTCATCCTTCGGCATGAAAGACATGAGCTTGCCATTGAGCGAGACTTCGCCATCGAAGACTTGTGGGGTAATCAGGCGTGGAACGATGCCCGATGCAGCGTTGAGCAGCGTGGTTTTACCACTGCCGCCCGCGCCACACACCAGAAGCCGTTCGCCGTCGCGAATTTCGAGGTTGGCTTCGGCGATTGCCAGAACGGAATCGCCAAAACCTACTTTTACATTCTGTAGTTTGAGCACTTTTACTGCTCTCTATCAGAAACGTGTGAAACCGGACGGGTGAGCGCCCTTGAGAATCTTGAGGGCTGGAACAACCAGCAACGGCGTACCGATCAGCATTGGAACGATGTCCGAAAGGCCGAGATACATTACCGCCCACCAGTATGGGAAAATGCCGAGATAAGCCAAGCTGGCCGAAACGGCGGCAACCATCAAAAGACCAACAACAAGGCAGGTTGCTGCAATTTTAATCAGCGTTGTGCGATTAAACGTTGTCGTCTTAGGATCAAACAACATGCCCGGGATCAGGCCTGTAAGACCGACCATGATGCCGTCAATGATCAGCGAATGCGCGGGAATGAACGTGCCTGCCAGAAGCGACCAGATCACGGTGCCGAGATAACCGCAGATGAATCCGCTCTTGCGGCCCAGAAGAATGCCGACAAGCGGTGGCAGAAATGCAAAAATTCGCCACTGGATCACGCCCGGAACGAGCTGGATCGGATTGGCATAGGCCCAGAGAACGCCGGTTGCAGCAGCTGCAACGATGGAAAGGACGATCGGAAACAGCGTATTTCCGTCGTTATGCGTGATCGTGGTGTTGGACATTGTCGTATTCCCGTAAAGTGCCTCCCGTCTGCAACAAGCAAAAACCGTGCCGCCTGGTGATTGCAGCAAACGAAGGGAACTTTGAGATGAAGGTGGTGGAGCTATCCTGTCGGCATTTCTGTAGCGCTATCAACAGGCAAAAACACCGCGTTTGCGGTAGAGTCAAATAGATTCAGTGCCTCTGACGCAATGAGTCACATCAAAACTGACTATTAAAGCAATAATCGATCATTCACCCACAATATCGGCTAGCATCTGCACAAGTTGCCGCATTTGATCCGGGCCGTTCTCCATGTGCTGGATGACGATTTCCATCGGCTCTACAAATGGTAATCCGGCTTCTTTTGGAACAATGCGGTGCAACGGCAGTGCGACACGCGCAGGCAACAAGCTGACACCCAGTCCTTCAGCAATTGCACTTTGAACACTCGCGAGGCTGGAACTGGTAAAAACAACATGCCAAGGCCTGCCAATACGGTCGAGCGCCTCCATCATGTCGCTCCGATAAAGCCCGTTTGGCGGGAATGCGACGAGAGGCAGTGGATCGACGTCTGAAACTGGATAATCAGCACTTTCCAGCCAGGATAATGGTTCAGGCCAATGGATGGTGCCAAGCGTTTCACCGCGCTTCTGTTTAATCATCACCAGATCAAACTCGCCCGTTTCAAAACCTTTCTGCAATTCGCGGCTTAACCCGCTCGTCACTTCAAGTTTCATCTTGGGATGTGCGCGCAAGAATGCGGCAAGCGTCGGCGTCACCAATCTTGCTGCAAAATCCTCTGCCAGACCAAGGCGAAAGACTGCGGTGAGCGCACTGCCAGTCATGGCAGCAGCAGCCTCATCATGGAGGTGAAGCATCCGCCGTGCATAGCCGAGCAGCTTTTCACCCGCATCAGTTGGCCGAACATCATGCCTTGCCCGCTCCAGAAGCGATTGTCCGGCAGCTTCTTCAAGGCGCAGAATTTTCTGACTGACTGTGGATTGCGTCGAATGCAGCTGCAGCGCTGCAGCGGTGAAGCTGCGACTGTCGACGACAGCCACGAAAGCACGCAATAGATCGAGGTTGAATATTGTATTCATAATTCAAATGAATACCAGTTGAACATTTAATTTCTAAATATGTCTTATTGCAACTATTTTAGCAACGAATAAGGAGCACTGCCGATGCGTCAAACAATATTCAGCTTGGGTGCCTTGGCATTGATTGCAGGGACGATAGTCATGACCGAGCCAGTTTTACCGGGCAGCCATGCTGTCGCACGCGCCGAAACACCGCTCATTCAATCCGCTTCAGCGGGAAATCTCGCTGCGGTTAAAGCAGCAATCAAGGCAGGCGTCGATCTTGAAACCAAAGGCAAGGCTGGTGAAACAGCGCTTCTTGCGGCCACACACGCCAATCATGTCGATGTTGCCCGCGCATTGATCGAAGCTGGCGCCAATGTGAATGCAAAGGATGCGATCAAGGACAGCCCCTATCTTTATGCAGGCGCACGCGGACATCTGGAAATACTGAAACTCACGCTTACGCATGGCGCCGATCTTAAAAGCACCAATCGCTATGGCGGAACGGCACTCATTCCGGCTTCGGAACGGGGTCATGTTGAAACCGTCCGCACGCTGATTGAAGCAGGCGTAAAGGTTGATCACGTCAATAATCTCGGATGGACGGCTTTGCTTGAGGCTGTGATCCTGGGCGATGGCGGTCAGCGCCACGTTGATATCGTAAAACTGCTGATTGATGCAGGTGCTGATGTGAACCTCGCGGACAATGATGGCGTTACGCCATTGCAGCATGCGCGAGCACGTGGGTTTTCTACTATGGTTGCCATGCTTGAGAAAGCAGGCGGCAAATGAGCAACGACAAAGAGTTCTTGCAAAAGGCAATCGCGCTTGCATTCGACAATGTCGATCTCGGTGGTCGTCCCTTTGGAGCCGTTGTCGTAAAGGATGACAAGATTATCTCCATCGGGGTCAATCGTATGCAGGCCGATTGCGATCCGACTGCCCATGCGGAACTTCTCGCATTGCGCGCGGCAGGCAAGGTTTTGCAGTCGCCTCGGCTGGATGATTGCAGCGTTTACGCGAGCGGCCAACCCTGCCCTATGTGTTTTGCTGCGATGCGGATGTCAGGCGTCAATAAAATCATATTTGCCTATTCCAACGAGCAGGCTGAACCGTTCGGCCTTTCGACAGCAAAAATTGCCATGGAACTCGCCAAGCCTGTGACAGAACAAACTGGCGTTCACTTTGAACAATGTTCGCCAGACGATGATGCAGCACTTTATCGGCGCTGGCAGGAAAAGAAGAAATAAAAGACTGAATTTATCATGCAGACCCAGCAAACCAATGGCAGCACGCAAGCCGCACCCGTAGCCCTTATCGCCCTCGTTGTTCTGATTGGCCTTAATCTAAGACCATTCCTGACCGCACCGGGACCAGTGCTTTCCGATATTGTCACAGATACCGGAATGGGCTTTGGCATGTTGTCTCTGCTAACATTCCTTCCCATGATGCTGATGGGCCTTGGCGCATTCATTGCACCACACATTCAGTCGCTAATTGGCACGCGCCGCAGCATGTTCGCTGCACTCATCATTCTTGCATCGGGTTCTGTTTTGCGGGGCTTCGTGCCAGATGGTTTTTCTCTCGTGCTGACCGCTGTCCTGTGCGGCGCAGGCGTTGCGATGATACAGGCGCTGATGCCCGGCCTGATCAAAGCAAATTTCCCAGCAAGTATTGCAGCTGTTACCGGCCTTTATTCCGCAATGATTATGGGCGGCGGTGCGCTTGGTGCGCGCCTGACACCGTGGCTTGCGGGCACTGAACACAACTGGCGTTTCGCGCTATCTGTTCTTGCAATTCCTGCCGTGCTTGCGTTGCTTACTGCTATTCCAATTCTTAAAGAAACGGCGTCTTCTGGTTCAAAATCTGGCATCACCGGAAAGCTGCTCCGTCGCCCACGAACATGGGTGCTGATGGCGGCTTTCGGCCTCGTCAATGCGGGCTATTCATCGATGGTGGCCTGGCTTGCTCCTTACTACCAATCATTGGGCATGGAAGCGGCAGAAACCGGCAATCTGGTCGCCGTCATGGCAATCGCGCAGGCTTTGTCGGCCTTTGGCCTGCCGTTGCTTGCAAGACATGGCGTTGATCGTCGCCCTTGGCTTTTCTTAACACTGGCGATGCAAGCGACAGGCTTTGCTGGTCTGGCTTTTGCACCGCAGCTTTCGCCTTATTTCTGGTCCGCGATTTGCGGCGCAGGTCTTGGTGGCAGCTTTGCGCTCGCCATGATTACCTCGCTCGATCATCTGCCCAAGCCTCAAGAAGCAGGTGCTCTGGCCGCGATGATGCAAGGCGGCGGCTTTCTGATCGCAGCTCTGGGCCCAGTGGCAACGGCATTGCTACACAATTTAACCGGCACCTTTGCATCGGGCTGGATCATGCATCTGGTGCTGGTTGCAAGCATCTGTCCGCTCTATCTGAGCTTTAATCCGCGCCATTACGCGCATGTGATGAATCTGGCGCTTCCTGCCGAAAGCGGCACACAATAGCGTTACCTGACGCGATAATGCGGGGTTTATCTATGTTCTGCGGGCAATTCTGAGCTAGATGACTTGCTGTCCTTCCCATGAGGGTTAAGGTTGCTTGAAATTCCGCATTACTGGTCAATTGAATGAAGCACGAAGCAGTTATAGAGCCGAACAAGTCCACAATTCAGGACGGTTTGCCCAAGCCAAGAATTTATTGGGCGTGGGCGACCCTGATGGTCGGTCTCACACTCGCAGTTATCGACGGTACTATTGCCAATGTCGCGCTTCCCACCATTGCGGCCGATTTCTCGGCAGGACCGGCTGCCTCCATCTGGATTGTGAACGGATATCAGCTCGCCATCGTTATCACTTTGCTGCCATTTGCAGCTTTGGGCGAGATTTACAGCTACCGTCGCGTCTATCTGCTCGGCGTGTCGCTCTTCACACTTGCCTCGATTGCCTGCGTTTTTGCGCGGTCGCTTGAAGCGCTCACGATCGCACGCATTATACAAGGCTTTGGTGCAGCAGGCCTGATGAGCGTTAACGCTGCTTTGCTGCGCTATACGGTGCCGCAAGCAAAGCTTGGCACCGCAATCGGCTTGAACGCACTTTTCGTGGCCCTCTCCTCGACCATAGGTCCAACGCTCGCAGGTATCATCCTGCATTCGCTCACATGGCCCTGGCTCTTTGTCATCAATATTCCACTCGGCGTTCTGGCGGTGGTTATGGGAATGAAAAGCCTGCCCTATAACGAACTCTCATCACGTCGGTTCGATTATCTGAGCGCTATCCTCACTGCCTTCACGCTCGGCCTGCTGATTACGGTCATTGATAGTGCAGGTAATGGCGTCAGCTCGACATTTCTGGCCTTGCAGGCAATCGGCTGCGCGGTCGCAGCAACATGGCTGATACGACGCTCAATGCAGACAACTAACCCGTTGCTGCCGCTTGATCTTCTGCGTATCCGAGTGTTCAGCCTGTCTCTCTGCACTTCAATCATGTCCTTTCTCGCACAGATGATGGCATTCATATCGCTGCCATTCCTGTTTCAGAACGTCTATGGTTTCCAACCCATCGAGGTTGGCTTTTTGATGATGCCTTGGCCGATTGCCCTGGCCATCGTTGCCCCGTTATCCGGCAAATTCTCGGACAAATATTCACCTGCCACGCTCGGTTTGGTTGGGCTTGTGTTCTTCGCTGCCGGGCTTGCACTGGTCGGAACGCTGCCAGAACAACCGTCCGTGGTCGATATCTGCTGGCGCATGGCGATTTGCGGCATCGGGTTTGGCTTCTTTCAGGCTCCGAACAATCGCATGATTATAACCTCGGCCCCACGCGCAAGAAGTGGCGCTGCCAGCGGTATGCTTGGAACAGCTCGCTTGCTTGGTCAGTCGCTTGGTGCTGCATTCGTAGCATTTTTGCTCTCGCATTGGGGCATCAACAACATACCTCGCATCCTGCTTGTTGCTGCTGGGTTCGCGGCTTTTGCATCAATCATCAGCATTTCGCGCCGCAAACGCTAAACACCCCGGCAAGATTTTGGTGATATGAAACTCAAAAATGAACAAGCCTGTGAATCTTTTGAAATATCTTAGTCGACACATGAAATTCCCTATTGCAATCCGGATTCCGTTGGTTCATATACCGCCTGCCTAACGGAAACGACTTCTCTCAGAGAAGACTGGCGCGAGCGGGTGTAGCTCAGGGGTAGAGCACAACCTTGCCAAGGTTGGGGTCGAGGGTTCGAATCCCTTCGCCCGCTCCAGTTTTTCCGAGGTATTTCCCAACAGCGTCATAATATTGAGCCGTGAAGGCTTTAGCTGTGCCTCTCTACCGCAATACGCATAATCAGACTGAGACTGCCTCATGATCCGTAGTGTACTTTTGTTGATCGTTGGTGTTGGCGCCCTCGTGCAGGGGATTTTACGCCTGGGAAAACCCGCTCAAGCCGTTGAGCGAACCGGCTGGCTATATCAACAGTTCGGTGATCAGGGCGTCGCTTATGGCATGATGGCTATTGGCTTGGTCGCGCTGATTGTCGGTGTGATCCTGTTCGACAACACTTGGGTCAGAGCTATTCGCGAACGCAGAAAAAGCTGAAACTCTATTCATTAAATAGAAGAACAACGACAGAATTCAGCTTTTAATTACTAGGCTTAGACCATCAATCGCATGCCAGCTATGCTTTATTATTTATTGTCCTCAGCTGTTTTTCGCCCCATATGCGAGATCAACGTCACAGGACGATTAATTCCATGAAACCGGATACTGTTGTCACCGCCGTTCTGGCGATGTGCCTGTTGTTTTTAACATGGGCCATTGCTCAACGTGCTTTCGATGAAATGGCACATGTGCAAAATGGTGCCAGCGGACTAGCCTTGCCCGCTGCCTCCATTCAGCATCCTACGGCAGATAAAAGCCGGATAAACTGACCTCCCCTGCCAGATGCGGGACTCAGCGGTTAAGTGTTATTTGCAGGCTTGTTGAAATTAAATTCGATAATTCGGCGTGGATGTCTTTCCGCGCCCTGCCAGTTTCCTCGCAAATAGGATCAATTTCCCCCACCGACTTGAGGAATGCGCGCGCATCTTCCTTACACTCCGGCAGAAAACTAAAGTGATCCGCTCCACGGACAGTGACATAAGAGCTGCCTGGTACCAGCGCGGCCACTTCATCAGCTTTGACTGATAAAGGCACCTCACCTTCATTACCCAGATTGATAAAACTCAAAGGGATTTTGATATTCTTGAGGCTATCTTCGTCGTAGGCTTGAGCCATCCCCGGATCGACAAGCACCGCGGTTTTGACGCGCTCATCAAGATTGGACTGCTCAAAAGCCGTTTTATCAACGGTGCGCAAATCGAGCTTTGGCACTGATACCGGCTCCATTTTGGCATAGCCGCGACCACCAGCATACCATGCGCAATCCCACTTCGTGTAAGTGTCGCAATATTTGGCATAAGCCTCAAGATTTGTGCGAGCGCCAGCAAGTTTCAGTGACGCAGCACCACCAAGCGAAAACCCGACAACGCCGATATGTTCTGCATCGATGTGAGACTTCCAGTCTTCGCTTGTAGTCAGATAGCTGATAACGGTCGAAAGATCGTCAGTTCGCTTCCATAGTTTTGGCGTTTCATCGGGCAGCGAGTCGCCTGAAGTCGTGCCCGGATGGTCAGGTCCGGCAACGATAAAGCCCGCCTTTGCTAAATCTGTCGCAAGCCAGTTTATGGCTTCAGCGCGCCCACCCGAACCATGCGAGAGAATGACGAGAGGAAAGCGACCATTGGCAAGTGATGCATCTTTCGAAGCCTTTGTTCCTTTAAAAATTCTATCGTCACCAAAAAGTTCGGGCGAACCTCCACCCGAGGCGGGATACCAGATCGTTACTGCCAGGTTTTGCCCCCGCATTGCAGAGGGCACTTCAATAGTGCGAACGCCAACCTCTGCGGCCATCGCAGCAGAACTGAAGAGGGTCGCACCGAGTGCGATGCTCGACCAAATAAAACGAATTTTGCTCATCTTGTATCTCCGTGTTTGCAAGATGAGCCAGGTTTTTCAAATATCCTCCGATCCGGCGTTCTAAATCACGATTCAGGTCGTCCAGAATCGCGATATAGATCATTGATCGGCGATCTTTCGCCCTTTAGATCGCGAGAACGCTTTTGATTTTCGTACCATTACCCTTTGTCGTTGCCCTTCTGCAGCTGATCCTTCTGGTTGCCATGTGGCGCAATCAGGATAAAGCGATTGCAGGCAACCCGTTCCAACTGCTGGTCGCTTTGTGCGCCGTGCAGTCAGCAGCCGTTGGTGTTCGCTGGGGTTATGGCGTCGAGGAAGTCCGCTATCTGATGCCGATTATCGCAAGCTGTTTGCCACCGCTCGTTTACGCAAGCTTTCGCAGCCTAATACATAACGATAACAAACGTTTGAGCGACCGCAATCTCTGGAAGGTCGCGGCTTTCCCGATAGCGATCATATTCATATTGCTCATTCTGCCTGCGTTGCTGGACGCAGCCCTGATTATCCTGTTCGTCGGTTTTGCTATTGCTCTGCTTAATCTTGCACGCGCCGGTCCTGATGCCTTGGATGAAGCACGATTTGACAGTGCAATTTCTGCTCATCGAGCGTTGATAATTGCGGCTGTTTCACTATGCATTTCTGCTTTATTCGACTTTGCAATTCTGATGGATTTTGAATGGGCAAACGGCAGAAATTCGGCGCTGATTGTGAGCAACGCCAATCTTCTTGGGCTCCTGTTTGTGGCACTCACGGCTCTGGTCGCAAGCCGCGCTCAACCCGCTGCATCCGGTCTGGATGAGCGACCCCTCGACAAGAATGATATCGAACAAGACCGAGATACTTTGGCTCGCGTCGAAAACATCCTCGCACAGAACAAGCTCTATCTGGATGAAAACCTGACCCTTATTCGGCTGGCGCGAAAAGTCGGTCTGCCAACGCGTCAAATATCGGGCGGTATCAATCGGCTAACCGGCAAGAACGTATCTCAATATATCAATGAATTTCGTATTGCCGAGGCTTGCCGACTTTTACGGGAAACCGAAATGTCAGTGACGATGATTATGTTGGAATCAGGCTTTCAAACGAAGTCTAACTTCAATCGAGAGTTTCGCCGTGTCACTTCATCAAACCCTGCCGCTTGGCGAGAGCAAAACAGCTTAGAAAAAAGAAAGCGCAAGCTCGTCGCATAAGATGCTACACGAGCCTGCGATAGTTTAACCAAAAATGCTTCTTCCGCCAAGGAATGGTTGTCCACCAGCTGGTCCGGTTATGGTTCCCGGCCGGCTTTTGCCTACAGCCAATTGAATCAAAGTTTCGTTCCCCTGCTTTTCAGCTTTAGACACCGTCTCAATACTCGCAGGTGCGGCAGCCAGCGCAGAACTTGCGATCATTAATGATGCAATCGTCGTTAGTGAAATCGTTTTCATTTCGCCCTCCAATATTGGCTGAAGCCAAACGCGCCGTGAGTCGTTACTCGGAGATCATGCTGGCGCGCGACACGCACAACCCAGCGCGACCTTAGTTGGAGACCAGCAAACGACACATACGTCATATGACGTATTTCGTTATGAAAGACGCTCGATACACGGCTGAGAAATGGGGAAAATGGCGGAGGGGGTGGGATTCGAACCCACGGTACGATCTCTCGCACGCCGGTTTTCAAGACCGGTGCCTTAAACCGCTCGGCCACCCCTCCGCATCTGCACGAAGCAGATGTGAACGCCTCTTTATCGTTATCAAACAGCAGCGTCAATCTGCCACTTGATGTCATCCTCGATTAAATGACTGATAGCCTTGCTCTTCAGGTTAATGAAGCATAAACTTGAGAATAATAGTCATAAAGAAAAGGGAACGTATGAGCCTGGAATCGGTCAAGGCGTTTTTCGCAGACAAGGCACCCGAAATCAAAGTGATTGAACTGCCAACCAGTACGGCGACAGTCGCCCTCGCCGCCGAGGCGCATGGTGTGGAACCGGGACAGATCGCAAAGACACTGTCATTTGCAGCGAAAGATCAGACCATACTTATCGTGACGCGGGGAGATGCGCGTATCGATAATCGCAAGTTCAAGGACCAGTTCGGAACCAAGCCGCGCATGTTGGATGCAGAAAGCGTCTTGAATGAAACAAGTCATCCGGTCGGTGGTGTTTGCCCGTTTGGATTGCCTAGCGCCCTGCCCGTTTATTGCGATTTGTCGCTCAAGACTTTCGAGGAAGTCGTTCCGGCCGCCGGGGCTACAAACAGTGCAGTGCGGATCGCACCGCAGAAAATGGCCGAGCTTGTTTCGGCTGAATGGATTGATGTTTGCCAGTAAGGCAAGTGTTGCCCGGATTATCTAATCGCGATGACGTGATGAAATGAAGTGCTTTTTTGCCCTTTAAAGGTGATAAAACACTTCATATATTTTAAGAATAGTTCTAAAGTGGATTCGAAGTGAATGCACTCGCTTGGCACATATCCCTGAAATCTCCGGGCTCCGGAGGAGCCTGATGGGGTTGTGACGTAACCAAAAGCAGAGTTTTCCGTGGGTAGGTCCATAAGGAAGGCTTGAGGATGTGCTGAAAGGAATAATCAATGCGTCTTACTCGTCAGACGAATTATGCCATTCGCATGCTTATGTATTGTGCCGCCAATGACGGCAAACTGAGCCGCGTTCCGGAAATTGCCCGCGCTTATGGCGTTTCGGAGCTTTTCCTCTTCAAGATTTTGCAGCCACTTGTCGAAAACGGACTGGTTGAGACTGTACGTGGCCGTAACGGTGGTGTGCGTCTCGGACGCGCTGCCAAGGATATTTCGCTGTTCGATGTCGTGCGCGTGACTGAAGAAAACTTCGCCATGGCAGAATGCTTCGAGAACGACGCAACAGAATGCCCGCTTGTCGATAGCTGTGGCCTTAACTCAGCCCTGCGTGAAGCACTCAATGCGTTCTTCGGCGTATTGATGAAGTATAGCATCTCGGATCTGGTTAAGGCGCGTCCAAATGTTCGCGTGCTGCTCGGTCTTGATGAAGATCTCGAAGCGGAACGTGTTGCCAGCTGATTTGCAGCGTGGTTGAATAAAACAAGGCTGAGAACCGGGCAGGTTCTCAGCCTTTTTGTTTGTCTCAAACTTTTCAGAGTGCCGCGGCATAGGCCGATTGCGGCAACACGAATGGCACGCCTTGCGCTGGCGGTACACCGACCCTTAGAGAGCACTCATAAACCCGCTCCAACCGATCATCAGTCAGCGCATGTTGTGGCGTGCCGATGGTATCAAGTTTGCCCTTGTGCATGACAGCGATGCTGTCGGCGAACATGGCAGTCAGATTGAGATCGTGAAGGATAGCAATCACGCCGCCACCAGCGGCCGCGAAATCGCGTGCAATTTCCATAACTGTGATCTGATGCTTGATATCGAGGCTAGAAATAGGCTCATCCAGAAACAGATAACGCGGTTTTCCATCCACGACTGGCTTCCAGACCTGACAAAGCACGCGTGCAAGCTGCACCCGTTGCTGTTCACCTCCCGAAAGCTCCTGATAAAGCCTACCGCTGAAGCCTGCGAGATCAACCTTCTGCAATGCAAGATCGGGCAACTTCTCCTGCTCTGCACCAGTTACGCCGCTGAAACCACCCGTCAAACCGATATGGACGATCTCGCGGACAGTAAAAGGAAACGACAAAGCGCTGGCTTGCGGCAGCACAGCCCGGCGCGCAGCCATACGCCAGGGCTTGATCCCTGCAAAATCCTCGCCATCCAGATAAGCAGAACCCGTATAAGTAATATCACCGGAAAGCGCGCGCAGCAGCGTCGTCTTGCCGGAACCGTTAGGCCCAACAATCGCTGTCACTTCGCCAGGACGCGCGACAAAATTGATATTCTCTATAATCGGCTTATTGCCGATAGAAACACTTAGGTTTTTGGTTTCGATCATTTAGCGCCTCACAGATCAAGAACGCCGCGCTGGCGCAGCAATATCCAGAGGAAGAATGGAGCGCCGCACACAGCCGTAATGATGCCAATCGGCAATTCGGCAGGTGCAACAATGGTGCGGCTTACCGCATCTGCAAGCAAAAGCATGATTGCGCCGAGCAGTGCTGCGGAAGGCAACAAGTAACGGTGATCCGGACCAATGCTCAAGCGCAGCATATGCGGCACGACAATGCCGATAAAGCCGATGCCGCCGGATATTGCGACCGTCGCACCCGTCGCCGCAGCAACAGTTACGATTGCGACGTTTTTAATCCGCTGCACAGGAATACCAAGATGGCCGGCTGCCGCCTCACCCAACGCGAGCGCATTAAGACCCCGCGACAGAAACGGTGTCGCAAAAAGTATGACCATGATAATCGGGCCAGCCGTGCCGATCTTGCCCCAAGTAGCACCTGCCAGCGAGCCAAGCCCCCAGAAGGTCAGATCACGCAACTGTCGATCATCAGAAATATAGACGAGAGCGCCAGTGGCAGCACCTGTCAGAGCGCCAAGCGCGATACCAGCCAGAAGCATCGTAGCGACAGAGGTGCGTCCGCGCCGCGTCGCCACGCGATAAAGGATAAGCGTGGTTATCAGGCCACCAAAAAATGCAGCGAGAGGCAGGGCGTAAAGACCGAGCAACAGATAAAGCGGAGCAAGTGCTGTTCCACCCAAGACAATCATTGAAACCGCACCGAGGCTGGCACCTGCGGAAACACCAACAAGTCCCGGATCAGCAAGCGGATTGCGGAACAAGCCCTGCATAACGGCACCGGAAACGGCAAGCGAAGCGCCAACCAGTATTCCCATGATGATGCGCGGTAGACGAATTTCCATAATGATCAGATGGTCACGCCGGAATGCGTCTGCACTTTCTTGCGTTCCAAAAACCAGTTCGCGCAAAACGCTCATAACAGAGGCGTCGGAAGCACCCGCAGTCAGGCTGAACAGTGCGGTTATGCAAAGCGCAACAGCGAGAATTGCGATAGCCAAACGAGCGCGCGCGGAGCGATCTCCGGCATGACTATCGTTGGCTTGATCACGCACGGCAAAGCCCCCGGGTTTTGCCACGCGGTCTTGGCTGGTCATTTCGATATGTCCTTATTGCGGGTTTCCGCGATATGCCTGCCGGCAATGACGCTCGACAGGCATATGTTTTAGTTTGCAGCCTGCTTGCCATAGAGCTTTTCAGACAATTCACGGCTGGCAGCGCCTGTGCGTGGACCAAAGCCGAGCAGATAGAGTGAATCCATCTGAACGATGTTACCGCTGCGTCCAGCAGGCGAATTAGCAAGAGCCGGGTTCTTCAGCAGATCTTCCTTCTGAACGCTATCCTTGCCAATATTCATGGTGAGGATCAGATCAGGAGCAGCCTTCTCAACGGCTTCATCGGTGAGCTGCTTATAACCCTGATAAGAGTCGATTGCGTTCACACCGCCCGCAAGGGTGATGATGCCATTGGCACCTGTGCCCGTACCGGACGCCATAATGCGCCCTTCCTGAGCCGACATGATGAACAGCACGCGCTTGCGCGGATTCTGGTTTGCTGAAATTTTCTGCGCAGCTTCCAGATCCCGCGATACGTCAGCTGCGAGCGCTTTGGCTTTATCTTCCAGACCAAGCGCCTTGCCGACGGCTTCAATCTTGGCAATCACGCTTTCGCCGGTATGCTCTTCGGGAATAACAACCATCGGAACCGAAGCTTTTTTCAGCACTTCAAGCGCTTCTGGAGGACCACTGCCCTCAAGCATCAAAATACCCGTAGGATTGACTGAAAGAACACCTTCCGGCGAAAGACGGCGCATATAGCCGACATCAACCAGTTTTCGAGCTTCTTCCGGATAGCTACTGGTTTGATCACGAGCGACGAGCTTATCGCCCGCGCCAAGCGCATAGACGATTTCGGTGACAGAACCGCCGATGGACACCAGACGTGACGTATCGGTGATTTTCTCAACCGTATCGGCTTTTGCGACACCGCCAAAAGCAACAGAAGCGACAATAACCGCCAGCGCCGCGCAACGACCGATGCTTGATGAAATGATTGACATGTTCCGCTTCCCTAAAGCACGCCCTGGAAACGAGCTAACTCGTTCTCCAATGATGACGTGCATATAAAACTGGGCTTAGTGTGTATTCCGAACGGAAAAAACATCCGGAATACACATCAAAACAAGGAGTTAGCCGCCTGTTCTTTAAGCAGCGTTCGACTGCGGCAAGCGCGGCAGATTTTCCGCTATCATACGCCAGTCAGCCAGTTCCGCTTCGCCCTCGTGACGCTCGCCGAAGAACTGGATAATCAGCTCACCATTGGCATCATAAGCCTCAAGCGAAGTGACATGACCGTCCTTGGTTGGCTTACGAACAACCCAGGCATTGGCGATATGATCGGCGCGAAGGTGCAGATGGAAAGTCGGATCAAGCACATTGAGCCATGGACCCATTGTCTTGATTTCGGCAATCTTGCCGGTGTGAATCTGGATACAGCCTCGGCTTCCAACGAAACACATGATTGGAATCTGTTCCTGAACGACATGGTTCATCATCGCTTCGACAGCAGACAGATCAACGCGCCATGCGAAATCCTGCCCAGCAAGATGCACGGCCTGATGACGATCAACGCCGAAATCTTTCAGAAGACCGACAAACTGGTGAACATCGGTGAGTGCGCCCCAGCGTTCACGGAACGCATCGGCATCGATAGCCGAAACATCGGCTTTTTCTGCCTTGGCAGCGACAGGCTTTGTTTCGATCGAAGGCGTCTGATCATCGAGCAACAGTTCAGAAACAAGCTGCTCGTAGGCTTCCAGATTAGAAGCTGGACGCAGATGAATTTTATGAACGGCTTCGCCCGATGCATCAAAGAACTGAAGGCTGCGGCGAACGTGTTCGCCATCAAGCTTGGCAACCGCAAAACCATGCACCCAGTGCTTTGGGAAAATGCGGAGATCGATTTCCTTGCCGAGCGTGAGCGACGCATGCGGTCCCCAGATCGTCTTTTCAAATGGACCGATCTTCTCGTGCACAGCGCTTTCATTGCGTGTCAACGCCATGACTTCACCAAGCGAAGGGGCGTGTTTGAGCAAGGTTTCCACATCTGCGCGAATACGGCGAGCGGAGATCGAGCTGTCAGCATCTGCACCGGTGTAAGCCGCAATGAAATCGGCCTCTGATATCCCGAGGCTCTGCGCAAAATCACGTTCACGCATTTTCGGGTTATCTGCCCGTGCCTTGAGTATCTGCTCTGGGGAGGGCTTGGTCTGGGTCGTCATCTGTTGTTTGCCTATTTGTTCAGGATGAGCTTGCCTTGACGGGTGATCTTCAAACGATAGAGAGAGCCGCCGTGCTCTATCGCCACTTCACGAGAGCCGTTGAAGAGTTCACGGCTGCCATAAGTTTTGAGCTGCGGCTCGTAGGACTGTTCAGAAACGTGCGATTTAGCTTGTCCGCCCGTTTCAAGACGGGATTGAATTTCGGGCATGCGGCTGGAGACGCGTTCACGCGGCAACCGCACCTGCATGTCGATATGGATTCGCCTATTCATTTTATTGCCTCTGCACCAGTTATGGAGCCGTCTTGTGAACTGACCGGATGCCAAACAAATCATTAGTTGACATCGAAAGTCATGTTTTATAATCACTGCCTTACTGGATTAAACGAGTCAAGTTTAAATCTTGTTTTTTCCAGCGCAAGCCCGAAGGTTGTCCCTTCCAGCCAGCACAAATGCTCCTCTCGGGATGAGGAGAAACTAACCATTTGTAACAATTGATCTTCTTGCTCCCTCTTGGGCGCGGGAGACTTCCTTTGGCCTCAGGAGAAACCAAGGCAATGCGGGCGAAAAACGGGGAACAGACGCGGTCATTTCTGGCGAGCACAGGTCTCGCTGTTGTAATTCTGGCAATGACGTCGAATGCATACGCGCAGGAACAAGCTGCAGCGACTGACAACAACGGCGTCGAGCTGAAACCTATTGTTATCAAGAACACACGCGGCACAAAGGGATCGGTTTCCGATACACCTTTGGCAAACGTCACAACCGCTGACGAAATCCGCAAGAAGGACATTGATTCCGTCCGCGATCTGTCCAACACGCTGGAACCTGGCCTCGCCGTCAGCGCTACGACCGGTAGCGTGAACATTCGCGGTCTTCAGGATGATCGCGTACTCACGACAATCGACGGCATTCCTATTCCTTATCTCGACGCAGCCATCCGTACCGATGTGAGCGGTGGCAGCAGCGATGCATATGATATTTCTGCTCTCTCCACATTTGACGTGCTTTACGGCGCAGATGCCAGCCGTCTTGGCTCGGGCGCTATGGGCGGCGCGATCGCGTTGAGAACACTGGAACCGGAAGACCTGCTTGCTCCGGGCAAAGCATTCGGCGGCATCGCAAAGCTGACTTACGACGGCTCCGACCGATCCTTCATCGGCTCTGGCGCGGTTGCACAGAAGATTCAGAACACCTCGGTTCTGTTTCAGGGCTCGTATAAGCGCGGCCATGAAATTCGCGGAACGGGTGACGTCGGCGGATATGGCGCAGCACGCACCGAGGCAGATCCTAAAGATTACGACCGCAGCAACCTGATGTTCAAGCTACGTCAGGAGCTTGAAGGCGGTCACACCATCGGCATAACAGCCGAGCGCAATCGGTATGATTCAGACACCAATCTGAATTCGGACGCAGGCACGACCTACAACAATCGCGATTACAATCAGAACCGCAAAAACGATCGCGATCGTGTATCGCTCGACTATCGTTATGAAGGCCAAGGCGATGGCCTTGTAAACAATGCCTGGGCAACTGTTTACTGGCAAAAGATGACGCGCTCTTATGGTACGGACACCATACGCAAAGGCGCCCTCGCAGGTCCTTTCAGCCGCCATTATAAGCTGGAGGATGAACGCTACGGCGCAAGTGGTTACACAAACCTCGGTTTCGACACTGGGATTCTCAATCACTCGCTGACTGTTGGTGGTGATTTCAGTATCGGAAAAAGCACCCAGTCGTTTACCGGTGACGATGCTTGTATTCGCGGTGTTCAGAACCCAACCTGTGCATTCCTGCATATTAATCAATCAGATACACCGGACGTAGATTCCTATCGTCTTGGCCTGTTCGCTGAAGATCGTATCGAAATCGGTGATACTCCGTTCGCAATCACGCCAGGATTGCGCTTCGACTGGTTCAAGTATGAGCCGGACTCGATCAGCGGATATGATAATAATTCTGACGGCCGCATATCACCAAAAATCCGCTTCTCGTGGCAAGCCGCGCCTGCTCTCGAACTCTTCGCGCAGATTTCATCGACCTACAAAGCGCCTGAGATCGATCAGCTTTATGTGACGTATCTTTCGGCAAGCTACGGAACTATCGGTAATCCCGACCTGAAGCCGGAAACGGGTTATGGCATTGATGTAGGCGCCAAGTTCGGCGATCAGGATTCCGGCGGTAAAATCACCGTCTTTGCAAATCGTTATAATAACTTCATCGATACTGTAACGACCCCAACCGACGAATATCCAGACGGCTTGACGACCTTCCGTAACCTGAACAAGGCTCGCATCGCTGGTATTGAGGTCCAAGCGCACCACAACTTCGTTAATGGCTTCAATGTCCATGGCACCCTTGCTTATTCCAAAGCAATGAACCTTGACGACGATATCGCATTGTCATCGTCGCAACCGTTCAAGGGCGTATTCGGCGTTGGATATAATGCTGAAACCTGGGGCGTTGACACCAGTGTGGTTGCTGCCGCCTACCTGAACCAGACCATTTCGACCAGAGCGGGCAGCGCTACGCGTAGACTTCCTGGATACGGTGTTGTGAATCTCACCGGCTGGTGGGAACCAAAGCAGCTGAATGGAACACGCCTGCAGGCTGGCGTCTATAACATCTTCGATAAGGGTTATTATGACGCGATGAACGTCAGCACGGTCACAAATATCTCAGAGCGTTACACGGAAGCTGGCCGCTACTTCAAGCTGTCGCTGACGCAGAAGTTCTAATCACATTCGGGAGGTTGTTGCCTCCCGGAAACCAATCGTCGTGTCTACGAAGTCCACCCAACTCTGACCGCGGCTGTGGCCTTCATATCCCGAGATACGACGCGGCGAGTGCGGGCCCTACCACCGCACTCGCCGGAAAACCGACAGGACACGACAGATCATCTGTGCGATTGTCCTGACGAATTTTTGTAGCCAGTCCATCTTTGCAAAGAAAAGGATCAGCAATGTTCATAGCAATGAATCGCTTCAAGGTTATCGTCGGCAACGAAGCCGAGTTCGAAACCGTCTGGAGAAACCGCGATTCCCAGCTCGCCGAGCTTCCGGGCTTCGAAAGCTTCAACCTTCTGCGCGGCGCAACCAACGAAGATGAGGGTTACACACTCTACTCCTCTCACACCGTTTGGAAAACGCGTGAAGATTTTGTCTTCTGGACCAAATCAGAGCAGTTCCGCAACGCGCATCGCAATGCAGGCGACCGTAAGCCACTTTATGCCGGCCCACCTCAGTTTGAGGGATTCGAGGCTGTTGAAGGCATCTGATCGCTCGTTTGAGTGTGTTTTCCACACGGTGCGGCGAAATGGCACATAAAGTTGAAACGGGGTCAAAATGGCCCCGTTTTGAGCAGGTGAAAATGCTAATTAATGTTTAAAGATGGGCTGTTAACTCATATTTAGAATTATTCTAACTTATTGATTTTTAGAACGTTTCAAAAACATAAAATTTGACAGAACCACCCCACAAAAGCCATAACCTGACTTAATTCGGTGGGTTTTATAAAGACTTATCGAAGTTTACCTTTGATGTTCGGGCCTTTAACCCCTGCAATTGGAGGAACCATTGTTCGGTTCAGAGTTGCGCCAAGCGCGCGTACAAATAAATGTAGCAGCTGATAGCTGTATTCCTGATGCCTTCGCAGGCAACGAACGGGTTTATTCCAACCGTATTGTGAATAATATACTTTCACATCGCATTGCAGATGCCGGAGTTTACTGCTCATGCTAGTCTGCAGCTGCAATGTTATTACTGATAAAGACATCGAAGCCGTCGTCATACAACTTCTCGATGAAGATTGCTGGCGGTTGATTGTCCCTGGCACCGTTTATAACGCTATGTCCAAGAGCGGCCGTTGCTGTGGCTGCTTCCCAAACGTCGTAGAAACCATCATAAGGGTTACCGAAGAATACCATCTTCGTCGCAACCATATGGACGAAAACGTCATCCAGTTCATGGATCGTGTACGTTCTCTACGAGAAAAATTCGGGAGTTCTTGGAATGAAAGGCGAACCAAAGGTCATCGAGCGGCTTAACGAGGCACTGTTTCTCGAGCTCGGCGCCGTCAACCAGTACTGGCTGCACTATCGTCTGTTGAACGACTGGGGCTTCACGCGTCTTGCAAAGAAGGAACGTGAAGAATCCATCGAAGAAATGCAGCATGCTGACAAGCTAATCGACCGCATTATCTTCCTCGAAGGTCATCCAAACCTTCAGACGGTTGCTCCGCTGCGCATCGGCCAGAACGTCAAGGAAGTTCTGGAAGCCGATCTGGCTGGCGAATATGATGCACGCGCATCCTACAAGAAGTCGCGCGAGATTTGCGACGAACTCGGCGATTACGTTTCCAAGCAGCTTTTCGACGAACTGCTTGCTGACGAAGAAGGTCACATCGACTTCCTCGAAACGCAGCTCGACCTTCTCGCCAAGATTGGCGAAGAACGCTACGGCATGCTCAATGCAGCACCTGCCGACGCTGCTGAGTAAAATAGCCTGAATGAACGACTTTAAGCCGGGGCTACGCTCCGGCTTTTTGTTTATGAAGGGTTTCGGGAATGCGCGTGAACGAATAGGCTTATACCTACAAATTAAAGCATTTCCAGCAAAAGTGGGAACCGGTTTTGCGTCGGATAATGCGTAAAAACAAATAGTTACAGCGGCTCCAACGATTCAGTCTTAACTGGAACCGCTGTAAAGCCCATGGACGTTCTCAATGACCGATACTGCAATATCCATCCGCAAAGCCAGTCAGGCCGATCTGACGGCGATTGTTGCCATGCTTGCAGATGATGCACTTGGAGCAAAACGCGAAGATGCAAGCCACCCATTGAAAGCGTGTTACATTGATGCATTCAACGCCATCGAAAGCGACCCAAACCAGCTGCTTGCTGTGGTTGAACAGGATGAACAAGTAATCGGCTGCTTACAGCTCAGCTTCATTCCCGGCCTTTCGCGCAAGGGCATGTGGCGCGGGCAGATCGAGAGTGTGCGTATAGCAAGCAATATACGCGGTGGTGGCGTAGGCCGACAAATGATTGCGTGGGCAATCGATAAATGCCGCGAACGTGGTTGCGAACTTGTGCAATTGACGACCGATAAATCGCGCGCCGATGCCCTGCGTTTTTATCAATCGCTCGGTTTTGTTGACAGTCATGAAGGCATGAAGCTGTCGCTTTAATGAATTCAACTAGTTCCTTGATGTAAAAAGAAAAAGGGCGCATCAAGCGCCCTTCCTTATTCGATCTTCAAACTGCTTATTGTGGCAGCTTATCGTCAACGCCTGCGACGTAGAAGTTCAGACCGAGCAGGGTCTTGTCGTCAGCCTGCTCGCCTTCCTTGAGCCACTCCGAACCGTCCTGCTTCTTGATAGGACCGGTAAATGGCTTGAAGTCGCCCGACTTGATCTTGGCTTCGGTTTCTTCAGCCAGTTTCTTAACGTCATCTGGCATGTTGGTGTAAGGCGCCATCTTGACGAGGCCTTGCTTCATGCCCCACCAGATGTTCTGCGTCTTCCACGAACCGTCAAGCGCGGCCTTGGCGCGGTCGATATAGTATGGGCCCCAATCATCCACGATTGCTGTGAGCTGGGTTTCAGGGCCGAACTTGATCATGTCCGAAGCCTGACCGAATGCCTTGATGCCACGCTCATGCGCAACCTGGATCGGAGCAGTCGAATCCGTGTGCTGGGTCAGGATATCCACGCCCTGGTCAACCAGTGCCTTGGCAGCATCTGCTTCCTTGCCTGGATCGAACCATGAATTGACCCAGATCACCTTGACCTTGAAGTCAGGATTGACCGACTGAGCGCCGAGCATGAATGCATTGATGCCCTGCACCACTTCCGGCACTGGAACTGAAGCGATATAGCCAGCAACGCCCTTGGTCGACATTTTGGCAGCGATAACGCCCTGCACATAGCGACCTTCGTAGAAGCGCGCATTGTAAGCAGATACGTTGTCTGCGGTCTTGTAACCGGTTGCGTGTTCAAACTTCACATCCGGGAACTTGGCAGCAACCTTGATGGTTGGGTCCATATAACCGAAAGAGGTCGTGAAGATCAGCTTGTTGCCTGCGCGAGCAAGACGCTCGATCGAACGTTCGGCATCCGCACCTTCCGGTACGTTTTCGAGGAAGGTCGTTTCGACCTTGTCGCCAAGAGCTTCGATCATTTCCTTGCGGGCCACATCGTGCTGATAGGTCCAGCCGAAATCTCCCGGAGGTCCGATATAGATGAAGCCGACTTTCAGCTTGTCTTCTGCATGTGCTGCCCCACCAACCATAAAGCTGGCTGCAGTGGCAATCGCCAACAGCGTCTTTTTCATGTTCCCTGCACTCCTTGTTGTCACCCTCAAAACAAAACGGCAGGCCGTGGGAGCCGGTCTGCCGTTCAGAACTCATATTTACCTGTCCGGCACAAAAGGTTTGCCGAGCGATGCAGGCGTATTCATCATCGTCAGACGCCTGTTGCGTGAGATGATGACCAGAACCACAATGGTCGCGATATAAGGCAAGGCCGAAAGGAACTGCGACGGAAGACCGAAACCAAGCGCCTGCGCATGAAGCTGGCCAATGGTTACGGCACCGAAAAGATAAGCGCCGATCAGAACACGCCACGGACGCCATGAGGCGAACACGACGAGCGCAAGTGCAATCCAGCCACGCCCTGCCGACATGTTCTCCACCCATTGAGGCACATAAACCAGTGACAGCTGCGCGCCCGCGAGCCCTGCACAAGCGCCGCCAAACAGCACGGCGAGATAACGCGTGCGAACCACATGCACACCAAGCGCATGGGCTGAGCCGTGATTGTCACCGATAGCGCGCAATTGCAGGCCTGCTCTCGTGCGAAAGAGGAACCATGTCACGCCAATCACCAGCAATATGGATATGTAGAAAATCGGATCCTGCCCGAAGAGGAAGCGGCCGACATAAGGAATATCGCTGAGATATGGGATACTGATCGCACCCAGACGCACGCCCGGCATACCGACGAAGCTTTCGCCCAACATGGCTGAGGCACCAATGCCGAGAATAGTGAGCGCCAGACCCGTTGCGACCTGATTGGTCACAAGCGACAGTGTCAGAAAAGCAAAAATGCCTGAAAACAACGTGCCTACCAGAATGGCGGCAATCATGCCGAGCCACGCCGAGCCGGTGAACTGCGCGGCAGCAAACCCCGAAACAGCGCCCATCAGCATCATGCCTTCGACGCCAAGGTTCAAAACGCCGGAGCGTTCGACAACGAGTTCACCAATGGCTGCAATCAGCAACGGTGTTGCAGCTGTTGCGATGGTGAGAAGGATTGCCTGTGTCAAATCCATTGATCAGGCCTTTCCTGCTGAGCGACCCGCCACAAAGCGGATGCGATAGTGAATGAGCGTGTCGCAAGCGAGCACGAAAAACAGGATCATGCCCTGAAACACGCGCGCTGACTTTTCGGAGATACCGATGGCAACCTGTGCCGCCTCGCCGCCAAGGTATGAAAGTGCCAGTACAAAACCGGCTGCAATCGCACCAATCGGATTGAGCCTTCCAAGGAAGGCAACGATAATCGCCGTAAAGCCATATCCGGGTGAGATGACAGGGCGTAGCTGGCCAATGGCACCGGAGGTTTCGGCGATACCTGCAAGACCAGCCAGTGCGCCTGAAACTGCAAAGACGAAGAAGACCAGCTTACCACGGCTGAAGCCTGCAAAGCGCCCTGCCCGTGGGCTTTGGCCGATAACCTTGACCTCAAAGCCTTTCAGCGTCTTGGCGAGCAGAAACCAGACCAGCACCGCAGCAACAATGGCAAAGATGAAGCCCCAATGGGCACGGCCCGATGCACTCCAGATTTCAGGCAGCACCGCACTTGGATTAAACTGCCGGGTTTCCGGAAAATTATAGCCTTCCGGATTGCGCCATGGACCACGTACCAACCAGTCGAGGAACAATTGCGCGACATAAACCAGCATCAGGCTGGTAAGAATTTCATTGGTGTTGAAGCGAACTTTCAGAAGCGCCGGGATGGAGGCATAGGCAGCTCCACCCGCCATGCCCATCAGCATCATCAAAGGCAATACGATCCACATCTGCAGATCGGGGAACATCACCGGCAGGATCGAACCGGTAATTGCGCCAATAATGAACTGGCCTTCAGCGCCGATATTCCAGTTGTTGGACTGAAAACAGACGCAAAGACCAATAGCGATCAGAATAAGCGGTGTGGCCTTAACCAGAAGCTCATGCCACGACCATACGTCAAACAGAGGTTCGACAAAGAAGACATAAAGCGCATGAAGCGGGTCTTTGCCCATCAACGCAAAGGCAATACCACCAAAAACAAGCGTAAGCGCCAAGGCCAGCAACGGCGAAACGGCGCTAAAGATTTTTGAAGGCTGCGGACGTTTTACGAGTTCAATACGCATCACGCTGCCCCCGCCTGATCCGAGCCGGAAACGCCGCCCATCAGAAGGCCAATCTTTTCCAGCATTACGTCTGCGATAGGCATTGGATCGGAAAGCGCGCCATGGTTCATCACGGCAATACGATCACTGATTTCGAGCAGTTCATCCAAATCCTGACTAATCACAAGCACGGCTGAACCCGAGCGGGCGAGATCAACCAGAGCCTGCCGGATATGCGCCGCAGCGCCTGCATCCACGCCCCATGTCGGCTGATTGACGACCATTACAGAGGGAGAACGGTCCAGCTCGCGTCCGATGATGAACTTCTGCAGATTACCGCCCGACAAGGCCGAAGCTGGCGGATTTTCCGCACTCTTGCGTACATCCATTGTATCGATGATGCGCTTTGCAGCCGAGCGCAGCGCGCTTTCGGCAATAAGTTTCAACTTGCCGCCGCGCATGAAGGCCTTCGCATCGGTCTTATAGCGCGAAAGAAAAAGATTGTCGGTCAGCGTCAGCGCTGGAACCGCGCCATGTCCAAGGCGCTCTTCCGGCACAAAAGCTGCGCCCATCATGCGGCGCTCACTAATGTCAAGTTTGCCAGCATCCGTGCCACGAATGCGTACCGCCGAGGGCGTAGATTGCAGAACCTCGCCCGAAATGGCTTCAAAGAACTCGCCCTGCCCATTACCGGCAACGCCAGCAATACCAACAACTTCACCGGCTTTAATGCTGAGCGAAATGTCTTTCAGTGCAGTCGAAAACGGGCCGCGCGGAGCTTGAGACAGGTTTTTGATTTCAAAAAGTGGCGCTGCCTGTGCTTCTAAAGCTGCCATCGGGCTGCGTGCTACGACCTTGATGTCATTGCCGACCATCATGCGGGCCAGCGATGCAGCCGTTTCCTGCCTCGGATCACAATGCGCGACGACTTTGCCGTGACGCAGCACAGTGGCGCGGTCGCAAAGCCGTTTCACCTCTTCGAGGCGATGACTGATATAAAGGATCGACTTGCCTTCCGCCTTCAAACGCTCCAGCGTTTCAAACAGGCGGTCAGCTTCCTGCGGTGTGAGAACCGATGTCGGCTCGTCAAGAATGATGAGGTCTGGTTCCTGCAAAAGGCAGCGCACAATTTCGATACGCTGGCGTTCACCGACCGAGAGGTCACCGACATGGGCTTGCGGATCAATCGGAAGACCGTAAGCCTGCCCCACATCGCGCGCACGTTTGGCGACTTCGGAAAGGGACAGCGAACCATCGAGCGACAGCGCAATATTTTCGGCAGCAGTGAGCGAGTCAAACAGCGAGAAATGCTGGAAAACCATGCCGATGCCAAGTTTTCTTGCCGTAGCTGGTTCGTTGATCGTTACCGGCTGACCTTTCCAGACGATCTCGCCCTCCAGAGGCTGGAGCGCGCCGAACAGCATTTTCACGAATGTGGATTTGCCAGCACCGTTTTCACCCAAAAGGGCGTGTATTTCCCCAGCTTCGATGACGAGATCTACCGCATCGCACGCTCTGAGTTGACCAAATACTTTAGTGAGCCGGCGGACATCCAAAAGAGGCCGGTCGGATAAAGGCGCTGACATTGTTCCCCAAGGTTATTTTTGAACGACCTTATCCAGCAAGTTCGTTCTTGAAAAGCCAAAAAGAAAACGGCGGAGGACATATGCACACCGCCGATTCATTTCACGCAATTTATGATCCAAAAAGCCTCGCAACTTTTCGGGATCGTGCTCACAGCTTCTATATTACGGAAGCAGAATACTCGCACCCGTCGTCTTGCGCGCTTCGAGGTCTTCATGCGCTTTACGCACATCTTTTAGCGCATAGGTCTGGTTGATTTCTATCTTCACTGCACCACTTGCGACGACATCGAACAACTCGTTCGCCGTCTTTTCGAGTTCAGCTCGCTTTGCAACGTAATTAAACAGCGTTGGGCGGGTCGCAAAGAGCGAACCCTTCTGAGCGAGAAGATTGAGATCAAACGGAGGAATAACGCCGGATGACTGGCCGAAGCAGGCAAACATGCCCAGCGGCTTCAGAACATCGAGCGAACCCATATAGGTGTCGCGACCCACGGAATCATAGACAACATTTACGCCCTCGCCGCCGGTCAATTCCTTCACACGTTCAACGAAGTTTTCAGTGCGGTAATTGATGACATGGTCATACCCATGGGCTTTGGCCAGAGCGATCTTCTCTTCCGATCCGGCTGTACCGATAACGGTTGCACCTAGATGCTTCGCCCATTGACCGGCAATAAGCCCGACGCCACCTGCTGCCGCATGAAACAGGATCGTGTGTCCCGGCTTCACAACAAAGGTCTGACGCAGAAGATATTGCGCCGTCATGCCCTTGAGCATCATGGCAGCAGCGGTTTTCAGTTCGATGCTGTCAGGTACTTTAACAAGCCTGTCGGCAGGCAAAATGCGCTCTTCGGCATAGGAGCCGGGCGTCGCTGCATAGGCAACCCGATCACCAACTTTGAGGTTTTCGACGCCAGAGCCGACAGCAACGACAATGCCCGCACCCTCGTTGCCGGGCGTAAACGGCATCTGCGCTGCCTTATAAAGCCCAGTGCGGAAATAAACGTCGATGAAGTTCAGCCCAATGGCCTCATGGCGCACCTTGGCTTCACCTGCTCCCGGCTCACCGATCTCGATCTGTTCATATTGCAGGACTTCCGGACCGCCGGTCTGGTGAACCCGAATAGCGTTGATCATGGTTTCCTCAGCCTCTCTTCTTCGCTTCTGCAGCCTGTTCAGCCGCTATAACAGCAGCAGTTCGTCCGAGATTAGGGAAGAACTGCATGATTGCGCCGATGAAGTAGATATAAAGACCGGTCACTGTGATGCCGACGCGCACCCAGAGCGGCGCATCGAGCGTATAGTAAAGACCTGCAGCGCCAAAGGCACACCACAGTAAAAAGATCGTCAGATTGAGCGGGCGCAGACGCACCACACGCACCGGATGCAGGAAGCTGATTGGCAGGAAGGAAAGGATCGCCGACAGAACCACAATGGCGAAGGCTTCCCATTCTCCGGGCCGGACAATGAAGAGCGTAAACACCACCATATTCCAGACGACCGGGAAGCCTTTGAAGAAGTTCTCCTTCGTCTTCATGCCGGTGTCGGCATAGTAAATCGCGCTCGAAACCACAATAATCGCACCGGATATGAACGACAGGTTCGTCCCCATGAAACCGCTTTGATAAAGCGCAAAGGCCGGTATCAACACATAGGTCACATAGTCGATAATGTTGTCGAGCAACTCGCCCGACCAGTTCGGCAGTACATATTTGACTTCGAGCTTGCGCGCGATTGGTCCATCGATGCCATCAACGAACAATGCAAGACCAAGCCACCACCACATCGCGGTGTAGCGGCCATCACTTGCAGCCACGATTGACAGAAACGCCAGAAACGAACCGGACGCGGTGAGCAGATGAACAGAAAATGCCTTCGCCTGTGGCGCAGTCACTTTCTTGGCTTTGAGTTTTCCGGTCAGTTTGCTTTTCACGCCGTTTGCCATTTCTCTTGATCGCCGCCTTCAATCTTCCAACAAGGCGTGAAGCGGCAGATAAGACCTCCAACGCGAAAGATCGGTGGAAGCCATGCTGTTGCACAAAGCTTTCCCCGAATAAGGCGAAAAGAGCAAGTAAGTCGTGAGACAAAACCGCCCTCATTCCACCAAAGATTGGGTTTTAGCTTATGCAACAATGGCCTTTGACCGCCATTTGCGGTTAAGTGGCAACAAATACGATGCGATAAGAATCGCTTTGGGCCGGAAGTTTCTGGCCAGGGATAGAGCACTATGAATGACGTGGTTGTAGAAAAGCCCCTCACCGAAATCACAATCAGTGGCGGTGGCCCTGCCGGAATGATGGCCGCATTGGCCCTAAGCGCCAAAGGTTATCGCACGGCATTGCTCGGTCCGGAAACCGACAGAAACGACCGCCGCACCACAGCGCTGATGATGCCTGCTATCCGCTTTCTTGAAGAAATCGGCGTCTGGGGCGATATCGCGCCTGAAGCTGCTCCTCTTGCTTCAATGCGTATTGTCGATGCTACTCAGCGTCTGATCCGCAGCCCTGCCGTAACATTCCGCGCAGGCGAAATCGATGAAACAGCCTTTGGCTACAACATCCCCAATGCAGCGTTGAACCAGAAGCTTGCGGAAGCGGTTGAAAACAACCCTGCAATTAAACGCATCACGCAGCCTGCAATCGAATATCGCAACAATGGCGATCACGTCACCATAACACTTGCAGGCGGCGATACGCTGCATACCCGTCTTGTCGTAGCAGCTGATGGACGCAATTCCGCTGCACGCGAAGCTGCTGGTATTCGCACACGTCGCTGGAGCTATCCGCAGACGGCCGTGGTGCTTTCTTTTGCGCATGAAGTCGAACACGAGAACATCTCGACCGAATTTCATACAGAAGAAGGCCCGTTCACACAGGTTCCACTTAAGGGAAAACGTTCGAGTCTCGTCTGGGTGGTGAATCCCGGCCGTGCCGAAATGCTGCTCGCATTGGATGACGTGGCCCTCGCTCAGCGCATCGAAGACATGATGCAATCAATGCTTGGCAAGGTGACGATTGATATCCGTCCGCAAGCGTGGCCGCTATCGGGAATGGTGCCGCTTTCATTTGCATCAAAGCGCACCATTTTAATCGGTGAAGCAGCGCATGTGTTCCCGCCTATCGGCGCGCAGGGGCTTAATCTCGGTACACGCGACGTCGAAACACTGATCAAGGCCATTGCAAGCGATCCATCGGACCCCGGTTCGGACCGTGTGATCCGCGCTTATGATCGTGGTCGTCGTCCAGATATTCTGGCCCGCACAGGTTCTGTGGATGCACTCAACCGTTCGCTGCTCTCGCCTATGCTGCCAGCACAGATTGCACGCGGCGTTGGTCTGGAAATGCTGCGCTCTTTTGCGCCGCTCCGCGCATTCTTTATGCGTGAAGGCTTGCGCCCTGGCAGCGGCTTTTCTCAGCTGTTGCCGCGGCTTCCGAAACTCCCTAATCGCGGGAAAAGCGCGACAAAATAATAAATCGCCTCAATAACCGAACCTGAAACCTCCCGCAGCTTTAATTCAGCGCGCGGTGAACTACATATGTCTCATGGGTATGACACAGATAACGCACGCTAAGTTTCAGATCGGACAGGTGGTCAAGCATCGACTGTTTCCTTTCCGAGGGATCATTTTTGATGTCGATCCGGAATTTGCGAACACCGAGGAATGGTATGAGTCCATCCCTGAAGAGACCCGGCCGCGCCGCGATCAGCCGTTCTATCATTTGCTGGCGGAAAACTCGGAGTCCGAATATGTGGCCTATGTCTCTGAGCAAAACCTCGTACCGGATCTGAGCGATGAGCCGCTGCGTCATCCGCAGATCAGTGAAATGTTCGACAAGCTTGATAACGGGTCGTACCGCGTGAAGCTGCACGCCAATTAAATAAAATTGGGTATTTACTCGGATCACTTAATCAAATGCTCAAACAAAAAGGGCGCTAAAAAGCGCCCTTTTCGATTCATTGCAATAGAGCAGCTTAGTTAGCTGCGCCCTTTGCCTTGGCCTGTTCAGCCTTCATCTTTTCTTCGAATTCCTTCTGGCGCTTTGCAACAGCGTCCTGAAGTTCCTTCTGGCGTTCTTCGAGTTCAGACTGCTTGAGGCCCGGGCCGGTAAGGGCTGCCGAGAAGCCGGTCAGAGCAACTGGAATCGGGTTCTGCTTGTTCTGGTAGTTGACCGAAGTCAGCGTAACCTTCGTGCCTTTTTTCAGCGCATTGATCAGATCGTCTGAAAGCGGAGCTTCAGCAATGCAGCGATCCGGGAAGCAAATGCCATACTCAAGCTTGGTTGGCTTGGCATTGTCGATCTGCAGACCGACACCAGCAGGGATCAGGCGGCCGATTGGAACAGTGACCTGAAAAATCTTACGATTGATCTTGCCCTTGATCTCAATGAGGTTAACTGCGGTCAGCAACTGGCCGGAGTCTGCAGTGATAATGTTCTGCGTGTTGCAGATGTCATTGTCTTCCTGCTTCGAGCAAACCTTGAACCAACCCTGAGGCGGCTGCTGTGCAGCTGCAGGCATCGTCGCGGAGGCAAGCAGGGCGAACGCGCCAGCAAATGCGGATGCGGCAGCGATTGTCTTCGTGCTGGTCATGATCAACAGGTTCCTTTCAACGCTATGATCTTCCGTCTCTGGTTGAGTCAGCGATAGACCGTCACTGATTAGAAAATGCGGCAACAGCGTGACCTTTGGGAATTAACATCCCATTCCGGGCGTCGTGTTACAACGACTTCTGATATGAATCCAGATGGTCGAAGCCTTTCAACCAGCAAAATACGTCATATTTTTTGTTTTAATCTGCACTGTCGCGCGTCAGACACGCTGTTAATCCGCACAAACTCAAGGTTCATGCTAATTTCGCCACACGAATCGATACTAAGATTTCACACTTATTTACAATGAACCTATTAAGTTGAACGAGGACGCGAGAAAGTTGACTGGATTGTTTGCTCTTTTCCGCAACACAGCTTTAGCCAGCCTTATCGGCATTTGCGCCAGCATCGCTCCAGCGAAGGCCGAAAATGGTGCAGCGCCAGACTACGCACTTTCAATGCATGGCGACGTGGCACTGCCTGCTGATTTCACCAGCTTTCCATATGCCAATCCCGACGCCCCAAAAGGCGGCGCGCTGCGTATGGGTGTTGTCGGCACGTTTGACAGCCTTAATCCGTTCGTTCTCAAAAGTATGCGTACAACCGCGCGCGCGCTTTTCAGCGATGCCGATTTCGGGAATCTGGTCTACGAAACGCTGATGCAGCGTTCACGCGATGAACCTTTCACGCTTTACGGATTGCTGGCAGAGAAGGTCGCGATCGACCCGGAACGCAAATGGGTCGAATTCACGCTCAATCCAAAAGCAAAATGGTCTGACGGTGAACCTGTAACAGTTGAGGATGTCATCTTCACCTACGATATTCTCACGGAAAAAGGCCGTCCGCCTTACAACAATCGAATGAGCCGGATCGAGAAAATCGAAAAGACCGGCGAGCGCTCCGTGCGCTTTGTCTTCAATGACAAATCGGATCGCGAGTTTCCGATGCTGATTGCCGGAACGATGCCGGTGCTGCCCAAGCACGCAATCGATCCGGTGACATTCGGCAACTCGACACTCAAGCCTCCAGTGGGAAGCGGCCCTTACACCGTCTCCGGCGTTCAGCCCGGCCAGCGCATCACCTATAAACGCAACCCGGATTACTGGGGCAAGGATCTGCCAGTTCAGCATGGGCTGAATAACTTCGACACGATCTCAATTGAGTATTATCGCAACGAGACATCGCTGTTTGAGTCCTTCAAGAAGGGCATTCTCGACGTATTCATCGATGCCAACCCGACACGCTGGGAAAAATCCTACGACTTCCCGGCGGTCAAGGAAGGCAAAGTCGTTAAAGAAAACTTCGAGAAGGGAACGCCAGCAAATATGCTTGGCTTCGTCTTCAACACACGCCGTCCAGTGTTCGAAAATCGTCGCGTCAGACAGGCACTCGGGCTTCTGTTCGATTTCGAATGGGCCAATCGAAATCTCTTTGCTGATCAGTATGAACGTCTGCAAAGTTTCTGGGAAGGCTCAGATCTGTCATCGGTAGGTAAAGCTGCTGATGCGCGCGAGAGGGAGCTTCTCGCCGCTTTCCCTGATGCTGTTCGCAAGGATGTGTTGGAAGGAACGTGGCATCCATCGACCACCGACGGCACCGGTCATGATCGCGGCCCTGCCAAGGAAGCTTATGAACTGCTGATAGATGCCGGCTTCTCGTTTGAGCATGGCAAGGCGATTGATCCATCTGGCAAGCTATTCCAGTTTGAAATCATGACACGTTCGGCTGATGAGGAAAAGGTAGCACTGGCCTATAAGCGCAACCTCGCCCGCCTCGGAATCGATGCCGAAATTCGCACCGCTGATGACGCACAGTATCAGCAGCGTTTGCAGACATTCGACTACGACATGATCCTCGGTGCCCTCACGGGCTCGCTATCACCAGGCAACGAGCAATGGATGCGCTGGGGCTCTGCATCACGCGATGCACAAGGCAGCTTCAACTATCCCGGCGTATCCGATCCGGCAGTCGATGCGATGATCGAAGCGATGCTTGCGGCGCGGGAACGCGATGATTTTGTGAGTGCAGTGCGTGCGCTAGACCGTATTCTCATCTCCGGTGATTATTACATCCCGCTCTATTACCTGCCTTATCAGTGGGTGGCACGCTGGGATCGGATCGGACATCCGGAGAAAACATCGCTTTACGGCTATCAGTTGCCAACCTGGTGGCAGGCGAGCAAATAGACTGAGTTGATCGCGTCGTAATTCACCCTACATTTTCGATCTATAAAGATAAGCAAGCGGGAGAATAATCCTCCTGCTTGCCGAACGGAGCACCTTATGACCACAAGAAAAATCACCATCGACGTTGTGTCTGATGTCGTTTGTCCATGGTGCTTCCTCGGCCGCAAAAGGCTGGAACAGGCACTCGAATTGACGCCGGAAGTTGACGCGGAAGTTCGCTGGCGTCCTTATCAGCTCGACCCTTCTCTGCCTTCGCAGGGCAAGGATCGTCAGGCCTATATGCGCGAAAAATTCGGTACTGGCTCGAAAATTGACGACATTCACAAGCAGCTAACTGAGCTTGGCGAAGAGAACGATATTGTCTTCGATTTTGAAGCCATTACGCGCGCGCCCAATACGCTTGATGCTCACCGGCTGATCCATTGGGCTGCACAGGCCGGACCCGGCCTTCAGGACAAGCTGGTTGGCCGACTGTTCTCGCTCTATTTCGAGCAGGGACAGGATATTGGCGACCATGAAGTGTTGGTTGATGCTGCAGCAAGCGTTGGTATGGAAGCGCCTATCGTTGCCCGCCTTTTGCAAAGCGAAGCCGACAAGGCCACGATCCGCGAAGAAATCGACACTGCAAACCGCATCGGCGTGCGCGGCGTTCCGTGCTTCATCATCGACCAGAAATATGCCGTCATGGGTGCGCAATCAGCCTCCGCGCTCGCTGATGCTATTCAGCAGACAGCGGAAGGTTTTGAGCCTGGCATTTCCGAAGATCGCTGATAACCGAATAAGTAACGAAAAAGCCCGCGCATTCTCTCGGATGCGCGGGCTTTTTCTTTAAATATCAAGCAAATGTTTACATGCTTTCGTCGGATACGCGAACCAGCGTCCAGCACGGCTTTTTGGCAAATTCAAATTCCATATATTCGCCATTGTCGGTGCCTTTGATTACGACAATCTTATTGCCGTTTTCAGCGTCTTTGTATTCAGCCTGTTTCTTTCTTCCGGCCAGCGTTTCCACATCTGGCATCACCGGCCATTCAACATCAGCGAGCGGAACTTCGGTGCTGACCTTCTTTGGCTCCGGATCGGCTTCCATATCCAAGCTCTCAAAGATGACGGTCTTTGCGGTATTGGCTTCCTGAATCGAAATATCATGGCTGAAAGTCTTGACGAAATGCTCAATCGTCTCAACCTTGCAATTCGGCGTAGACAAAGCGAAAGCCGATTGAGAAACAAATAGGTGTGCTGCAGCAGCGCAGGAAACGCGCAAAGCATTCTTTAGCATCAAAGTTCACTCCGTTTTAAACTTCAGAGCCGGGGAATGGCACTGAACCCTCAGTGTTTAATAGCTAACTATTTAACTGCCGGTAGCAATCTTGGCCAGCTGAGTCATGATGACAGCCGAGCCATTAAGACGCTTTTCGGGCGTAGCCCAATCACGAATGAAAACAATGCTCTGATCTGGTCTGATCTTGGCCATGGAGCCCTGCTCGCCGATCATCTTCACCAGCCCAACAGGGTTGTTGAAAGTTGCATTGCGGAACTGGATAACCACACCCTTCGGACCGGCATCGAGCTTCTCGACATTGGCGCGGCGGCAGAGTGCCTTGATGTAAACGATCTTGAGCAGATGCTGCACTTCTTCCGGCATTGGTCCGAAACGGTCGATCAGTTCTGCGCCGAATGCATCGATTTCCTGCGGTTCTTCAAGGTCTGCAAGACGACGATACAGGCCAAGGCGCAATTGCAGATCCGGCACATAGGCCTCCGGAATCATCACAGCTGTACCGATTGCAATCTGCGGCGACCACTGGCTGTCTTCGACTTCAATGGTGCCCTTGAGCGTTGCAACCGCTTCTTCCAGCATCTGCTGATAAAGCTCGAAGCCCACTTCCTTGATGTGACCGGATTGTTCTTCGCCAAGCAGATTGCCTGCCCCGCGAATATCCATGTCATGGCTTGCAAGCTGGAAGCCCGCGCCAAGTGTGTCGAGCGATTGCAGAACCTTGAGGCGGCGCTCGGCAGTCTGCGTCAGCGTGCGACCGGCAGGCAGTGTGAACAGCGCGAAAGCACGCTGCTTGGAGCGGCCAACACGTCCCCGCAACTGGTAGAGCTGCGATAATCCAAACATATCGGCGCGATGCACGATCATCGTATTGGCCGTCGGAATATCAAGGCCTGATTCCACGATGGTCGTCGACAGCAGCACATCATATTGCCCGTCATAGAAGGCATTCATGATGTCGTCGAGCATACCCGGTGCCATCTGGCCATGTGCGACACCGACTTTGACTTCCGGCACATGTTCTCTGAGAAACTGCTCTATATCGGCCAGATCGGCCACACGGGGGCAGACATAGAAGCTCTGGCCACCACGATAACGTTCACGCAGCAATGTTTCCCGGATCACCAGCGGATCAAACGGTGATACGAAGGTACGCACGGCCATACGATCGACTGGCGGCGTCGTAATCAGTGAAAGCTCGCGCACGCCTGTCAAAGCCAGCTGCAATGTGCGCGGAATCGGCGTTGCGGAAAGCGTCAGGACGTGAACGTCCGACTTCAGTTCCTTGAGCCGCTCCTTGTGCTTCACACCGAAATGCTGCTCTTCGTCAATGATAAGCAAGCCGAGATTTCTGATCTTGATAGAGTTGCCCAACAGTGCGTGGGTGCCAACCACAATATCAACGGTCCCGTCTTCAAGACCCTTCTTCGTAGCGGCCAGCTCTTTGGTACCGACAAGACGCGATGCATGCGCGACATTGACTGGCAGACCATGGAAGCGCGTCGAGAAAGTCTTGAAATGCTGGCGCGACAGAAGCGTGGTCGGTACAACGACAGCTACCTGAAAGCCGCTCAAAGCTGCAACGAACGCCGCGCGAAGCGCCACTTCCGTCTTGCCGAAACCAACGTCACCGCAGATGAGGCGATCCATTGGCTTGCCTGCACCGAGATCGTCCGTGATGGCATCAATGGCGCGCAGCTGATCTTCGGTTTCATCATAAGGGAAACGCGCTGCGAATTCTGCGTAAAGGCCTTCTGGCGGCTGCATGACTGGCGCGCCACGCATCTGTCGTTCGGCTGCGATCTGGATCAGATGTCCGGCAATCTCAAGCAGGCGCTTCTTGAGCTTGGCTTTGCGCATCTGCCATGCGCCGCCGCCAAGCTTATCAAGAACTGCTTCCGATCCTTCCGACCCGAAGCGAGAGAGCAGCTCGATATTTTCAACTGGCAGGAACAGCCGATCATCGCCCGCATAGTGAATTTCAAGACAATCATGCGGCGCACCTGCAGCCGTAATCGTCTTAAGACCAACGAAACGACCAATACCGTGATCGACGTGAACGACGATATCCCCAGCCGAAAGCGAAGCCGCTTCCGAAATGAAATCCTGATCGCGCTTGCGGCGTTTAGAACGGCGTACAAGGCGATCGCCCAGAATATCCTGTTCGGCGACGACAACGAGATCGCCTGCATCGAAGCCGCTTTCAACAGCCAGAACCGCGGCCGTGATCTTGTCACGCGACAGCGCCTTGACGGTGGAAAGGCGATCCACCGTCTCGATCTTTTCAAGGCCGTGCTCGTCCAACACCTGCAAGAGACGGTCGAGCGAACCTTCCGACCATGCGGCCACCAGCACTTTTTTGCCAGCCACGCGCAGATCGGCGATATATTTCACCGCCGCTTCAAACAGGTTCACATCGGTCGCAGCGCGCTCTTCCGCAAAACTGCGACCTTTATGAACGTCAGCATGAACAACCGTGCGGCCTGAGACTTCCGGTGTGCCGAACGGTGTCAGATCAATGCGCAGACCACTCATTTCTGCAATTGCTTCAACTTCGCGGGGCGTCAGATAAAGCGCTTCCGGCTTAACCGGCTTATAGGGCACGGCATCGCTGCCCGGCTCTTTCCCTTCGGACTGCCGCAAACGCGACTCAAAATGATCGACGACCATCGTATGACGCTCGGTCAGCGCTTCATGTACCAGATGATCGAACACCACCGGCATGTCGCCCGTATGGTCAAATACGGTTTCGAGATTGTCGTAGAACAGCGGCAGCCAGTGTTCCATACCGGCAAAGCGACGCCCTTCGCTGATCGCCTGATAAAGCGCATCATCACGCTGTGGTGCACCAAACATCGCCACGTAATTCTTGCGGAAACGGCTGATCATATCCGGCGAGAGCGAAATTTCGCTCATAGGCTGAAGCACGAATTCCTTGCGCGCGCCTGTGGTGCGCTGCGATGCCGGATCGAACGCGCGGATTGTTTCGAGCGTGTCGCCAAAGAAATCGAGCCGCAGCGGTTCTTCTGAACCCGGCGCATAAAGATCAAGAATGCCACCGCGCACAGCATATTCGCCAATGTCACGCACGGTCGAGACACGCTCGAAACCGTTACGCTCAAGCCGCGCACTCAGATCATTCATATTGAGCTGATTACCGGGGCGTGCGGAAATCACCTGCTCGGCGATTGCGGCCTGCGGTGGCAGCTTTTGCAGAATGGCATTGGCAGTGGTGATAATGACAGCTGGATGCCGCGTTTTCTTGAGCGATGCCAAGGCAGCGAGTGCCGCAAGCCTGCGCGCCGATGCATCGGCCCCCGGCGACACACGATCATATGGCAGACAGTCCCATGCTGGCAGATGCAGCACAGGAAGATCGGGCGAAACAAAGTTCAGCACCTGTTCCAGATCAGCAATGCGCTGTCCATCGCGCACAATATACAAGACAGGCCCGCGTTCTCCGATCTCTTCGACCAGACGCGCAAGACAAAAAGCCTCGAAACCATCGGCTACGCCGTCGATAACGATATGCTTGCCATTTTTAACGCTTGGGCCGGTTTTAAGACCAAATTTGCTGAATACGGGCATGGGGATTTATTCTCAGAATTCTATGCGGTCGCGGAAAGCGATGATGTCTCGGAATAAAGGCGTATCATATTCCTGTGGTGTTTCGCTTTCGCCTGTCACCCACTTCAAAAGATCTCGGTCGAGCACCTCAAGAATTTGCTCAAACTCATCCAACTGTGCATCGGTGAAGTCTGGAAGATATTGATCGGCATACTGGCCGAGGATCAGATCCATCTCGCGCATACCGCGATGCCAGGCGCGGAACAGAAGCTTGCGACGCCTTACATCAAGATTCCCTGCCGCAAGTGTGCTGCCAGTCATTGTTTAAGCGCTCCATTAACAAATATGTTGCCGGTATATAGCATCTGTTGGCGATGAGGGAACCAGTTTCCTCAATAAGAACAAAAATAGTACAAAACTATTTCAAAGGCTTGCACAGAAAAGCAAAGCAGTTAATGCTCCCCGCCATGCGTCCGTCTGTGCTTGATCCGTTTTTCGCTTCCGTCCGCTCCCTTTCCGGCATTGGCCCGAAAGTGGCAGCTTTGCTTGGCAAACTTTTAGGCACAGATGTGCCCGGAGCCGAGCCAAAAGTTGGCCAGCTTCTTTTCCTGCCGCCTCACAGTGTGATCGACCGGCGCAATCGTCCCGGCGTTGCATTTGCGCAGGAAGGCGCGATTGTCACGCTTGAGGTGATGGTCGATCAGCACCAGCCAGCACCGCGCGGACGCGGCAATGTCCCACATCGCGTGATTGCGCATGATGATACTGGCGAAATCATCCTCACATTCTTCCATGCGCAATTGCCTTGGCTTGAAAAGATGCTGCCCGAAGGCGAAACTGTAATCGTTTCTGGCAAGGTCGAATGGTTCAACGGGCGTGCCTCGATGGTACATCCGGATTATATCGCAAGCCTTGAAGATGCAGCCAATCTGCCCATGGTCGAACCCGTCTATCCGCTGACGGCTGGGCTTTCTTCCAAAACGCTTGGCCGCGCCATGAAAGAAGCTCTGACACGCGTGCCGGTGCTGCCCGAGTGGATTGACGGGCCGCTGATTGCGCGTGAGCGTTTCACCGCTTTCAAAGACGCACTCAACACGATGCATCTGCCGGAAGACCCCAGCGATATTGCGCTTGAAAGCATCACCCGGCGCAGGTTGGCTTATGATGAGTTTCTGGCGGGACAGCTGGCGCTGGCTCTCGTGCGTGCCAAAACACGCCGCCTTTCAGGGCGTCCGCTGGAAGGCAATGGCCGCATCGTTGCTGAAATCATGCGCCACCTCCCCTATAAACTGACCGGGAGCCAGGATCAGGCGGTTCGCGAAATCATCACCGATCTTAAATCGCCTGAGCGTATGCTTCGCCTGCTACAAGGCGATGTCGGTTCGGGTAAGACGGTTGTGGGCCTTTTATCGATGGCACACGCTGCGGAATCTGGCGGTCAGTCTGCCCTGATGGCGCCTACAGAAGTGCTGGCACGGCAGCATTTTGCAACCATTGCACCTCTGGCAGAAAAGGTTGGCCTGAAAGCCGCTCTTCTTACAGGCCGCGAAAAAGGCAAGGAACGCAATGCTGTGCTTGAGGGCCTGAAAAGCGGCGAAGTCGATATTGTCATCGGCACCCATGCGCTTTTTCAGGAGAAGGTTGAGTATCATGATCTCGTCTTCGTCATCATCGACGAGCAGCATCGTTTCGGCGTGCATCAGCGTCTGATGCTGACAGCAAAGGGCAGCGCGCCCGATATGCTTGTGATGACGGCAACGCCTATTCCACGCACGCTGGTTCTGACCGCATTTGGCGATATGGATGTGTCCAAACTCACCGAAAAGCCCGCCGGACGCCAGCCGATTACCACTGCCATTCTGCCCATGGAACGCATGGGAGAACTTGTCGAGCGTATTCGGAAGGCCGTTCACGAAGGGCAGAAGATCTATTGGATTTGCCCACTCGTTGAAGAATCCGAAGTCGTAGAGCTGACTTCCGCCGAAGAACGCTTTGAATCGCTCAAATCTGTTTTTGGCAACAAGATCGGCCTCATCCATGGTCGCATGAATGGTGCTGAAAAAGACGAAGCCATGCGCGCTTTCAAGCAGGGCGAAACACGGCTGCTCGTCGCCACCACCGTCATTGAGGTTGGCGTCGACGTGCCGGATGCAACGATCATCGTCATCGAACATGCGGAACGTTTCGGCCTATCACAATTGCACCAGCTGCGCGGGCGCGTCGGACGTGGCGACAAACCATCCACCTGTCTTCTGCTTTATAAAGGCCCGCTTGGTGAAGTCGGACAGGCGCGTCTCAAGGTGATGCGTGAAACGGAAGACGGTTTCCGCATCGCCGAAGAAGACCTGAAGCTGCGCGGTGAAGGCGAGCTGCTTGGCACCCGCCAATCCGGTACACCAGGCTTCCGCCTTGCTTCGATTGAGGCACACGGAGACCTGCTGGAAATCGCCCGCAAAGATGCCCGTTATGTGTTGACCAGCGACCCCGACCTTGAAAGCGAACGCGGAAAGGCACTGCGCGTTATGCTCTATCTTTTCGGTCGCGATGAGGCCATTCGTCTGCTACGCGCAGGATAAAGCATGTCGCGGAAAAGTGGGAACCGGTTTTCCGATAACGACATGCACGAAAGTAAAGACGAAAATGGCCGCATCGCTGCGGCCATTTCTATTTATCTGTCAAAATTTCCAGATAAGCGATTGTTTTAATTTATTCTACCGTCACTGACTTTGCGAGATTACGCGGCTGATCAACGTCTGTACCCATTAGAATTGCGGTGTGGTAAGCGAGCATCTGGATCGGCAGGGCATAGACCAACGGCGTGATAAACTCAGGCACATCCGGCAGAACGATGGTCGCCATCGTATCAAGGCTCGCTGCCGCAGCACCCTTCTTATCGGTGATGAGAATGATGCGACCGCCGCGTGCTGCCACTTCCTGCATGTTGGAAACGGTCTTCTCATAAAGACGATCCGACGGTGCAATGACAATAACCGGCATGGTCTCATCGATGAGCGCAATCGGGCCGTGCTTGAGTTCGCCAGCCGCATAGCCTTCGGCGTGAATGTAGGAGATTTCCTTGAGCTTCAGCGCGCCTTCCATTGCTAGCGGGAAGGATGTTCCGCGGCCGAGATAAAGCACATGATTAACCTTGGCCAGCTCATGGCAGACGGCAGCAATCTGGTCTTCAAGCTTGAGAACCTGATTAAGGAAGCGCGGAGCTTCCGAAAGCTGACGCACCAGCTCCTGCTCGCGCTTGTCATCAATCGCACCGCGTGCTTTAGCAGCAGCAATAGCAAGTGATGCCATGGTCGACAGCTGGCAGGTGAAAGCCTTGGTCGATGCAACACCGATTTCAGGACCGGCAAGCGTCGGGAACACAGCATCCGATTCACGCGCAATGGTCGAGCCAGTGACATTGACCACGGAGGCGATTTTCAGGCCCTGTGACTTACAATAACGAAGCGAAGCAAGCGTATCTGCCGTTTCACCAGACTGCGAAACAAACATAGCGAGCGAATCTTTTGAGAGCGGTATTTCGCGATAGCGGAATTCCGAAGCGATATCGCTGTCGACTGGCAAACGTGCGATCTGCTCAAACCAGTACTTACCCACCGAAGCTGCGTAGAAAGCCGTACCGCAAGCAGAGATCGTCAGACGATCAATCTTGCTGAAATCTATGCTGACTGCTTCCGGACGCACCTTGCCGGTAGTGAAATCGAGATAATTGGCGAGCGTGTGCGAAATCACTTCCGGCTGCTCGAACATCTCTTTTTGCATGAAGTGGCGATGATTGCCCTTCGAGACCAGCATATTGGCAGTCTGCGATTTCTGAATCGCGCGCTCAACCTCTACATTGTTTTCATCATAGACGGTCACGCCCTTGCGGGTCAGCACAGCCCAGTCGCCATCTTCGAGATAAGCAATCGTATCCGTGAACGGCGAGAGCGCGATAGCGTCGGAGCCGAGGAACATTTCACCTTCGCCATAGCCAACAGCCAGTGGCGGTCCCTGACGGGCACCAATCAGAGTTTCTTCATCGCCTTCAAACAGGAAAGCGAGGGCAAAAGCACCCTGCAGCTGCGGCAGGCAATCGCGCACGGCCTCTACCGGCGACTTGCCCTTTTCCAGCTCACGCGTCACGAGATGCGCGACAGCTTCGGTGTCGGTTTCTGTCTCGAACTTGTAGCCTTCAGCTGCAAGCATGGCGCGCAGTTCGGCAAAGTTTTCGATAATGCCGTTATGAACAACGGCGAGACGTGGCGTGATGTGTGGATGCGCATTGCGCTCAACAGGCTTGCCGTGGGTCGCCCAGCGAGTGTGGCCAATGCCGATAACGCCCGGAAGCGGCTCACCTGCAAGGCGTTTTTCCAGATTGACCAGCTTGCCTTCCGCACGGCGACGATCAAGCTTGCCATCTAGCAGCGTAGCAATACCGGCAGAATCGTAACCACGATATTCAAGTCGCTTCAGCGCATCGACCAGACGCGGTGCGACTTCGTCATTGCCGATAATGCCGATAATTCCACACATAGGGTGCTCCAGATCCGAGATTCACGCATTCAATTGCGATTTAAAGATTCTAACGCTGAACGGCAACCCAAAGGACTGCCGTTTCAATCATCTGTTGGTGGTTTATTTCGAAGAGGTTTTAGCCGCTTTGATGGCAGCATACTTCTCTCGCAGGATCTTTCCCCGACCTTCTTTGGTTTCCTGTCGCGCACGACCGAAAGCCAGAGCATCCGCAGGCACATCATCCGTGATCGTGCTGCCGGATGCGATATAGGCATTATCACCAATCGATACGGGCGCAACAAGCGAGCTGTTGGAGCCAACAAATGCGTTTTCGCCGATCACGGTCTTGTATTTGTTATAGCCGTCGTAATTGCAGGTGATCGTGCCTGCGCCGATATTGCTCGACGCTCCAACGGTTGCATCGCCAATATAGGTCAGGTGGTTGATCTTGGCGCCCTTGCCGACCTGCGCATTCTTCACTTCGCAGAAATTACCCACTTTAGATTTTTCACCAAGATTTGCACCTGGACGCAAACGCGCAAACGGTCCGATCTCAGCACTCACGCCGATCTTCGCACCTTCAATATGTGAGAAAGCATGGATCAGCGCGCCCGAAGCCACATGCACGCCCTGCCCGAAGAAGACATTTGGCTCAATCACAACGTCAGCTTCGACCAGCGTATCATGCGAGAAGAACACGGTTTCAGGCGCAATCAGCGTCACACCGGCAAGCATCATTTCCTGACGCTTGCGGTTCTGCCAGATGTTTTCAGCTTCTGCGAGTTCAGCGCGATTGTTGATGCCGATCACATTATCGACCGGCACTTCAATCGCTACGACATTCAGGCCCTTGCCATGAGCAAGGCCGACAATGTCGGTGAGATAATATTCGCCCTTGGCGTTCTTGTTATCAACCGCATCGAGAAGAGCAAGTGCGTGGCTTCCACGAACGGCCATAAGTCCGCCATTGCAGAAACCGATTTTCTTCTGCGCTTCGCTCGCTTCTTTTTCCTCGATGATTGCGGTGAGCTTGCCACCTTCTTCGATCAGGCGACCGTAGCCATGCGGGCTCGCGGGACGGAAACCGATAACGACAACATCAGCACCCTCTGAAAGCTTGTTGCGCGCAGTTTGCAACGAATGCGCTTCGATAAGCGGTGTATCGCCAAAGACGATCAGCAGATCATCATAGCCGCGTTCAATCGCTGCACGCGCAGCCAAAACTGCGTGCGCCGTACCAAGACGTTCTTTCTGCTCAAAAGCAGAAACAGCATCGGCAACTTTTTCGACAGCGCCGCGCACGTCATCAGCACCACGTCCGACGACCAGCGCAACGTCGCTCTTACCGGTTCCCTGCACGGCTTTGACCACATGAGAGACCAGCGGCAGGCCTGCTACCTGATGCAGAACTTTTGGCAAATTCGACTTCATGCGTGTGCCTTCGCCAGCGGCAAGCACGATGGAAAGGCAGGTACGGTCTGTCATTGTTTCGTCCAGAATGATTGAAGGCTTCTCTGCTCAATAGCATCAAAGCGTATATGGAAGCTTACAGCTCTTTATCCAAGTCTGCCCAATGCAGGAAAGGTTTCAAGCAGCCAGAACGAGAATGACTGCATTCCGCCCGTAAGGAAAAGGATGCCTGCAGCGATCAAAAGAGCGCCCATCGCTTTCTCGACCTTGCCGAGATGCACACGGAAGCGGGACAAAAACCGCATGAACGCGCCAGAGAAAAGCGCTGCGATCAAAAACGGAATGCCAAGCCCAAGCGAATAGACCGCAAGCAGTGCCGCACCCTCGCCTACAGTGCTGCTGCCGCCTGCCAAAGTGAGGATCGGGCCTAAAACCGGGCCGATACAAGGCGTCCATCCAAACGCAAAAGCCAGCCCCATGACATAAGCGCCCAATGGCGTGGCAGGCGCACTGCGCGCCTGAAAACGTGCTTCGCGTGACAGAAATGAAAAACGCAGAACACCAAGAAAGTTCAGGCCCATCAGAATGATGACGACGCCCGCCACCATTGCGATTTCCTGCTGCCACATGCGCAGGAATGCGCCGATAGAAGAAGCTCCCGCGCCAAGCGCGACGAAAACAGTGGTGAAACCGAGTACAAAGCAGATAGCCGCGAAAGCTAGCGAACGACGATGCGAAGGGGCGGCAGCAATCCGTGATTCTTTTTCGGCACGAAAATCCTCAACACTCACGCCCGCCATATAGCACAGATAAGGCGGCACAAGCGGCAGAACACAGGGCGAGAGAAACGACAGCGCACCCGCACCGGCAGCCGTCAGATAAGAAACACTAAGCACCAAAACCTCATTTTTCACATAGAACTTGGTTTTATCTGATACAGATAAATAGCTCTATTCATTTGTTTTTGATCAAAGTTAGAAGAAATTGAGCTTTCTTTCCCCACTCTGTTCAAAGCGCTTGCGGCAAAAACCATTTCGCTCAACTATACCGTCTAACTTCGACATTACTTTTAGTATTTTCAATGCGGCATCTCGCTCGAACATAAGTTCGCCCTAAATCAGGATCACTGCGCGATTTTAGATTGCTCCAACTGGACGACGCTCCTATGAGCCTAATTGATGATGATGAACCTACCGTAGTAACCAGCGGACCGAGTACGTCATTTGGCTGGCTAAGGCGATACCAACATTTTCTATTTCCTGTCGCCGGTATAGCGATCGCTCTGCTGGCAATTTATGTTCTGGAAAACCTTCTTCAGAACACGTCCCGCAAGGATACGCTTGAAGCATTTCACAGCTTTTCGTGGTCCACTATCGGCCTCGCCGTTCTCTTCACAATGCTTAGCTATGCAGCGGTAGCACTTTACGACGTGGTCGCGGTTGATACGATTGCACCCAACCAGATTCCACGCCGTATCGCGGCGGTCGCAGGCGCTGCGGGCTACGCGATCTCCAACGCAATCGGCTTCTCACTGCTCACCGGTGGCGCGCTTCGCTACCGCATCTATGCAGCCGAAGGCATAAGCCTTGCCGACATTGGTAAGATCGTTGGAACGTCGTGGTTTGCAATCTGGTTTGCACTCATCATCATGGTCGGAGCAGCATTGCTTATCGACCCACAAGATGTGCCATGGATCTCCACCATCGACTCGCGCATCGATATTGTTGCCGGCATCGTCATTCTGGGTGGCATCACATGGCTGATTTATTGGCTTTCGCACGGTCAGCGGACGCTGCGCATCGGCTCGCTTAGCCTTCGCCTGCCCAACTCAAAGGGTGCAATCACCCAGATTTTAGCGGGTCTTGTTGATGTCGGCGCAGCAGCAGCAACCCTTTACGTGCTGATGCCACAGGATGCGGTTCCAAGTTTTGCGGTTTTCGCACTGGTCTATGTGATTGCTATCGTGCTTGGCATTGCCAGCCATGCACCGGGTGGGCTCGGCGCATTTGAAGCGACAATCATTGCCGGCTTGGGCATTGGCGGAAAACCCGACGCGATCGCAGCGCTTCTCGCCTATCGTGTGATCTATACGGTCATGCCGCTCGTTGTTGCCACGATTGGTTTGCTTATCTGGGAAGCTATGCGCCGCAGGCAGATGCTTGGCCGACAAGCCAAGTTTGCCAAGCGACTTGTCGAGCCTCTCATTCCCGGCCTTTCTGCCAGTATCATTTTCCTCGGCGGCATTATCCTGCTCGTTTCAGGAGCCACGCCGGATCTGCATAACCGGACCAAAATTCTTTCAGGCATTGTGCCTGAGTTTTTTGTCGAAACATCGCATCTTGCTGCAAGTCTGATCGGCGTCGCTTTGCTTATCGTTGCGCGCGGCCTGTTTAAGCGGCTGGAGCGCGCCTGGATTGCAGCACTTGCACTGCTGCTTTTCGGTGCCGTTTTCTCACTCACCAAGGGTCTCGACTGGGAAGAGGCGACTATTCTCTGCGTCTTTGCCTTCGCCCTATGGGGCTTCCGCGATTCATTCTATCGCCGCCCGATCTCCGGCCCGTTTGAACTGAGCTGGAGCTGGATTGCATCCGTCGGCACCACTGTTATCGTTTCAACATGGCTGGGCTTCTTCGTTTATCGCCACGTCGAATATTCCAACGATCTCTGGTGGGATTTTGCCTGGAACGACAACGCACCGCGATTCCTGCGAGCAACAGTTCTCGTCTTCGCGGTGGTGGCAGCAGTCGGTCTTCATTCCATCATCAACCGGCACAGCCAGCGCAAACGCAAGCGCGATTATTCCATTCCTGACGCGGTGCCCGCGCTTGTGGCCGCTTGCCCGCATACGGACGCTGCGCTTGCCATGCTTGGCGACAAGCAATTCATGCTCGCTCCTGATGATACTGCCTTCATCATGTATGCGCAGTCTGGCGGAAGTCTTATTGCGTTAGGCGAGCCTATTGGTTCTCCCCAAAGCAGCAAAGACCTCGCATGGGCTTTCCATGGCCTTGCCGACAGAATGGCTCTGCGCACAGTCTTTTACGGCGTTGGCCCACAAAGCCTGCCGCTGTTTCTCGATATGGGGCTGGTGGCACTGAAACTCGGCGAAGTCGCTCGCGTCGACTTGACTGACTTCTCGCTTGAAGGCCCCCGTCGCCAGCCGTTCCGTTATGCCGATCGCAAGGTTGATAAGGACGGACTGACCTTTGAAGTCATTGACGTTAAAGACGTGCCTCCATTGGTGCCGCGTCTGCGTGAAATTTCGGATGCATGGCTTGATCATAAGTCCGGCAGCGAAAAAGGCTTCTCACTCGGTTACTTCGATGATGACTACATGGAGCGCTTTGATGTGGCCGTTCTGAAAAAGGATGGCGAGATCGTGGCTTTCGCCAATCTCTGGCGCGGCGCTGATAAATACGAAATCACCGTCGATCTGATGCGTTATATGCCCAATGTCCATAAGCTTTTGATGGACGCGCTTTTTGCCAAGCTGCTTATGTATAGCAAGGATCAGGGCTATAAATGGTTCAATCTGGGTGCGGCACCACTCTCTGGCCTGAACCGCAGCAGGCTCGCTTCGCGATGGAACCGCTTTGGGTCCTTCATTTATCGTCGAGGCGCAGACCTTTATCACTTTGATGGCCTCAAAGCCTTCAAAGAGAAGTTCGACCCGATCTGGACGCCGCACTATATGGTCTGTCCCGGCGGACTTGAAACACCACGTACTCTTATCGATGCCACAACCCTGATCAACGGCAACCCTCTGGAGTTCATCCGCAAATGAAGAAGCGACGCATTCTTTTGACCGTCCTTGGGCTGGCACTGATCGGTGGCGCTGGTGCCTATGCCGCACTTCATCCGGGCAAAATTGCCCGTCAGTGGGCGCAGTTCTTCAATGCAGATGAACCCGTCATTCATGCAAGCGCTGAGCGGCTTTCAAACATTCCGGTTTATATGCCCAAAAGCGATCCAGTTGGCCTTGCCATTCTCCTGAGCGATGAGAACGGTATTGGCGACAAAGAACGCAGCTATATGGATGCCATGTTGGCACGCAACATCATCGTGTTGCCTGTGGAGCTTGGCCCTTGGCGTGCGGCGCTAGACAAGGAAGATGGCGAGTGCAACTATCTCGATTCCGACTTTGAGGCGATTGCCAAGGAAGCCCTGCGCGGGCTTGATCTGGATGTCTATTTCCATCCCGTCGTAACCGGCATCGGTCAGGGCGCAACGATTGCTTACGCCGCCGCATCGGACTCGCCAGATGCAACTATCGCAGGAGCCATTTCGCTTGATCCAACGCCTGCGAAAACGCGTCTGCCTTCATGCACAGAAGCAGCAGAAGCCAATAAGGCACCGGAAGGCGGCTTTACCTATGGCTATAACGCCAACATGCCTGCCCCGACGCTGGTCATCGGTCCGACAGGCTCGCCAGTAAACAACCCGGTTGAAGCGCGTCAGAAGAAGATTGCGGTATTGCAATCCGGGCCAGATTTCCCGGCACGCATGAAGATGGCGGTCGATAACGTCGTTGCCATGGCTGATCAGGACGCAAAAAACGAAGCTCTGCCAATCGTCGACCTGCCTGCAAAGAATGGCAATGCCGATATGGTTGCTGTATTTTATTCCGGCGACGGCGGTTGGCGCGATCTCGACAAATCAATTGGCGAGTGGCTCCAAGCACATGGTGTTCATGTCATCGGTGTCGACTCTCTGCGCTATTTCTGGTCGGAACGGACACCGGAAGAAATCGCCCGGGATACAACGGCGATGATCCAGAAAGCCGATCCAACCGGCAAGCTGCCAGTCGCAGTTCTGGGCTATTCCTTTGGTGCCGATACGTTCCCCTTTGCGTGGAAATATCTCGATCCTACACTGCAGGATCGCACGAAAATGATAGGGCTCCTTGGCGTCGAAACAACCACCACATTCCAGGTTTCGATTGAAGGCTGGCTCGGTATGGATGGCGACAAAGACGTAGTTCCAGCCATCACGACAATTCCGCTTGATCGCGTTGTCTGCGTCTATGGCGAAGAGGAAGACGATACGGCCTGCACCGCGCCGGAGCTTAAAGGCGCTGACCTGATGAAGCTGTCGGGCGGGCATCACTTCGATGAAAACTATGAACCGATTGCAGCAGCACTGCTCGACAGAATGCGGGCACGCGCAGGCTTGCCGCCACGCCCTGCGAGCTAACGCTCATAAAAGGCACCGGCCAAGGCCGGTGCCTCTATAATTCAGATTTTGGCGATTGTAGCCAGTTTCCAGCGCACCAAATCTATAGCCAGAAATACCAACAGGCTTAGACCGACCATCGGCAAGGTCCATCCGATGACAGCCGCAATCAGCACGACAACGAACCTCTGCGATATGCCAAGATAGAGCCAGCTCTGGATCAGTGTCCGCGGTGTGCTGCCCGCGGGCGGACGTCGCTGCCACCAAATGCGATAACCATAGATAATTGCGCCGATCAGCGCCAAACCCAGCAAAGCCATGATGACCTGATTGGCGACGCCAAACAGGACGCCCATATGCAAATCAATCCCCCAGCGGATCAGCTTGGCGATGATCGGAAAGGTTGCAAAATCGGCCCGACTGATGACCTGCATATCACGCGGATCGATTGCAATCGTGTCGACCTGTGTTGGCCATGAACGATCATATTCACGAACTAGCCAAGCCTGATCGGCATTGCGCGGCAGTCGAATTTCCAGCATCGGCGATTCAAGGCCGGATTGTCGCGACAAAAGATTTACGGCGTCCAGCTGACCAATATAGTCAATCGTTGCAGATGCAGCATCATGATCCTGATGATCTGCATGATCGTGATGTTCAGCATGGGGATCAGCCGCGACAGCAGGCTTATCAAGTGCCACCGAAACAGATGGTGTGATCCATCCGACAGCGGCACGGAAGTCATCAATCCGACCACCAGCCAGCTGCGACCAAGTCATACCCGTTGCCGAAAGAAAGACCAGTCCGACGGCGATCCAGATTCCTATCTGTCCGTGCAGGCGACGGGTGCGTAGGTGCTTGTTCTCATTCGCCTTTGCATTGCGGCGAACATCACGTCTCCACCACCAGAGCAGAACCCCGCCAAGTGCGGCGACCCACAACCAGGAGGCAGCTAGCTCGCTATAATAGCGCCCGAAATTGCCGAGCATGAGATTGCGATGCAGATAGTCAATCGACGCGCGCAACGGCAAAATACCGCTCGTTCCATAGACGACGAGATCGCCTTTGATCGCCAGCGTGATCGGATCAACGAAAATCGCTCGACTTTCCGATTCACCCAAACCCGGCTCGCTGAACATAATACGCGAGTTCCAGCCCGGACCTGTTGATGGCCGTATAGCAAAGAGCCTTGGTTCGTCACCGATAAAATCGCGCGCAGCCTTAACTTGATCCGCCAACGGCTGCACGGTCCCCAGAGAGGACGTGCGCAACTGGTCGCGATAGATCATATCTTCGAGTTGTGGCGTCAGTACGTAAAGCGTGCCCGTAATCGCTGCAATCAGAATGAACGGGCCCACAAACAGCCCGACATAAAAGTGCAACCGTGTAATGAAAGCCTTCAAGCTTGAACTGGCAACGCGCGTTGCCTCAGCAGAACGGGACTTGGGCTTCGACAATACAGTATCTGTCATAGCTGCACCCCATATCGTGCAGCATCTGCGAATAAACGAATAGAAAACATTGGCATCTCCAGCCTATGTGAAACAGCCGGACGCCACGCGATCGCGCCTCACTTAGAATGCGCGAAAACTACGTAACGTCGGATTTGATTCATGCTTGAGCTGAAAATGCGGGCGGGCCTCTGGGAAGATGTGTTTCCGCAACATGATCCGGTGGACCAAGAACCGCAAGTCGCACGACATGGTGCGAGGGAATGAAAACGGCGTGATAGGCAAATGAAAGCGTCTGAGCCGCAAGACCTGTGCCTATGGCACACGCAGCCTGACAAAGCGTCGAGCAACAGGACCGTGCCAGATCCTTGAGTGGCGCGTCGTCGCTCGTTCCCTGACTGTTATGGATCGAGCAGATGATTGCGGTTGGACCATTGGACCATGCAACCATCGAGGCCTGAGCATAGGATGTTACGATGCCCTGAAACAGAATGACGAGCGCAATTGAGGCCACCCAAAGGGCAGCTTCAAATTTATCGCCGATAATTCTGGCTTTAAGGCTCATAATCGCTCATCTCATCCCTTGGCGGGATTGTCACTGCGACAAATGCGAGAGCCGAGCACCAGAATTTGCTCTGAGCTATTTCCTGTTCAATTGGAGAACAGGAATGTTTGGTGAAACTCCAGACAACGGTTTACCCTTGGGATTGTCAGAGCAATCAAACTGATAAAGCTGCGGCGACTTTGCAGGCGGATACCAGGGAAAATCTCCCGATGCCGGCAGTTCTGGCTTAATGCGCCAAGCAGGCCTAGTAACAGTGTTGCTCAAAGCACCTGTTCCTTCAAGCGGAACGATGTTGCAACTCACCACTCCTGCGAAAGCAGGGCTGCTAAAACCGCTCAAAATTGCAATAATTGAAATGATAAAAAGCTTTAAAGTTAAGCGCATGATCATTCTCCAAACAATCATACGCAATCTAAGTAGATTAACAGATGGCGGTATCGCAAAGCCTCGCGACCCATTGATTGGGGTAGCAACTAATATTTCGAAGGATGGTAAAGCTAAGCAAATAAACTGACGAACAAGTTTAAAATAAAAACATAAAGGTAAAACAGCTAGTCTTAATGTTTGCTAAGTCATTGAAAATGGTGAGCGCGCAGGGATTCGAACCCTGGACCTACTGATTAAAAGTCAGTAAATCTATTGTTATTTTTCAATGCTTTATAACCACCATGTGTCATTCATGTGCCAATCTATCATCACGCGAGTGTTTCCGCAATCCTGTCGAACGCGGCTTTATGATCGTCCGAAGGAAACAGATGGCCATAGCGATTCATAGTGATTGCGTAGCTCGCATGACCGGCCAATGTCTGCACCGCTTTGGGTGAAAGGCCAGCCTCAATCCAAGTCGAAATAGCGAAGTGACGAAGAGCGTGCCAGCCGATATCTTCAACCTTTGCCAGCTCGATCGTCGGCTTCCAATCGCGCTTCATAAAATTGGTATGACGTACAAAGCCGCCCTTGCTGTCAGTGAAAACGAAGTCGTCAGGCGCGCTGTGCTTCGTTTCACCCTTCCAAGCTTTTAACTGCTCAAGCATCGCCTTCCCGATTGGGACAGTGCGACGACCAGCGGATGATTTCGTTGTGTCGAATTCACCGTACGCATCCACACGCGTTTCGACCGAGACGAAGCCTTTTTTCAGATCGAGATGCACCCAACGTAGCGCCCATTGCTCAGAAGCTCGCAGGCCTGATGAAGCAGCGAACCTGATTCGTAGCGCTAATTTGTCATCAGCCTTTTTAAGGATCTTAGCGAGAGCTGCCTTTGAAGGTGGCGTTACCTTATCTCCAGCCTCATCGCGCTTGCCAATAACTCGAACACCTTTGGCGACATTGACCCCCACCTTATCCGTCTCAACGCCATGTTTCAGAATACGACTCAGCGTTCCGAGAACACGCCGTGTCGTGACAACGCCGGCTGACGCATCCCGCATTTCATTTCTGAGCTTGATAACGTCCGCCGTTGTCAGTTCCGACAGCGTTTTGGTTCCGATCCCTTTGCTGAAACCAACAGTACTTTCGTCTTTTGGATCAATCCAATTATCGATGTGCTGCTTTGTGGTGCGGAGATACGACTGAACAACGCTTTCACCGCGCTTATTACGCTTCTCCATCTCTTCATAGTAATCGCGACAGATATCAGCAACTGTCGTCTTTTGAGCTGCTTCTTTGTATGTCGCGGCACCTGTCGCACTCACAAGGTCAGAAAGACGAGCTTCGGCTTCGCGTTTCTTTGCATACTGTTCTCGATGACGCTTCCCATGCCTGTCAGTGAAATCCAACTGCCACGCTTCGTGTTTTCCGCTCGAGTTTTCCCACGAACGCTTCTTAATTTTAGCCAAAATGATCTCCTGATAATCGCGTCACATGATACCGCATGGCACACACGGCTGCAATCTAACCAGGATTATTGACATCTCACAAAAAAGAGAACATAACAAGAACATTGACGGGTGGCAATTCAACGATGGAGAGCGCCATGAATGGAGTTTCGGGAAACTACGACGCTGAGATAGATCTGGTATTAGCCTACCACAAGGGCGACGTTCGCGCGTCCATTGAAGCGCTTTTAAAAGACCGAGATTTCCTAGCGCGTGAAATTGAGCTTTCGCGCCTTGCTCTCACCCACGGCCAGCGTGGCAGTTCTTTCAAAAGGGCCGCGTGATGAAAACGTTCCAAGTTGCTCTTCCAGAAGCGTACGCACTGAAATGCGCTCGTCGTGAAGTTCACAGAGATGCCGGCCGGCTTGGCGCTCGCTTACCTCACCGCATGGCACGCAAGTCGGGTATCGACTTCTGCGTATTCAGTTTTCCATCGGAAAGGCGAATGAGCGTCTTCATGGGGCGTCACGGCGGCAAGCCATTCGGTGATGGTAATTGGGAACGAGTTGTCGTTCGGTAATCAACATGCCCAGGCCTACGTCTTATGAGAAAATTGGCGAGTTCACTTGCATCGCCGACTTGGAACCTTGGGCTGTCCTTTGCGGCCTTTGCGCTAGATGCGGTCATGTTCGAGACTTGAACATTGGTGAAATTTGCCGAAAAATTGGGCCCAATGAGTTTCTCAAAACTCAGCAATGGAAACTTAGATGCAGAGCTTGCACTGTAAAAGGGCAAAGCGAATTCGTTGTTTCTAGAGCGCCGAGGTAGATATGTCCGGCTATAAATCTGAAAGCGGTGTCGCTGGAACAAGCAGTAAAAGGTTTGAGCATTGGTGTGACGCGGACGGATGCGAAGCTTGGGGCACCTACGGATACAAAACCAAGTTTGGGCAGTTGTGGTTCTGCTACGAACACAAGCAGCAAGGCGAAGACGCGCTAGCTGGACGGAAATGAAAGGCGCCCTATCCTAATCAGATCAGGAGGAGCGCATGTGCAATCTTTACAACCTCACTACGACACATGAAGCCATGCGCCGTCTGTTTCCGAAGTTCGGAGATGTGACGAACCGCGTCGATCCGCAGTTAGATGTCTATCCAGACTACCCAGCCCCGGTCCTGCGCAACTTGGCAGATGGTGAGCACGAGCTTGCACATCTTCGTTGGGGAATGCCGACGCCACCTATGTACGTTAAGGGTGAAGCTGACAGCGGCGTGACGAACATACGTAACCTCACCTCTCCGCATTGGCGGCGGTGGCAGGGCGTGGAAAGCCGTTGCGTTGTACCTGCCACATCCTTCTCCGAATATGGGCAAGAACCCGATCCAAAGACCAAACGCAAGCCTCTGCACTGGTTCGCTCTAAACGAGGCGAAGCCGCTTTTTGCCTTTGCTGGCATCTGGACGATTTGGAAGGGCGTGCGGAAGAAAAAAGAAGGGCCGGTCGAAGTTGATATCTTTGCCTTCCTAACCACCGAACCTAACGCCGTGGTCAAACCTATTCACCCGAAAGCGATGCCGGTAATCCTACGCACGACCGAGGAGATCGACGCGTGGTTGCGTGCGCCATGGGATGAAGCGAAGGAAATGCAAAAGCCACTACCAGATGCAGACTTGATCGACCTGACGCCAAGCAATGACAATAAGGACGAACAAACTTCTCTGTTTTGACTGGATTGATAGGAGCAAACCGATCCGAGCAAATAGTCACTCAGGCACATATACCTCAACCATGATAACGGTGATTGACTCTCAATCAAAATGAGAACATTATGGGAACATCCGAAGCGGAGACGAATTAGAAAGACTCATGGCAATTAAGTTTACGAACACCCCTGTCCGCCCAGTAGAACCAAAAACAGGTAAAGCCAAAGGTTCGAAAAAAGCAGGTGGGACGTCGAACCGCGATAATTCCGACCTCGACAAAGACACCAACGGGAAGTGACCTGAATGGCTAATGCGCGACTGATCGTGGTTGCTGCCTTTGATAAGAATGATGACGGTGAGCTCGTTCCTGCATTCGATCCAATGTCGTTTGAGACCGAAGGCCGCGCAATGAAAGCGGCGACTAGCCTGGAAGGAAAGCATTCGGGGATTGTCGCTTGGAGCCGGGAAGCAGATCCAGATATTGGTGAATATGGCCCTCCAGCCATTATTTTTCAGTTTGGCGAGATCCCTGACATGGAATAACGAAACGCCTGAAACCAAAACCCCGTCAAAGCGGGGTTCATTTTTATTTAGGTATTGCATCTGTGGTATGGCCCAACAGTGCTAAAACACACTTTTCAACAAAAATTCATTTTGATAAAATCTTGCCGCGCATCGCGTCAGGAAGCTGGGTCCAAGCGCATGCGCAGCCCCGTGACGTTGGGAGACGTGCCGGGGCTTTTCATTGCAGACAGCAATCATAAAAATATGATCAATTTGCCTAGGAACCTAAGGCTCGTCCGCATGTTTCTCTTGCGCAAACACCCCTAGGAGTAATGCAATGAAGATCGTCCTGATTGCTGCCGCTGCACTCGCTATGATTTCAAGCTCTGCACTAGCGCAGGAGCCGCCTAAGCCACCGGCACCTCCATCTGCAGAAGCGCCGGGCACGCCACCACCACCTCCGCCACACAGAGGTCCGCCTCCTCCCGAAAAGTCAGCACACATTCGCGTTGAGGATAAGGGCTTCAAGGTAGATGTGAAATGCTCTGAGGATGAGTCAACGAGCGACTGTGCTGAGATCGTTTACAAGTTGCTCGATCGCGTTGGCCCACCGAAAAAGTAACCTGGTTAAGCTGACCCCGCCTCGGTAGGGTTATTTTATTTCACGGATACGAAAAACCCGCCCAGTGAATGATCTGAGCGGGTTTTTTGGGTTTTCGCTGGCGGGAGGGATCGGTACGGATTGGATCAGCCAGCCAACTTAGTAAATGCTATCAAGGTTAACGTGTGGTTAAAACAACTTAGGTTGTAATTATAGCCGTCCGATTTTTGGCGCTCAGTTCGAGCGCCTTCAATCTCTCAGCGAAGAATATGATCTTATTCAGATCGTAAAGGCGGCTGGCCGCGTCCTTCTCACCAAAACGATAGCAAGCCTTAAAGATGTTCCCGAGCGCAAAGGACATGCCTTTGTGCTCAATAAGATCATTGAGTTCGCTCGCGCCGTCGGGCAGCTCGTAATAGCTGGTAGAACCGCCGTCGGATTTGATGGGCTGTGCAGCATATACAGGGATGTTGCCGACGCGACTATTATGTCCATCCATAATCTTGCCGGTTGGTGCAATTATTCCCATCATACGTCCTCCGGCGGCGCTGGCGGCAGCATCCAATGAGTTGGTACTGGTGGCATTCCACCGTCAAAGCGCTCATCGAACCAGCCCTTTTCACCCACGGGCGCGCCATTAAGCCAATGATGGTAATTGAATGCGCAGGCGGTTATGCGCCCAAAGTTCGTCCACAGATCGACCTCAGTCCCATCTAAAGGCGCAGTTTCCATTCTCTGCCAGCTACTCATACACCCTCCCCCACCTTACGCTTTGGCTCTTCGAACTTCTCAGTCATAGGCCCGCCAGCAAGCAATCCGCGCAACGCTGAAAGCTTATCTTCAACGAGCGGCCGGAAGCGCCGTGCTGCAAAAGGCGGGTTTTCATAACCAAACTGCGGGCAAGTTCCGCGATCTACGCCCTTGAGGCGTACGCCGATGTAAGAGCCATGAATATAATGCTCAAAAGGTCCGATCCACTCTATCTCGTAAATCTGGCCTTCCTTCACCTCGAGGTATTGCTCAAAGCCAACGACTGAATCGATGCAGACCACTTTTTGCCCAACATGGAATTGGTTCATGCTGTGTCTCCTTCAATAATGGCTTCGGCAATAATGCCTCCTGCAATTCTATGTATATCCGACCACGCATCCTCATCGTCGAATACGCAGATCGCTATCGCAGCACATCGCTGCCTTTCTGCAAGGACGGCTGCTGCAATTCTCTCCTCGATGTGACGCTCAAGTTTAATCGCTGCAATATTTTCGCCCATCACGCCGCTTCTCTATTTTCAATGCTTCGGTACTCAACTGGCACATCGTGCTGCATCGCTCGATCGATACCCATCTTCATTCCGCCGCTGATACCACGATCAGCGTAAACAACGCATTTCGTTGCCACGCGATACCAGGCAAGACCGGCCTCAATGCCCAACGATCGTTCATCGGGCCGCATATCGTCAAACACTTGCGTGTGCAGCAAATGGCTGGCAATCGGCGCCTCGCCACGCCTTAGGCTGTCTAAGAGGCAATACCGTGCATATGCGGTGTTGGCTTCCACGTCGCCGCTATACGGCGTTTCGATGATGATGAGTGGTTGGCGGTTGACGTTATAAGGTTTTGGCGGGCACCTTATAACCCCTGTTCTTAACTGCCGACCTTCAACAGCTGCACGCGCAGCTTTGTCTTCTGCTTCTTCAAGCATATTCTCTCCTCGTGTTGTGGTGTTACGCCGCTTGGTGGGCGGCGTGGGGTTGGTATTGTCTGGATGCGGTTTCCAAGCCTACAGTGGACAAACAATCAGGGAGGCCGATATGCAAATATTAGATGCCAAGTACATTGGGAACTCAGCATCCATCACTGTGCAGTTCTCCGGAAAGAAAGTGGTCGTGGAATATGGCCCGATAGCTCCACCATTGGACGGAACAATGCATTCCCCTTTCATCGACAATAAGGATTTAGCCATGAAAGAAATCTTGGCACAAACCAACCAACTTGAAACTGAAATTCGAGCGGCCGTTGCAGACTATCTAGCGTCCCAAAAGGGCTGACAGTTAGGCTGCAGCCCTTTGACTTTCCGCATTATCATTCGCCGCCGCATACTTACCCGCGACCATCTCAGGACGGAGAATGTCGCGACCGACTTCACCGAACTGCTTGCTATAGGTTATTCGCTTTGCTGATCGGCCTGACAGCCACCCGCCGCCAGCTGCATAAGCGTCTGGTGCCGCGAGCGTTTCATGCTGCTCGACATACATCAGCGTGCCTTTTCTGGCATCGTCGCTGTGTCTGTGACCTATATGCACGTAGGCTTGTAGTGAGCGACCGAACATCCCGCGAAACATGCCTGCAATCGTGCCCTCGATATTTGCGACACCGCGCTTATGCCCGTGGTGATAGGCCAGCATCGTGCTGCCCCACTCGAAGGCGTAATAGAGGCTGGGTGAATTATCAACAGTGATGCGCGGCTCGTTCTCGTACATTACGGCGAGCATCTCACGAAGCCATGCGGATGAGGCCGGGTCGTGATTCCCCGAAGCCATCACGACATGAACGCGCTCGTGCTTCTGCAAAAGCATATCGATGATGCGGCGGATCGTACGGATCACAATGCGAATGACTTTCTGCAGGCGGCTATCCGCGTCCAGAACATGCTTGTGGGCAGGCGTGACGCTTTCAAGTGCATCGTGATGCATAAGGTCGCCCAACTGCGCCAGAATGGCCGTGTGAGCGTCGGGAGCCTGTGCCACAGCCGCAGAGAACCAATCAAGCAATAGCTGCTCGGCAATCCGCAGATCGTAATCGCTGCCAGTTTCTTCGCGCCACGACATCATGCCGAAATGGTTGTCAGTGATCGTGAACTGATTCAACAGATCCTCGCGACACCCCTTTGGCGCCGGCATAATCGAAACGCGCGGCAAATCTTCTTTTAGCGCTTCAACCATGGCCGTGATTGCTGCACGCTGTTGGTCGGCGTCCGCACGCTCCATGATGTGTTGAGTGACGATGCGGCCTTCGCTGTTAACGAGCGTCGTCTTGCCTTTGACCGCTAGACCGGCAGTCGCTTCATAAACAGGGCCAGCCTCTTTCGCCTGGCGCATGTAGGTGCCGTTAGGCGTTTCGGTCAGGCTTTTGATTGCATAGCCTGGCAGCGTTTCCTTCGGACCCATCAAGCCAAGCTCGGCCGCGCGCTTGATGCTGTCGTGAAACGCGGACTTCTTAACGCCACAAGCTGCAGCGGCCTTCGTTATCGTGCCGTGCTGCTGATACGCAGCAACACGGCGGCCTAGTTCTTGGTTTGAAAGGCGCGTGTTCGCCCGCTGTCTGTCATTGGACATACAGTCTCCTCGTGTTGGTTGGTTTGCGGGTTGGTGGTCCGCAATTTGTCATTGTGGTGGGAGTGAAAGGGTCGTCAACAGGTTTGCGCCGAAATAACGCCAGCAAGTCCCTAATTCTCTGACTGGCAAACACCTCAGCTACCTGACCTTTCAAAGATCGTCGTTCGCAACTGTTAAAATAATTAACGAATAAATACATGTAAAAAAGCTAACTACGATTGTCTTTCTAATAACAAAAATAAATATAATTTGACAAAATCAAAATAAATCTTTATGCATTATTTATCGATATTTTCTTGATGTGTTTTGCTTATTGCGCGTTTAGCAACGCGCCCTGAACGAACCCCCTTTTAAAAATCGTTATCACTTTGCGTCACGCAAATGCGTGCTGCTATCTTTATTGCTATGAGAGGGTTCTTTATGAGCACTGGCACAGTTAAATGGTTCGATTCCACCAAGGGCTTCGGCTTCATTCAGCCTGATAATGGCGGCCTCCATGCGTTTGTTCACATATCTGCTGTCGAGCGCGCCGGAATGCGCGAACTCATCGAAGGCCAGAAAATCGGCTACGATCTGGAACGCGACAACAAGTCGGGCAGGTTGTCGGCTGGCAACCTCCAGCCTGCATAAATATTATCCTTCTTTCCTTTGACCACGGATGTACTGGCACTGTTGAAAGAAGTTTACTTTAGAGGTCAGGCAATGCCTGACCTTTTTTATTCAAAAAGGAATTCTTTTATGTCCCTTGAGATGCAACCAACCTACACAAAAGAGACACTCTTCAAGCCAACCTCATCTGTTAAAGAGTCGATCGCGGAGAGAATAGATCGTACTTCACGTTCCATTCAAAAGGTCGAGACAGATGCTCGAATTGCAAAGACCTTGCGCCTCAGGAAAGCTCGGATGGAATATGAAGAAACTATTGTTCCTCCAGTGGCAAAAAAGAAGAGGGCACGTAAACGACATTAGTGAGAAGGACCACGTATCCACACGAGATGAAACAATAGCTTGTTTTTTTGATCTGGCGGGAAGTTGCTGCACGATGTTTTTTACCTAGCTAATGTTGATCCATTACGCGAACTCATCAATTCCTGTCGCGTTACTCCCTATCCCCTCGCCCGCGTAGTCTTCTGCTCAAACACACGATCCATGCGCTCGGTCAGTCCATCGATGCGGTTCGCAACGCTTTCGATTGCGCGCATGATCTGCGAGGTTTGCTCTTGCATCCCGGCCTTTGTGGCGAACGTTTCTGCAGCACGCAGCTTATAGTCTGAAAGCTCCTGCCGCGTGAGCGTGGCAAGTGCTGTGGCTGCTTCGGCTTTGGCGGCCGTTTCGTTTCTCGCAGCGTTGATCTTGCTGTCGACGTACTTCCAAAGGCCAAACAGAAAGCCGAACAGCATCACGATGAAGCCGACAACGCCCATGATTTCTGGTCCGGTCATGCTTCGTTTCTCTTTAGATTAAACATAGTTAATGTGCCCCTTTGTGTTCGCTTAAGGTCTTTGCTGATATGATTGCGGCATGAGACAGGTATCGAACAGTTTGATTGGCGAAATCTTCGGTGCGGTTTTGCGGGTTTTATGCATCGCGGTGCCGGTGATTGTTGCACTGGCAGCTATAGTCTTCATCGTGAAATACGAAGAAAGACGGGCGTTCATGCCGAAAGAGCAAACCCCGGGAGTGACTGAGCCTTTGGGCAACTGACCTCAAGGCCGTGCCCCGCATAGCTTTTCCATTTTCTCGTTCTCTGCCAGGATCTGGCGCTTGGTTTCTGACGTGTCGTCATGGCTGGCATAGATCGCCCGCGCCACGTTGCAATAGTTACCGCTTGTCGCGCATCCACTTAGCAAGCCGAGCGTCAACAGCGCTGTCATCAAGACGGCTGATTTCATTTTCTATCTTCCGTGCTTTTGTTGCAGATTGCGCGTCGCGCGCGGTCTGGGCTGATTTGCTGTCAGACCGTCCTTTGAGATAAGCGCTGACAAGGACAGCAAGCGCCGCAGCGATTGCCACGGCGTAGCCTGTCATGCGTGCCTTTATGATTGCAAGCCACGTCACGCCGCGACCCTCTTCAGCTCAAGCCGGCCCGTATGCCAAAGCCAGAAACCTCCACCCAAGGCAACCACGATCAAGGCAACGGTTAGGAATGCCCACGGGTTCGACACAGCACTGATAAGGCCGGTCAAAAACGTACCGCCACCAGCTGCGACAATGGTCTGCACCGTCTTATCCTTGAGCAACGGCACATCGTCAGGCTTCGCGTCATCAACAGACGCAGCTTTCATTTCTCGCGCTGCGGTCAAGCTATCGAGGAAGTTGCGATAATAACCAGCAATCAGCGTTGCCTTATCGGTGCCGTTGACGATGACACGCGCGCCTTCAGGATCTGCTTTGCCCTTGCCGAAATAATCCGCGAGCTTGCGGCCTGTGAACTTGCCCAACACCATGCCTTCAAAGAGGATGCGGACTGCAGTGGCTAACTCCAGCGCCTTCTCTGGTGTATCGGCAATGCCGAACTTCTTGTAATTCTCCTCGCCAGTGATCTGAGGCAGGCCTCGTCCGCGATAAGTCCAGCCGTCATTGACGCTGTCGTTACCCATGCGACCGCCATAGACCTTGTTAGCGAGCTTTTGAGGCTGGCGAACATATGGCTGGGCCGCAGCAATTGACGAGAAACGTTTCGGCCATGTCTTCCGAATTTGCGCCGCACTGGTGTAGTTGAGATTCTCAACAACCGGCTGCATCTTGCCGCCAGTCTCATGAAACACGGTTGCAAGAATATAAGCGGTCTGCTCGTCGAGTAGATTGCGGCGCTCGGCTTCGGCCAAGATAGACGATGTGCCATCAACCTGAGCCTGGCTCAAACGGCCGCCAAAAGGCGCGCGCCTCGCATACGCGAAGAACGTTGTTTTGTTCATTTGATTGTCCTTGGGATTGTATATGCGGATGAAACGCAGTTTTGGTGCGGCCCTCGGCAGGAAATGCGCCCTTCTGTACGGTGTCGTACATTGATTAGGCGTGGATTTATGAGATGATGAGGTGGCGCAAAGACGGTCTGCCAAATACTGCTGAGCGCAAAGCTCCGACTTGATCCGTCTCGTCGGGGCTTTTTTATTGACCGGTGATGAACTCGCGGCTTCTGCTCAGTTCGTTGCACGACTTGTGCACTTCAACTGCAAACTGTAGCATCGTCTTTTGTATCAGGAGGGGATCATGGACTGGATCAGCGTTATCAATATGGCTTTGGCAATATCGATGGCAGGGTTCGGCCTATTATGTCTCGTGATTTTGTGGGTACAGCGAGATTGAAACTATCGCCTCTCTGTACGCTACCGTACATTGCATTGGCACGCATTTGTGAGAAGATACTGATGCGTATCGACGTCACCGCAGACAGGCTGTACGCAAAGCCCCGGCTCGGTACGATACCCACGAGCTGGGGTTTTATTTTTCTACCCCAAAGTAGAAGTTCATGGACTTGCGCTCAATGCCTAGTTTCCGAATAACACCCTTAGGTAGCCTCGCACGGCCTCTTTTTCAGAGAAGCTCCGTCCTCGTGTTCGCAGAAATTCAGGATCGTGCCGGGTCTGAAGTTGTTCCATGATTGCAGTTGCTAAGGCATTCACATCTGCAACCGGAACAAGGGGACCGTACTTTCCGTTCTCAAGAATTTCTCTTGGTCCGCTCGGACAGTCCGTGCTCACGACAGGGCAACCACAGGCGAGAGCTTGGACTAAAACACCAGGCAGCCCCTCATACTTAGAGGACAGAACAAATAAATCAGCGTTGCGCATGTACTTAAACGGATTTTGAACGAAGCCCTCAAATATAACATCATCTGTGATATTTAACTTCTCTACCAATAGGTTGAGATCTGAGAGCATTGGACCTTCGCCCAAGATGATCAGACGAGCTTTGATTTTGGTTCGGACTTTTGCAAATGCTTTAATTAGTGTTTCAAAATCCTTTTGGGGCTTCAACTTCCCTACCGCGATAATTACGGGGATTTCCTTATTGTTAAACCAAACATGCTGCATGTCCTCCAATGATTGTTCTTCAAGTGTCGAATTGTATACAGCATTGTAAACGGCATGAAGCTGATGATCAGGTAACTTTAAAGCTTCGCCTAAATCTTTAGAAACGCCCTTTGAAACAGAAACGATTGCATCGGCCCGTTCAAAAAAATACCTTAGCGTCGGGGCTATGTGTTTCTGACGCCATTTTGCACGCCCGGTATAACCCTCACTCAATTGGTTTCGTTGGCCTATAATGATGCGTGTATCGACATCTGATACCGTTCGTGCAACGACCGCTGCGATGTTACCATAATCTAGAGCAGTCAGTAGCGCTCGAGGCCGAGTATTGCGAAGATAATCAGCCAAAGCTGGCACGGCAGCTGCGGGCTTTGGTGAGCTGGGAATAACGATTAGTCGCAGCAGGTATAATAAGTCCATCGGATAGCGCCACAGACTACGCATTGTTTGGACGAAGGAGGCTTGGCGTAGCCTGATAAGATTGACTTTATCGGAAACCAGATCATGAAAAGCGCCTTTTCCGTCGACTACCAAAAGATCGACATCGACGCCCGACGCAGCAAGAGCATTAGCAAGATTCACAGTTGATCTTTCGGCACCGCCTCCCTTCAACGATTTGATGAAGATGGCTAGTTTCCCATTCTGGTCAGTAAGTGACGCCACCCAACAACTCTCCATTTTCGAGGAAAACTTCAACTCTTATCCCAATCTAATCAAGCTAACCGAGTTGCAAAAGACAATTTTTTCAGCCCTTGACGCTGAGATATCGGACACTAAATCGAGGTTATTCACCGGATCGAAGCATTGCTCGAGTTGCACCAGTGAGTAACCCCGGTTCATGGCTGCCCGCCTGCCGGGGTTTTCTTCAATCTGCGGTGAGTGTAAACTCGACTGGCGCAGCTCTACATCTAGACGCGACTGGCGAACTGCGTGGCTCTGTCCGCAAGCGGCCGGTCGGGTTTTTCTTTTGGCGTGAGAAAACCACCTCAAGTGTGGCCAGCGCATTGCTTGCCATTATTTGCGGGGTGGTATAACCCTTCGAAGGGCATTACTCTGAAGGCAGAAAATATGGGGAACAGCGGCCATCAAAATAGCTTGGATGCTATGCGCTTCGTTCTGTCATCTGGAGTATTATTTTCTCACCATTTTGCACTTTCCGGCTTTATTGAACCGAAATTCCCACTTCTCGATATTTCAGTCGGAAACTTCGCTGTGTTCGCGTTCTTCGCTATCAGCGGATTCTTAATGTACGGATCTCTAAACCGATCGAACAATTTCTTCTTTTATTTCACATCAAGAATTTTAAGGCTTGCTCCGGGATTGATTGTGGCTGTCGTAATCACATCGTTTTTTTTGATGCTTATTTTCGACAACTTTTCAAACTTTTCATCACACCTATATTATATTCAGAGAGATTCATTTTCTTTTGTTTCTGAACCGTCTTATTTCATAAATGGAATATTTGATGATAGGCCGAACAGAGGCGTCAACGGATCGTTATGGACACTTCAGTATGAATTCTTCATGTATATCGTTATGTTCGGCGTCTTCCTACTACCTAGGAAAATAGTGCCTTTCGCAATTATATTTCTGCTATGTTCTTTTGTATTTTACTATTATTTTCAACCCAACCGAATATATCATCTAGGTACATTCCATCTCAATAATGAGTATTTGTTATCCAACGGATTTCACTTTCTATCAGGGGCACTGATTGCGCATTTTTGGCCATCAATATCTGCAAATCGTTTAACTTTCGCGATTACATCGTTGTGCTTAGCCGCATTATTTATTCTTGTATTCCCGCTCGAAAGGCTGATTGGCATCGGGCTCTTGTGGGTCTCGTTTTTAATTGCGTGTATGTCTCCCATAGTTTCCAAATTCAGTAAAATAGGTGACGCGAGTTATGGCGTCTATATTTATGCCTTCCCGATTCAGCAGACGATGATCATCTTTGTAGTAGGGTTCTGGGCATCTATGGCAGCGGCTTTTCTATCAACCGTTGGTGTATCCTTCCTGAGCTGGCACCTCATTGAGAAAACAGCCCTCTATCGAAGAAAGAATGTTTCTATGTTGCTAAGCGATTTCTCAAAAAGGCTGCGTATTTAAACCTGACTTAAACCTTTGACTATCCCAGCCATAAGCTATCAACGTCTGCAATTGTAATATTAAGCAACGGCACCCACAAAGGCGGCGGACGTCCCTAGCCAAATTTCAAACCTTCCGACGTTTTCTTTATTCGAGAGCGGGGGTAAGAGTGTGGAGCGCAGGTTAACTTGGAGACCAGACCGGCGATCAGCTTGGCCACTGCTAGTACCGCATCACGGGATGATTGCGGGAAATACTTGTAGATGTGAGCTGTAGCGTCTAACCTAACTCATCATTGGAGGGGATGATGAACTGTAACAGCGATAACTTGGTAATTTTTACAAATGACGACGGTTCAGAAACATTTGAGGAAATGGTATCTGGAGCCGTTGAAGGAATGCATATTGAGGTTTCAGGCGCAGGTAACCGTCTGAGAATTGCAAAAGGTCAGACGTTTGTAGGATGCAATCTAAATATTTCCGGTAACAATAATACTCTAAATATCGAGCTTTCTAAGAACCCAATCTATCACTCTTTATTCCATTTCGCCCCGCCTGGCCACGAAAGGTCGATCACTATTGGTGCAGGTTTCTCTGGTGGCGGACATTTCCGCGTAGTTGAGGATGGCACGTATATTAAGATTGGCGAGCGCTGCCTCTTTAGCTGGGACATAACAGTTATGGCCTCCGATTATCACGCTATTTATGATGATACGGGGCATGTTATCAACAAGGCTACAAGTCTAACGATAGGTGATGACGTTTGGGTAGGATGTAAGACGACCATCCTGAAAGATACCACTATCCCAGACGGCTGTATTATTGGCGCCAACAGTGTCATAACAAGGCCCTTCGAGGATAAAAGGTGCCTTATCGCAGGCAATCCAGCTCGCATAATTAAAAAGAATGTTCGATGGAATTACTATGAACCTCACCTAGCACCAACAATAGAGGCGGTTTTGCCCGACCAGAACTCAACAGAGCCATCGAGAAAACGCGGTAGTTTGATGTCTTTGTTGCAACGATTTCGCATACTGCAGCCAAAAACGAATATATGAGACACGTTCTCATAATTTGCAGAACACCTTGTTAAGACATTAGAATAGCGGCGCGGTGCTCTCCAAACAGCTCCGTCGCCATTGTTTTAATAATTGGCCAGAGTTCATGATCTGAGCGGAAGGTGTTTGCCGTGGCGAATATGCGCTGTGTGCGCATGGGCTGTGTTGCCATGGCTTCATTTACCTGATTGGCCTCATCCTCGGTGAGACGTTCCCAAAAAGTTACAGTCGCCAAGATCGTTATCTTGGGAAGTCCTATGACGGGGGAGTTCATCTCTGCAACAAAATCCACCAGAGTTTGCCCTACTCTCCCAACATACAGTTGGCCTCTTTCATCAACCCATTGGTTATCTTTTCCATCGACACGAGTCAGATTAGCGGCGTCAATCATTAGACATATCTCGTTTTGAAGTTCATCATTTGAAGTGTAATCGTCTGCCCAGTAACATTTCCTATTCCGTATACATCATTGCCGATATGGGTCATAAATATATTACTGTTACTACTCTCTCCAAATATCGTGCCAGTCTGAGATACCAATCGTGCAGTTCCTCCTCCAAGGATATAAATTGCAGTTGCTCCAAAAGACTGAGTTTCGGAAACGATAGCCATCCCGTTCCCGGTCTCAAAATTGTATCCCGCTAGATTTGCAAGAGTAACGGTGAAGGTGGTTTTAAACTGCCAATCCGATGCTGGAACGTTCGTGGATATCGGGCCGCTGAACGTGTCGCCCGCCCTGTTTGCGGGGGAATATCCCAATGAGGTCACCGCAGGCGTAGTGCTGGCAAGCATCGTTCTGGCTTGCGCAGTCAAATCCGCAAGAGCGGCTGCATTCTCTGCTGTGAAATATGGGAACTTATTCGCTCCGCCAGTGAGCGCCAGAACAGCTAACGCGGCAGCCGTAATATCCGATTGCGTAAGGCTGCCAGACGCATCAGTATTCAGAATTTTGTTTGCTGCCAGCGTTAAGGCTGCAAGCTTCCCAAGGCTGCCGGTAGGGTCTTGGATGCCGAAGCCTGATGTCGGCTTCAGCTCATACTGACCAACTGCATTGCCAACGGGAACCTTGCCATCCTCGACGCCAAGTTCAGCAAGATTTGCCAGGACGCCGTTACCGAGAAGTTCAATCAGGTTTGTGGACTTGCCTGCAAGCCTCGCACCATCTGGAAGAAAGCGCATGCGGTACGCGAATGTTCCACTCTGCCCCGGCCAAGGCTCAACGAACTGACCCGCTACATTGCTGTCGATAGGATTGCCGAATTCGCTTGTTCCCTTGATGATCGCTGTGAAACCCTGCAATTGAACAGTATCACCCTCGCGAAATCCCATCGTTCGCCAAAGCGTATTGGTGCCGGTAAAATTGACGTCACCTTGTGTCACAGTAATCGTTCCGGACATGTAATCAGGTAAAACGGCCATAGATTTGCCTCCCCATGCAAAAGCACGGTATGGTTAGTCAGATTGTTTGATTGAGACGATCAGCGTTTCCAGACGAGCGATTTCAGATTTCCTGAACCGCTCAAGTTCGTTCCGCTCTGGTTGTTGGTCTTTCTGACCTGATAGGTATTGTTCCCACGAACCGCGCTGCTATCAATAGCTGCCGTGTTGATCGAAACCGCTGTGCTCTGACCGGTGGTGAGACCATAGCTGAACTGTCGAATGACAGCCCCTGTAGTGGTATTGATCAACCAGATCGTGGTCGTTGACTGCGTTGAACCGCCGATAATGCTCAACGATGCATTGATGAACCAATCCAGCAAAATCGTGTTGCCCTGCGGGCTATTGATCACGAATGAGCTTAGGGTAACGTCATTTGCTGAAGTGTTGATATTATACGACGTGTCAGTCGTCGCCGTCACAGCATTGAAGTCGAGATTGCTGGTTCCTACAATCAGATTGTTGATCACAGCATTCTGAATTTGCGCCCAATCGATCGAGACATTAACGATCTTCGCCCAGTCCATGACGAAGCCTTCGCCATACATGACGTTGTTCTGAATGACGAAGGGGTGAAAAAACTCAGTGCCGTTGGTGAAAACAATCTGTGCAGCCATCAGCGCTATGCGAGCCTGTGTACTATTGACGTCCAGAAAAAGCCCCGCGCTCTTCCAGTCGCCAACCGTGCCACCTTCAACCTGCATTCCGATACGCGAATTCCAACCAGACGGCGCAACTGAGCTTGCCATTCTGAACGTAGCATTTGCGCTGACATTGTTTACAACAGTCGTCAGGCTGGTGATTGCAGTTGCCTGAGCTTCAACCTCATCTTCAACGCCATCAACTCTGGCCTGAAACAGCTGCAATATGCTAGCACCGGTATTATCCCAGAGCTGCGCATTGATGCGGATGAGCTGCTGACCAATTGCACTGTTTGGACCAGTTGCGACAAGGATGTCTTCTTGCCAGCTCGCCTGCGCATTGCTGAACGTGCTCGTAAGCTGACGGCTTAAACGCTGGATATCTGCATAATTTGCGTTGTGGTTGTCAGATGTCGTTGTTGCGAGTTCTTCAGCCTGACGGATGATTTCGCGCATCTGCGGACCAATCCAGCCGAGATAGCCTTTCAGGTCATCCGCCAGCCCCTCGTAATCAATCGGGTTCTGATCTCCTTGAGCGTTGAGTGTATGAACTTTAACAGCTGCTGACCACGCCACAGGACGCGTCCCCGAAGCCACTCTGAGCCTTGTTCTGACCCACCAATCGGTTAAACTCGTCAGTCCGTTGACAATCTGAAAGACTGTTACGTCCTTTGTCACAAATGCTGAGAACACCTGTGACGGGTCGTTGTCAGGCCAATATTGGATATCAACGCCCGCCACAGTTATGTCATCTATTGTGTCCCACAGGAGACGTATTCCGGGGTGCTCATCGCCATTATCACCGACGACAAGGTTAGGAATAGCGGCGAAGTTTTGCACCTCAGCAAGGTAATCCGGATTTCCATTTGGTGTTGGAACGGGCGGGTTTGTTGCATACGCCGTCGGATCAAAGATACCGTCTCCAACCTCCTGCCACGAGATCGAAACATCGCGAACACTGTCGCTGCCCATTGCGCCAAGGGCTTTCGAATGAACCTGAAACTTGATCGTGCGGTTATAGCGCGCTGATACCCATTGAACCCATTGACCAACCTGCAATCCGAGGAATTTCGGATGAACGGTGAAGTTGCCGTTAGCCTGATAGCGTGAGGCCCGGATAGCAATATCTGCCAGACGGTCGCCTACACGCGGATCAGTGACGGCGGTGTAATCCACCTTGGAAGCCAGTCGCTCGCGATCCTGAGCCAATGCAGCAGCATCAACGCGCGTGGTGAGCGAGGTAGTTTCATAAAACAATTCTGGACTGACATACGAAGCCGCAACGGTGTTGACGAGTTCAGTCCGAGTGCGCGTCAACGACAGCTGGAAAGATTTCTCCCACGCAATGTCATCATCAGTGATCGTCGCAACAACGGCCTGATTAGCGCCTACGATTGGATACTCACCTGTCACGCCTTCAATCCAAGAGCCTGCACAAGCTTCGCGCAATGGCGTCATATTGGTTTCGTGCGTAACGCCGTCACCAGATGACGCAATCAATGCCGCTGCATAACGCTTGCTGCCGTCTGGCATGACTTCATCGCAGATATTCATCGCGGTGAACCATTCAGACAAAGGCAAACGGCTCTGCGCAACGCCTCGGCCAACGATCTTTTCAGTCCCGTTGTAGATGCCCAATTCGAGGTTATACATCATGACAGCGGGATTATCGGAGAAAGCCCAGCTATCCTGATTATTCCTGCGCTGTGTCCCCGATCCACCTACACTGGTATCGAAGCGCGGGTCATACAATGGAGCGCCGCGCACTTCGAACATAAGGCTCGGAGGAGACGTGAGATTATCGGCCTCCATGCGTGACGTCACCACGACGTAGCAAATACCAGCCCCACGATGAGCAGAAGTCCAGCGTCCAGGCGGATTGGCATCAGCCACCAGATTATAATCAGCGGCCTGATCCATGGTGCCCTGATAGAAGCGAACCCAGACTTCGCCGCCTTCGTGGACACCGAGCACTTTCCTCCCATATGCAATGTCGTCAGTGGTTAAGCTCTTCCACTCGCCATCCATCTGCACGCGCAAGAGCTCGACGCATCGAAAGTCAGAAAGCTTGAACACGTCCTGCACCATTCGGTTGCCTTTACCGAATGCATTGCGATAGACGTGATGCCCCATCGTGCCAAAGACGCCTAGGCCGACTTCACGAACGAGGTTTTCGCCGTATTTGGTTTCTGTGGCAGAGGCCGAAGACTTAGGTGTCTGCTGAAAGATCGACGTGAGCGCGTATTTTGCAGCGACCAGAAGCCCGCCAAGCACAATGTTTGCAAGGACGGTACCGCCGAATAGCCACGAGCCGAGGCCAACGAGCCCTGTCACAATAGAAACAGGGTCCGCCGCCGCGGGCGATGCCAGCAGCGCGAATAAAATCGCCAAAATGTAAAACATCAGGAAACCTTGAAGGCCTTCTCGGCCATTGTGCGTGGCAGGAAGCGCAAACCGTCCTCGCCTTTCACCGCGAAGCCGTATTCACAGAAGTAGCCAACAGTTTTCTCAAAAATGCCGACGTCGCCGCGCTGCGCCATCGCAACAGGCGTTTCCTCGAAATGATTAGCCAAGACGGCGCTTAAGCTGGCAAAGCCTCGCTGCTTGATCAGGCGATAAGAGCCGGTTCGGCTTTTGTATTTACCGCGCACTTCAGAAGCAGGATCGCTGCCCGTAACCGCCTCTATTGCGTCGGATGTGGTGAGAAGACAATCAGACTTTCCCCAAACCAAAGGCGTGTTTATGTGCGCCTCCGTGACAGCCACGAGGCGTTTTTCCCATTCCGGATGTCGCATGGCGATCCTTACGGTGCTGTGATGTGGAAGTTTTCTCGCTTCACCACTGAGGCATATTCAAAGAACTTGTCGCCCGGTGAAATGAGCTGCTGATCTTCGTGAGAGGCGGTGCGATAGCCGTCACGGTGGTTTTCCAATGCCGTCGTTTCAACGTTGGCTTTGAGAACCATTTCGCCGCCATCCGTTTCGTGATCGATGGTGTCGATAAAACCTCGATACATCGGCTCGACGTGAAGCAGTTCGCGCGTGTCCGGATCGAAGTAAGCATCTGACAGAATGACCGTGCGGCCTTTGTAATCCAAGCTCTCAATTTGTGCGAGCTTATCAGGCGTCACACCGTAATCCGCTGCCGTCGGCATGGTGATGGTGATCGGCAGAGCTTCCGCACCCATCTGATAAGGCGGTTCTTCAATGGCAATCAGCTGGTTTGGAATGTATGTGTTGCCATTCCAGGTGAATTCGGACGAGCCATTCCACATATACCAGAAGCCAGTGCCAAACTGGAATTCGCCAAGAGAGCGCACGACAATGCGCCCCTCTTCTAGCAATTGCTGTAGACGAGTTGGGAAAGCCATGAAGCCTCCGAATTGTAGGAAAGTGTAATCGACTATCGGTTGCGACTCGGCTTTGATGGCCAAGCGGAGGCAAGATCATGTCAAAAGGTAAGAAACATCCCGGCAATCGTCCCGACCGGCGCCAATACCCACTGCACGATATCAGCATCGAACATCTAGTGGGTTCCCTTGTCATCGCATGGAACAATGCCGAGAACAGCTCTAAACTGCTGCTCAATCGTCTGCTTGGCAGCCCGCCTGGCATTCAAGCAGTCACGAATGAGTTAAACGGACAGTCACTTTGGTTTGCTCTGAAAGCAGCATCGTCACAGTCGGTACACACTGAAATTGAAGAGCATGTGAGGCAAATATCAATTGCCTTGGAGAGGCTCAATGAACACAGAAACTACTTTGTTCACGGTTCATTGAATAAAGAAGGGGAACACCTCGTGCTGCGCACTGAATATGCGAAAGGCGAAGTACGAGAGTATGAGGACCGCTTTGACAAACAGGAAATCCACCAACTTGTTCGCGATTGTGACGACATAGGAATGTGTGCGATCGATATTACAGCTTATCTAATGCTGAAAAAGATGGATCGAGCTTCTTCACTTCCTGATACGCCCTTTTTACCACCTCAGTTAGACAAAACCCGTCGAAATCCGAAAGCTCACGCTCCAAAACCTTCGTCATCGCCGGAGTAAAACCGAAGAAATCTCTATCTTCCTTGTCCATATTTCCCTCGATCACTTCGGCACCTCGATCAGCTGGAAAGATGCAGTCGGTCGCGGACCTTTCGACATCTGAAAGCTGTCTTTCACAAGTCGGGTATTCATCTCGGGCTGTTTGAAACGTGCCGTTGCGCCGGTTGCGATATAAGACGCAATCGGCTGATCCACCTTAACTGTGATTGTGGTACTGACGGCCGTAGCACCACCGCCATAAGCGACCTGCAAGAACTGGCGATAGTCTCCACTCTTGAGTGAGAACATATCGCCGTCCATGAGCTGCAAGCCCGGTACAACGCCGGTAAGCTGTACTGTATAACCTCCGGTCACCGACCCGCGTGACGCCGTTCCAGTGATGTGTGTGTTGTTTGGATCACCCCAATACGCACGCGGAATACAGATGTGCTTCGGACGATAAACAATCGTTTCCATGCCGCCCTTGGCAGCCGCAATGAACGCCTGAAGCTGTACCGCCTCGCTGGCGGTCATCGGCAGTGTTTCCATATCTACGGTGCGATACGGATCAACGAATTCAACCGTCGAAATAACCCGACCGCCAAACTTCGTCTGACTGGTCGGATTATTAAGCAGGGGGTAAGACGGTACAAAGCGGACGGTTGAGAGAAGATCGATCATCGCACTAAACCCCGCCTTGATGCCTGCTTGCTATCCCGCGCAAAGCGCATTGGCCCTGATTTGTCGTATGCTTTGACTGTGCGCGAACTTGTGCTTTGAGACACGTTCTCAACATACGAATGGAAGTTGCCGTCGTTCTCGAACCGGGTCACAACATCCACACGCATCGGGCCAGCGGCTCCTGATCTTTGTGGAGCACTGAGTATCGGCATTGACGGGGCGCGCAGACTTTTTGTGCCATTTGCAAAGGCCGGCAAGCGATCTTCATTGATCGCTTCCAGAAGCCCGCGATATTTGGCCGTTGAACGAGCATTAGTAATGAACTCTCTGTTCGACACTCTCGCAAGGATGCTGTCGCTTCTGCCGGTACCACGTCCACGAATAAGGCCGGGACCGGGGCGCGATGGAGTTCCGTTGGCGAACTTTGGCAGCCCGCCGTCTTTGAACCCCATAAATCCACCGAACAGACTACCTGACTTCCCGAACAGCCCGTCAAAAAGGCTGTTCAACGTCATATCTAGAAGCTTATCGATCAGCTTTTGCACCGCATCGGTCAGAGCTTCAACAGCATCTTTTCCAGATGCTAGGTCAGTAACCAGCCCCTTGAAGGCATCTAGCTCTGTGCTACGCCATTCTTCGGACTTCTGCTTTAGCTGGCTTTGCGCTTCGTTAAGCTTATTGGCTTCAGCAGTAGCGAGAGCCCACTGCTGGGCAGTTTGCGCAATCTGCGAACGGAGTTCAGGAGTGATGGCAATGCCAGCCTTTTGAGCTGCATTGAGTAACTCCTGTTCGGTGCGCGCCTTTTCAGCTGCAAACCCGTAATCATCAATCAACGGGTTAATTTGGCGAAGAGCTTCAGTTTCCGCGACAAGTGCAGCTGTGCGGTCATTTACTTCGCGCACATCATTATCGAACTTGTCTTCAGGTGTTTTCTTTTGGCGCTCTTTCTTCGGCTTTTTGCCTTCAGATGTGCGGCTTTCTTGTGCTGCAACATTAGCACGTGCAATCGCATCAATTTGCTGCTCGGTAAGCGCGATGCCATCCTTCGTGGCGGCATTTCGCACTTTCTGCCGCTCCATTTCGAGCGCGTGTTCTTTCTTGCTAAGAGCAGCTAGGCGGAGCTGGTCGCGTTCATACTCATTCGCAGCTTCGCGCTGCATGATGTATGGATCCTTGGCTGAACGCGTTGAGCGATCTTCGATGACCGCACGAGCGCCAGACACAGCAGCTAGGTCAGCTGCAGCGCCACGAGCAGCGCTAGAAACCATAGCCAAACGATCAAGGATCGGGCCAATTGCGTCCGCAACTTCCTGAAAGTTGTAGTCAGCGTTCGCCATAGCGAACAACGATTGTTTGGCATCTTCTGCCGAAACAGTGCCTTCGTTTACTCCATCACGAAGACGAGCCAATTCAGCATACTGCTCTGGAGTGATGAGGCTCATCGACGACACTTGAGCAAAAGAGGCCAACATGTTGACCGCAGCTTCACGAGCGTCATCAAGCGCGACGACGGAAGCCTCAACTTCTTTGCTTAGTGAGTTCTGGGTGTAGGCATCATTCTGTCGGCCAGCCTGTTCAACGGCATTGCCTGATGACTTAGCGGCCTCTTCAACCTTCTTTAGCCGCTCTGCAAAGAGCGTGGCTCCCTGACTCGATTCACCGACTGTTGAATTGTAGAGAATAAGCGACGACACGACCGCGCCACCAATGACCATGCCTAAAGGGCCAGCAGCGGCACCAAGGCCACCGAAGGCTGTAGCCAAACCGCCCATTGTGCTTGCTGCGGCTAAAGCTTGCCTGAACTGGCCAAGAGCCACGCCAGCGGTTCCGAGCGTGCGGATCATACCAAGGAGAGATCTACCAACCAAGGCACCCGCAATTACTGCTGCAACCTGCAAAGCGCCATCTGCGACCTTGTCGAAGTTGTCGGCAATCATGACCAGCGCTTCGGAAATCTTCGCAGACACGCCAGCTGCGCTGTCAGCATTGCCAACGTACTGAAGCAGAGCATTGTTCAGAAGTGTAAAGCCGTCGCCGATCGTCGCTGGCATGTCGGCCGCTTCCTGACGCAGCGTTTCCATCTGGCTCGATAGGCCGCGAACAATGTCGTTGCCCGTGATCTTGCCCTGCGAACCAAGCTTGCGCAGGCCGCCAACTGTCGTATCAAGACCAGCTGCCAACGCTTCCGCAACGCGGCCGCCGGATTCAATCACCGTATTGAGGTTATCGCCTTGCAACTTGCCGGTAGCCATAGCTTTGGCGAGAGCATCGATAACTCGCGCTGCTCGATCACCTTTAGCGCCTGACACGACGAGAGCGTTGTTCAACGCCTCGGTGTAGTTGAGTGATTCATCTGTATTGTAGCCAAGTTCGCGCAGCGCCGTGGCATTGGAAAGGTAGCTCTCAGCAGTCTGAGAAAGATCCGAATAGGTACGGCGCGCCATCTCGCCGAGACGGCCCATGACCTCAGTACCCTTATCGATCGAACCTGCAGCAAGGTTGACGCGGGACGTCATATCCGTCCACGTATCAGTCATCTTGCGAAGCTGATCGACACCCAACGCGGCGCCTATTCCGGCGAGCGGTGCCGTAAGGCCACTAAATGAGCGTGTGAAAATACTATCCAGATTCTTGTTCATCTGGCGCGCGCGTCGTTCAATCGCATTAAATTGGCGATTAGAAACATCGTTGGCGCGAGCCAGGCTTTTTTCAAATGACTTGAAGTCAGCAGAAAGCTGAACAACCAGACTTTCGAGGTCGGTTCTTGCCATACTCAACGATGTCCTGATAAGAAAAAAGCTCGCAGTCACGCGAGCTTGGGGATGTGGATGAAAGTATTGGTCGGCGCGGCCTGCATCGCGGTTATCGCTTTCGTCGGGTACTATTTTTGGAATGAGTACCGGACAGCAGAAATGCTGAAGAGGCAGGCGTTTGCCACCGATTGCGGGAAAATTACGAGCAACAGTCCGACGTTCGACGAGGCTTACACCAAAGCGATCCCACAGGCCGAACACGTAAATCGTCTAAGGAAATGTCTCGATTTCTACGAGAGTGGGAAGATGCGTTAAGCTAGATAAAACTGAGTCCAGGGGCACGATGTTTTGGTTCTTAGTAGGCGTTTTGGCTATCGCCGCGCTCACAACGTTTGTGATCTTGCGGCCAAACCGCCGCAACTGGCATTTATCTGAAAACAAAAACCAGACACGCCTATACAAAGGATCTCAAATAACGGTCTTTGAATCGGATGGCGGATGGAAGTTTTGCATCGCTGATCCCGTTGATGATGACGATCCCTACTTCTCCGATCCATACGAAACTCAACTGGCTGCTATGGAAAGTTGCATCGCGCTGATCGACAATACTCCATCACCGCATCAATCACGGCGTGATATCCGAGATGAAAAGAAATTGGCTTTATCTCTTGAGATCACAGCACAGTCTTCCGACCTCCTAGCGGATGCCAAAGAAAAACTTAGACATATGCATCACACCGGCAAGTTCTTGGTGAAGGATATCGAGCCAATCCAAAAAACTTGCAAAACCCAGATCAGGTTCATCATTGATTTGTATCAAAATCATTATCTTGAGGGTCGTTCAGACGAAGCAGACAAAATTTGGCTGGAGCGTAAAGAGTTCATCGCACTAGAAAGCCATTGCAATGAACTATTGACTTGGATTCGGTCTGGAACAAAAAACGATAGAGGCCCCGCTCCATCATTTCCTCAATAGATGATTACGCTTTTGCAAACTGAGGCATCACCCAGCCTTAATCCAATCCCAAAGATCGTCTTTCTCGGACTCTGACAGCTTACCCGGCTCGTCTGGCGTATTCGCTTTGATGTAACCATCAAGCGCAGCCATGTATTGCCACATCGACATTTTCCCAACGTCTTGCGGCGTAAATCCTAGAACTGCACCGTTTCCGTAGATTGCGGCAAATCTGATCTTTCCATTGGGGAGACTGTCGAGTTGTTCCCCTCCTGACTTGCCGCCCCCGGCTCCCCCACTGGCTCGTCAGGCGCTCCCTGAAGGGCGGTTTGCAAAATAGCTATCGCAAATAAGAGGTTCTCAGCCAAATCAGACACACGCTCTTTGACGTATCTCTGAACCAGCTTTGTGGCTTCAGGCGGCTTCAAACCGCCACCGATGAGCCCCTGCCTGATAACATCAGCAATCTCACCAGACCGGCATTGCTTGTTGTGAAGCCGCTCAAGAATAACCCAGGGGCCCGCATCGCAGGCCTCCTGAAGTGCTTCGAGTTCGCTCCATCCAAGGCGGAATGTGTAATCATCATCCGCCCAGGTTAGCTCGATCGATGCGTCACGGCTCATTATGGTGTAGCCGGGGTAGACGTACGAACCATAACACCGTCAGACTGCAAGCTGACATTCAGGGTCGCGCGCTGGCCATTGGTTGCGCCCGCCTCAATGCTTTCAACATGCATGAATCCGGTCCACGTAATGGTTTTTGCAGGAAATTCCCACTCTACCTTAACTGGAATGGATTCGAGACTGTCGACCGCATCTAGCCAAACATCGACGCTTTCAGCGGCAAGTACGCCTTCACCACTGATACTCATCGAAAGGCTGGTTGCATCGCGCCCGACCCAATCGACCTTATCAGGATCGGTACAGTCAGGAACATTGACCTCTTCGAGGCCCTTGTTGATTGTAATAGACCGCTGCGTGAAGCCGCACGGGTTTTCGTATACAATTGGGTCGGCATCGTTGCCGATAAGGACGCGGAACTTGCCGCCCTTGATAGTCGTTGCTTGAGCCAATGCGGCCTCCAACAAAAAAGGCCGCCTATGGCGACCTTACAACAGAATGAGTGGTGAAATCCGACTGTGCGGGCTACGGCGTCTCAATGACGGCCGTGTACTGGAGTGACGCCTGATTGACACCTGGAGCGCGGATATAGTCGGTGCGCCAAGGGTCGAAGGTGACGAGAGCGTTTACCGTGAGCGGGGGTTCCCATCGTCTAAGTGCCTTGGTGACAGCGTCGGCGATTTGCCGAACCTGTTTTTGGCTTGGAAGAGACGACCAGCAATTAATTTGAAAAGTGACGTCAACCGCATCAACGCAATCGGCACTGTCATCAGAAGACGAAGCGCTGCCAAATGAAACATACGGATAAGTTGCGGCCGGTATATTGCCATTAGGATCGGCGGGAGGATTGTCATAGACCTTTTCCGCGCCGATTAGCGTGGTCAGCGCAGCATTCTGCGATAACCGCGCATAGATCGCGGTTTGAAGTTCCCATACAGGGTCCATCCATCAGCCTCCTGCGGCTACTGTTTTCGCTGCTTTGGTGATGGCTCGACGAATACGACGTTTTGTTTCTTTGGCTTTTGCTCGCCACGTCACGTAGAAGAATGGCTGTTTTCCCTGACCGGGGTTCGTTGTGCCGGGAAACATGCCTTTATTGGCAAAGCCTACCGTACCGAACTCAACCCAGCGCGCGTAGTAAACTTCTTTGTTGCCTGCATAGATTGTGATAGTCCAATCAGCTGCAAGGCTAGCTTCGACTGTCGCGATCACCATGCTGCCTTTTGGAGCTTTACCCCACGTCCAGCCGATGCTTTCCCGTAGTGCTCCGTCATCTTCAGCAACACGACGTTTCATCATGTCGACGATATCGTCGGCACCCTGCTCCATAGCGCCGCGAACCATGTCGCGAGCGACTTTCGGCAAGCGTTTGAACTTCTGTTCGAGTTTAGCCAACCCTAGAATGCGAGCACCATAGCCATCAACCACCGCCCTGCACTACAGCGCGCATTTCGATGTACTGATTAACCTCGTCAGGGTTCGCACATGACTGGATCTCGTAAAGAACTCCGGTTCGCTTGTTTCTAGCCCGCCAAGACGGCGTGACGTCGCGTGTCCGCAGTTCGCTTCGAACGACAAGCGTATAAGGCTGGATGCCTTGCGTACGAGCGGCGATGTCCGTTTCAGAACCAAGGCGGGGCTGCAAACGAGCCGCAGTTTCGAACTTGTCGACCCAATCCTGGCTAGTGCCTCCGCCCTCGTCCCTCACCGGTTCCCGCTGCTGAAAGACGACGATGTTATTGAGCGCACCGGCTCCTTTACGTGGCGCCATCCTTCTCACCTTTTTTCGGGGTTTTCAGCCGCAAAGCCTTGTTGGCTTGAACGGCAGAATTTGCGCAAAGTGTAGTCACAAGGCCGGACCAGCCAGCCTTATAAGCAATCGTGACTTGCGGCAGAGGTTTCCAGTCGAAGTCTTCGGAGAAGCGGACGTGAGGCATTACGGCACCTCTTCTTCAATCCGCCAAACCCTAAACGCCGAGAGCAACGCACGTACATGTCTTGGCAGAACTGCGTCTCCGCCAGATGCTGTGTCAGGCTCGCGATTTTCGTAAAGGTCTGCACCGACAAGCAGAATGGCCGCCGAAATAGCGGCATTAACGACGATGCCGTCAGCAAGTGACGGCGTTTGACCAGCCGCTACGACCTCGCGATCGAGGTATTCAGTGACCACAGTTTCCGCGGCGACGAGATAAAGCGTCAGCTCGTCGTCTTCGTCATCGTGAAAAACACGAAGGTGACGCTTGAATACAGTAAGATCAATCAGAGCCATCGCCACCACCTTCAGGCGGCACTTCCGGCTCCGGTTCGGGCTGAGGATTTGGGATAACGACCCCGGCGCCGATGTAGCTGGCTACCCGCCTCTTACGCGTCTTTGTCGATACTGCCATCTGATTTCGCCTTCTGCTTGGGCTTGGTGCCATTCTCTGGCGTGACGCCGTCCGCTTCCTTAGTCGCATCTGACTTGCCAGCCAAAGACACAAGGCCCTGTGCTTCCAGCTGTCGAGCTTCACCAGCTTCAACTTCGAAAGACGGGCTCTTGCGTGTTTTTAGCTCTTTGCCGAGGGCAAAAGTCTTTAGGGCTTGAACTTCTAGAAAATCAGTCATGTTCTCTCCAATCTGGAAAAGGGGAGCCGAAGCTCCCCGTCCCCATTAAGCGCCTTCGACGTCGCCGGTTACGAACGACTCTGGTCGATAGACGGCAAATGCCAGTCGCTCTTCCGCGCGGATCGTGAACATGTTCTTTTCGAAGTCATCGACGTTCTCGCTCGACAGCAGCACTTCGATATCGAGACGATCGAAGATCTGTGCCGCGAAGCTGAACGCGCCAGTGAGGAATTCACCTGCAGCCATCGCCTGAGTGGAAACCACTGGCAGGTTCCAGAGAGTTGGCGTCAGCGATCCCTGCGGATTGCCGATGATGTAATTGCCGCCGGCATCTTTGGTTAGCTCAATCTTTGTCCAATCAATTGGGTTGAGGACAAAAGCTGTGGCCGGATACTCAGCAAGAACAACCTGAAGGATTGCGAGGCGAAGGCGATCAATACCGGTCGCACCTGGCAAAGTGAAGGCTGGGCTAAACGCGGTTGCCTGCGGAACCAGGCCGTGAATGTTCTGACCGGTGCCAGAGCCATTTAGCAGCTGATTTTCTTCCGCAAAGCGCAGACCGTAACGAGCACGGCCATCGATATAGGAACGAAGAGCCGGAGCATCGTCCAGGATCTGGCGCGAAGCCTTGAACAAATGAGCAATAGTGCGAACCGGCGCAGAAGTCATATCGAACGTCAGGTCCGAATATGGCTTTGTAGTCGTTTCAGCGACAGGAGCCGCATTGTTCGTGTAGCCGGTTTCCTTCACATACTCGATAGAGCTCGAAGAAGTTTGGCCCGGAAGCACGAGATCGCGGATCGTCAGAGTACGCTCCGGAAGACCAAAAATGCCCGGCACCCGTGCACCTGGAACGAGTGACGTGCCCTGACTACGACCAGCGCCCACAGTGGTGTTGGCCGAAGTGATTGCAGCACGATCTGCCGTCACCTTGATCGAACCGCGGGACGCACCCGTCAGCATCCCTGCCTTATAATCGGCAGACTCGATAACCATGTCACCAAGCGACTTCTGTTCGTTCGCGCCTTCTTCCTTTTCACGGGCGGCACGCTTTTCGAGATCGCCAAGGCGTGTGGTCATGTCGCCGAGTTCAGAAAGAGCCTTATCGGTCTTTTCCTTGAGTTCAGCCGAAACCTCGCCGTTAGCAGCAAGTTTCGACGTAAAGTCTACAGCGAGATTGCCAACCTGCTCCTTAATGGAGGCAAGCGAAGTACCAAGCTCGCCGATCTTATCGGCAAGTACATTATCAGCCATGTGTGGCTCCTTAAATTTTGATGAGTGGTGTGTTTGCTTCGGCCAAAAGCCGGTTTAGGGCTGCCAAAGCAGCAGCATCCGTCTCGACGTCAGGAGCCCCCTGACCTTCCTTGAGGTAGAGCCGAGCGGCCCGCTCTGCCTCAGAATTCGATAGGTTTAGAAGACCCTTCAAACCATTCTCGAATTCGCGCTTGGTAATTTGTTCGCCTGCTGCCATTTTAGAGGCAAGAAGCGTGGCTGCATCGGCCTTTGCGGCGTTAGATGCTTTCACTCGGCGCACATATGCTGGCTCGGTTTCGGCGCCAAAGCGTGCCAGTGTCTCGTCCAGCGTTGCGACACGGTCCGCCATACCCAGCTCAATGAGCTTTTCTGAGTAGAAAACCCGGCCCTGACCGAAGTCAGCTTCCACACGGGCTTTTGTGATGCCGCGTCCTTCAGCAACGCTCGTTAGGAAACGCTCATAAGAGCGATTCACGCTTTCCTGAATGTAAGCCAGCGTTTTCTTGCCAAGTGGCTCAGTTTCGTTGCCCTCGACTTTGTGCTCGCCAGCGGAAATATACGTACGCTTTACGCCAGCCTTATCCAAGGCTGCTGAAATGTCCTCATGCGCTGTGTAGACACCGATCGAACCGGCCCGGCCCGAAGGCGTAACCACGATTTCGTCAGCGGACGATGCCAACCAGTATGCGGCACTTGCGGCTAGACTGTTGACCTGCGCAATGATCGGCTTTTTGTCTCCGCGTAACTTGCGGATCTCCGTTGCCAACTCCTCGGTACCAGGAACTGAGCCGCCAGGGCTATCAACGTCAAGCACCACGGCCTTCACATCATCATTTGCCAGTGCCTTGTGTAGCTGTCGCTTGATGCCGGCATATGAAGTTCCGCCGCTCATCGCCGAAAACATATCCATACGGTCAGACAGCACCCCGTAAACAGGGATCACTGCTACCTTACCGTCGGTTTCCGCGATTTCTTTCGCCCGAGCATCAGAAACAGCAGCGGCAAACTCAGACGTCACAAACTTATCACCTGCAGCACGAGCTGCGATAACATCTGCAAGAACCGCCAGTTTTTCGCGCTGAATCGCCCACGGCTCAGCCTCAAAGGCTGTCAAAATGTGTTCGAATTTCATAAATTATCCTTAAGCAGCGCGCGTATCCGGCGCTTCATCAAACGATGGTCCGCCGTTGTGGCCGATGCCGTGCAAAGGTTGCATTGTTCCGTTGACGATGAGCTCGTTACCGCCAGGCATTTCAGCCTTGTTTTCATAGGATCGAGCTTCATTCGGCGTATAAATGCCGTTATTGACCATCTTCTGCAGGAAGTCAGCGCGCGCTTGGCTATCGCCTCTCAGCAAGCCTTCCATATTGAACTTCACGACAGTCGTTTTGCGGGTCTTTGCGTCTAGCAAATCGCGATAGACTGCCGATTCAATGCTGCGCAGCAACGGCGTGAGGCAGGTCTTAGTAAACTGCAGGATAAGTTGCTCAATCCCGCTGCCCCACGTCGTCGTCCCGTTTGAAGCATGACCAATCATGACAGGGGGCACACCAAAGATGCGGCAGATCTGCTCAACGCTAAACTGTCGCGTTTCTAGCATTTGTGCGTCTTGAGGATTGATCGTTAGCTGCTGGTATTTAAGCCCAGCTTCCAAAACAGCAATCTTGCCGGCCTTTTCAGACCCAGCAAACTGGCCAAGAACTTCACCAAGCTGTTTACGCTGTTCTGATTTTAGGATCTGGTCAGATGAAAGAACGCCCGCAACCTGCATGCCGTTGGCAAACATTTTGCCAGCCGTCTTTTCACCAGCAAGTGCGTTGCCGACAGTGTTCCGGACAACGCCAATTGGCGAAAGACCGCGATCACAGCCGGGAATAACCATTCCACGAACGTGGAACATCTTGTCTTCGCTGATACGACGGATTGTGCCTGACTTGCCTTTGGTAGTTTCAGTCACTTCGTAAAAGCGATTGTTCCGATCGTCACGGCAGACCTTAACGGCGAGTGGATGAAATGGATTCAAAGCTGTAAGGCGCCCGCCGTTCATCTTCTTTTCGGCGAAAAAGTTACCGTCCAGACAAAGGCACATCGCAACCATGGCCCAAAAATCAGACGCTGTGTCATCAAGATTGGGCATATCGTGGAGTAGCTCATAGAGAACATTGTCACGATCAATGGTGACACCGTCGTCCTTGAACACGTTGCATGGGAGCGTCTTCACGGAGTTGGCTACAAGATTTACGCAAGCCCAAACAGCATCAAGCTCTAGAGCCTTTTCGTAAGTGACTTTTTCACCTGACGTCGTTCCAAGGCCGAAAAAACCTCGCCAGAACTCGCCGTCGGTGAGCTTGATGGGCTTTCCGACCCATCTATCAATGAAGCCCATATTCGCTCCGTCGTGAGTTAGGCGATGACGACCATGTTATTGATGAAGTCATCTAGGTTTTCTTCCGGCTCAATCGGAGTGTCCATCGCAACGCCAATAGCCATTGCCAAAGCAACGGCGGCATCGATGCGTACAGAAGCTTTTGTTTTGACAAACCATCGGTTTTCTTGCGGGTCGTGATCGAACGTGGCGCCCATGAGCGCAGTCATCAACACCGGGTTTCGCCTCAATCGAATGCGACCATCGATGATCATGTCTTCCAGCGCCAACACTGAGCCTGGCATCCACAAGCCTTGCGGTGCTGGCAGTCCTGCGGCTTTTGCGGCTTCTACCTTGGCTGGTTCAGGCTTAGCCCTAACCTTGCCGCCCTGCGGATGTGCAACGTGATCGACTTCAATGCCCAGCGCATCCACCTCTTCGCGAAACTTGTCGTAAGCGTAGCGGTCGTAAGCGATGGCTTTGATTTCAAACTGCTGATCAAGCTTCTGCAGTCGTGCCGCAACAAAGTCATATCGGACACGTTTACCCGGACTGGCATTGAGCCAGCCTTGCTGTACCCATAACTCATATGGAGCTTTGTCGGCTTGCGCTCTGGCTTGCAGCGTTTCCTGTGGTGTCCAAGCCTCAACCCACGCATCAAAGGTCGGCAGGCTGACGGTAGCTCCATCATCTCGTTCCATTTCCATGAAACCCGTAGGAACCACACAGGCAAGAACAGTCATATCCTTACTGCCGGAAAGGTCGACGCCCATGAAAACAGGTTTGTCAGCGTGTTCCTCTTCGGGGTCGAAGTCGTCCATGACGCTTTCGACTGTCTCACGAGGCATCCAGGCCTTATCGGCATCCGTCCAACAGCAGAAGTGCAGGCGCAGAATGCCGTTTAGCTTGCCCGGCATTTGTTTTGCCTGAGCAACAACGCCTGCAAGATATTCCTGTGTCAGAATTACGCCGAGAAGTGGATTAGCTTTCTTCCAGCAACTTGGATCATTTAGAGGGTCATCGCCCTTATCGAGCGCGCAAACCCATGCAAACGTTGTGTCGTCGATGACTTCACCGACGTAATTGAATACTTCGTCCGGTGTCTGCGTCCCGGCTGCAACCCGAACTGCGTGCTCGTGCTCTTCCCAGCAAATGCTGTTCTTGTCACTACCCGAGTTTGTAATCATCAAAAGCAGCGGTTGGCGACGAAACTTAAAGCCGCGCTCCAGCATTTCCATCGTCGATCGGTCTGGATGCTCGTGCACCTCATCGCAAAGCGCGAAATGCGGCCGCGGACCAGAGCCCGACTTTCCGGAATCCTTTGAGATCGGACGGAAGAAAGACTGCGATTTGTGGTGCGCGATATTGAACTCGCGCCCGATACCGCCGCTAAACTTCACACGCTGCATCAAAGCCGGAGCAGCTCGCGCCATCTTCACAGCGTCCTGAAAAAGAATGCCGGCCTGTTCTTTCTTGGCAGCGGCCGCGTAAATCTGCGCGCCAGCTTCCTTGTCGGCTATCAACCCGAATAGGCCAACACCGCCAGCGAATGGAGATTTGCCGTTGCCCTTGCCCTCTTCGATGTAAGCACGACGAAAACGGCGGGAACCGTCCTCACGCTTCCAACCGAACAATGAACCGAGCTTGAATGCCTGTGAGGCGTGCAGTTTAAACGGTTTTCCTTCGAACTGACCTTCTGAAAGCTTCAGTCGCTCTTCGAAAAAGCGAAACACACGATCCGCTTCCTCGTCGTCAAACCAGAGTCCACGCTCATGACCAGTAGCCAAATCGTCGAAATGACGCTGGCAAGCGTTCCGAACGTGCGGGCCTGCAATCTCAGTGCCATCAAGGACAGCTTGCGCGTAAGCGCTCACACGCTCCAGCGCAGGCATATCAGTCAAGCAAATCATCCTTCTCATCGCCATCGTCGGCAGTGGTAACTTTTGATGCGTCCGCAGGCGTTGCGCCCATCTGGCCAAGCATCTGGCGCAGCAAGTTCATCTTTTGAACGCCAACATCCTCGCCAGCCATGATGCGACCCTGAATATTGGCAGCCATACCGACTAGCGTGCGGTGTGACTGGTTCAGCCACGGCAGCTCTTTTTCAAACAGCTTCCAGGCCGCCTTGGCTTTTAGCTCCGGCGTATCCTTCAACCATGTGGGAGGATTGCCGAGCGGGCCGTCAGCCTTGGCATCGGTGCGGTTTTTGAAGCGCTGTGGGTTTTTCTTATCGCTTGCCTCGACTGCCGCCTTGGCGCGAGGCGTTCTAGGCCTCGCCATGGCATAAATCCTTTACAGGGGTCATATTTTGAATTGTGGATGCGTGCGCGATGGACCCTCGCCGTTCCGGCGTTTTCGACCTTCGTCGACTTTTTCGTGCCCCCCCCCGGGGGTCAAACCGGCCACCCGTCGGCCCCGAAGGTCACAATGTCCTGACCTCGCTCCAAACGCTGCTTGGTTCGGTCATGGCACGTCTTGCAAAGTGACTGGAGGTTACCTGCATCCCAGAAAATGAACTCGTCGCCCTTGTGAGCGATGACATGATCGCAAACCGTCGCCGGTTCGACGTCGCCAACCTGCAAGCAGAACATGCAAAGCGGTTGCTCGGTCAGTTGTCGCTCGCGCATTCGTTGCCATCGGGCAGTCTTGTAGAGGCGGAGCCATGTGCGTTGTGGCATGGTGTGAAACCAAACATAGAGATCCGGCAAAAAGCAGGGGACTTATCAATGAGCAGTTTCAATTGACAAATACGTTTAGATCGCGCGCCGATGCTTGCAGGTAATCTATACTCATTCCAAACAAAACGGCCTGAACTGTCGAATTATCGTACGGGCGCAAGGCATAGGTGCTAGGCTTAAATTAGAGCAAAATGACCTGAACGGATATCTGTGCAGGTTTGGAACAATCCGCTCTGAACAAGAAAGTTTCCGTCATGGCAAAAGGCCAAGTACGCAGTAATCGTGAAGTGCGCAAACCGAAGAAGGATAAATCAGCATCTGCTGAGAAGTCTGCAAGCAAAACAGGAGGTGGCTTCACCACCCAAATCAAAGATACCGAGAAGCAAAAGAAATAATTTAAAGCTCTTGCACAATACTGCCGGATACGAACTTGAGGTAGGCGTTTACCGCCTGCCTTTTCTCAAATGAAAACGCCCCGACAAGCCGATTCAAAGGATTTTTTGTGGCCGCATTTCACATCACTCTAAGCTGGATCGCCCCTTTTTATAAGCGCGGACTTAGGTTTGCTTGCTAGTTTGGTGATTATGTATACCATTGTATGATGAAAACTTCGGCGAAGAACGCCTATCAGCTCGTTCTAACTGCCGTGTACGTCGATGGAACCCTTTTAGAACCATTTACGGCTCGTGATTTACGTCGAATTATACCAGGTTGGAATTACACCGATTATTTCGGCTTTCTAGCTTACAACAGTGATTACAACTTACCCTTAGAAGTTGCGCTTTTTATCCGAGTAGAGAGAGGATCTTATTCCCTCAACAACTATTCAGTTCAGACCTTTTGATAATTTTCCCGTAGTTTACGACGAAGCTTTGCCGGTCTCGTTTTGGATGATCTGCAACCGCAAAGGCGATTTCGCGGGCCACGCCCTAGAACAGATCAATTGGTTGCAGGAGCCGGACTTGCACCGGCGTTCTTCTGGGTATGAACCAGATGAGATGCTGCTTCTCTATCCTGCTATGAATGGCGGAAGGTGTAGGATTTGAACCTACGGGACGTTGCCGCCCGACGAGTTAGCAACCCGCTGCATTAAGCCGCTCTGCCAACCTTCCTTTTATTGATCGGCGGGGAGCCCACAGGAATGAGCTCAACCCGCCGCATCCCGTCTGCCGGAGGAGAAACGGCGCCGGGGATCTGAATTGATTGGCAAGCGCAATGCAGGCGTGCACTGCCTATGTCTGCGAGCAAATGACTGCAGGGGATCGCGCTTGCTTTTCAGATTGACGACTGAATACCGTCGTCGGGTAGTTACGCCCGGTTCATCGCTGACCGAGCGTCTGTCGCTGGCAACAGCCTGTGCGCACAGAACTTGGAATGATTTGGAAGATTGCCTTCCCACTATTACCAACGTTCTGGCAGATCAGTGCATGCGTCAGGCGGCAAGGTCTCGACGGTTTAGTTCCCCGACAATCGCTCGCAGTGTTACAAGCGCAGTATGAACTAGAGCTCTGCCCGCACCTTGCGCTCCTGTCCGGTTAGAAATGCCTACTGTCTCACCTACCTCAGCCAGCGTCTTCCCATCGATGCAAGCCAACTCGAAGGGCTCACAAAGATAGCCAAGAGACCTTTGAAGGCTTGCTAACTTGCGTTTCGCATCGATCATATCGTTGACTGGTGCATCGCCTTTCCATGGCTTCGGCACGTTGGTGTAGCCGCTTTCCGATTTATCAGAAGACAACTGCGTCTCAGAGTCGGTAATGCTTTTCTTGCGAGACGGGATATCTATGCTGGCAGCCGTGGATTGCCTGACATGCTTGTATGCGATGCTTCCATTCGGACGAACATGGATATGGCGATCCAGAGCCATTCCTTCACCGAGTGTCACAGTCGAACCACCCAGAAGGGCATTGCTCTTCGCTGCAGTGTGAATACGGCGGTAATACATCGCGTACTTCAAAAGATCGGTGTTGCCTTCCTTGATCAGCGCAGTAGCCAGCGGCCAGGCAATATTGTCATTTGCAGCACGGCCGTCCCACTCGTTCCCGATCCCTTGGCGATTATTGATGCGCCGACGCAATTTGGCCAAAGCCTTTACTTCACGTGCACGTTCAATTCGAATGCGCTCTCTGGCTGCATGCCGTTGTTCTGGTGAACGTTCAGGCATGTGCGTTCCATGCATGGCGCTAGTTGCGATGCGTGCCTTCAAATTAAGCTGCGTCATTGATGGTTCTCCTCGTGTGGTTCTGGTTGGTTTTCGTTCGAAGCTTCCAGCAGCCAGCCTTTAACTAGCCTTACCGCCTGCTCTGCTGCGTCATCCTCAGTGACTGCCCTGACGACCACAACGGGAAAGCCAAGAGCATCAAGCAGCGGATGACGCGTTATCTGGCTTGGTTCGAGTTTGGCCTTGCCGACCTTGTTTTCGATCTGGCGAAGCACACCACCGTAGAGATAAATCCGGACGTCTGCTTCTCCCGGCGTCAGTCCTGCCGCTAATGCTTCGGCTCTTGCCGTAGGGCCGCGCTTGGCTGCGTTCTGATCTCCGGCCAGCGTGAACGTTCCGGGTCGTACGTCTCGCGCTGTGTGCACGTATTCTGGCAGTTTACGCAGGCTGCGAACTTGTGCAGCTTGCAGTTCCCATTCCAAAGGCAGAGCTGCTTTTGTGGTCACTTTGCCGTCGCGTGTCGTGATGATTGTTCGGACGCCATTGATGCGGACGGTTTGGCTTGTGGTTTTTGGTTTTGCTGGTTTGGTGCTGGCTGCTGATTTGGAATTGAGCTTGTTTGAGCTGAGCTTGGTGGATGACGCGCCTGTCAGCGCACGTCTTCGTGTCATGGTCTCTCCTCGTGTTCATGGTACGTCAGCTTGGTGGGCTGACAATTCACATCATGGTGGGAGTGACAGGTCGGTCAAGCGTCGACCGGCATAATTTCAACCAACCTCAAATCAGGTTGTATTTTTCAATCAGGAAATTTTCTAAAAAGCGCGTAGTTCTCAAACGCATAGAACTACGCGCTGCGCGCTTTGTGCGTAAGTTTCTATATAAGAACTCTTACGCACTAAAAGCAGCGTGCTTTTGCGCAAGTCTTTTTAGGTTTTTTGAGACTTACGCAACAAGACTTACGCGTTACCTATGGTTGTATTTTGATTGTGACGGTTGGTTGTGCAAAACTGATTTAGTCTAATTTCTGATTGATCAAATTGCGCATATTTGTAGGAGTTTTTTTAAACGTCACACATGTGGGGAAATATGGAAGACCAGCATTATTGGGCCAAACGAGCTTTTGACCGCAATGATCAATTGCACGACGAACTATTAAAAGCTGCACTAGATTCCGCCCGCGACGCTCTTAAGGCTGCTCTTCTTCTCAATGGTGGAGCATGCATTGCTTTGTTAGGCTTTCTTGCATCAATAACATCAAAGGAGGCAACAAGGGCATCATTGATGCTACTTGCCCCTGCAAAATTCGGTCTCACTTGGTTCGCGGCAGGTGCATTTCTAGCAGCGTTTGGATCTGGATTAGCTTATATATGCAATAGTTTATATTCTGGGGCAGCTGCAGAAAAAGACAAAAGATTCAGCCATCCCTACATATTTGGAAATAAAGGATCTGATCGATTATACTGGTGGGCGAGAGCCATCAATTGGGCGACAGTCGTCGTTATTTTCGGTTCGTACAGCTGTTTTGTTTTAGCACTTGGATTGATCGCTTATAAATTCTAGTGAATGACATCTGTGCGATTCAACTTGGACGATTGCGCAAATACCACTGGTCATGCCACTAATATTACTGACAGTTATGTGGATTCACGGGGAAAACATGAGAATTTTTGCCAGTTGGTCAGGCCCTGCAAGTAAAGAAATCGCAGAGCTTCTTAAACAATGGATCCCGAACGTACTTCAAGATGTCGAGGTGTATGTATCTTCACAGGACATTGGAAAAGGAGAGCGTTGGTTATCTTCCGTAACGACAAACCTAGCTGAGATAGATTTTGGCATTGTGGTCATCACTAAGAGCAATATGAATGCTCCTTGGATATTGTTTGAGGCGGGAGCGCTTTCCAAAAGCGTAAAAGGATATGTGGTCCCTCTACTGTGTGGAATTGACGCAATTGATGCTGCGACCAGCCCACTCACTCAATTTCAATACATTCGGGCAATTCGTGATGAAATGAAGGAACTGCTGGTTCAGGCGAATTCCGTTTGCTCAAAACCTCTTGATAACCAGAGAGTGGTTGCTTCATTTGAAAAATGGTGGCCTGATTTTGAACAAGTTTACAAAAAAATAGACCTGGATGACAACAAGGCAATTAAAAAAGACAAGGAAGACGATTCAACGCGTTTGGGAAAGATAGAGGAAGCGTTAGGAGAACTAATGTTGGAGACTCGTCGATCGAGGCGTCAACAGAATGCAGATCTATCTTCTTCCGTTCTATCCTATTTATCAAAGATTTCGCTTGATGAAGGACAAGAAGAGAAAGATTTCAACATCATCTTTCATGAAGATAATCTCCGCAAATTGCGTGAACGTGACGCAAGTCATGTCCGCCTACGGCGCGGCATATCGCCAAAAAATGATGGAAAGTAATTCATTTTAGAAAAAGGCCCCTCTCGGGGCCCATTATACTACATAGCTCTCACAAACGTCGTCGCCCTGCGCTGAACAGGATCTCGGTCTTCCACCTTCGTTAGGAAGCCTTCCGCAAATAGCGCCTTGGTGATCATCCCGACACGCTTCTTGTCCGTCTCTTCATCGACGTCGAGCTGCAGCGCATACGCAACTGCACGCCCTACCCAATCCTTGGCCTGCGGTGCCGGCTTGTACATGCCGCCGTTCACAACACCACGAATCGCGTTGCGTTCGTCTTCGGTGAGGGTTTCAGCCACCTCCTCACTCGTTGGCCATGCCCACGACGTCACAACCGGCGCATGGTCCTGCGGCTTGGTCAGGCCTTGCCCGTTCCCAAGCGCAACACTTTCCAGCTTGCGCCAGTCAGCCTTGTGCGACAGTGCCGACAAGTTTGACTTGCCATAGACCACGCTGAAATATGAGAACCGCGCTTCGTGTGTAAGGCCAGCCTCACTGGCTTGCGCTTCCGACATGCGGTTAAGCACCCGCACTGATCGCGCCGCACCGATAAGTGAGACTGCGCCACGAGCGTCTTCGACAGTCGCTTCACGATCGCTCACCTTACGCAGGTGATGCACGATATCGATTGAGCAGTTCGTCCGATCCGCCACCTGCGCCCAAAGCTTGGCCACCTTGTCGATTGCGCCGTTGTCGTTTTCATTGACCTGGTGCGTCGACACGAACGGGTCAACAATCATCACGTCAATCCCAAGCTCAGAGATCGTCTCAACGACTGCCTCAACGACCGGCTCCTGAATCCGCACGCCTTTCTTGTCATCGATCGCAATGACCAATTCTTGCTCGCGGCCTGTGTCTAAAAACAGATGCCCATCGATATCTGCTGGCTTCAGATTGAAATGAATGCATGCCGCCATGATACGGCGCTCAAGTTCGTCGCGCGGATCTTCGGCATTGAACAACCAGACCTTCAGACGCTTCGGCGGCTTCGTGCCATTGAGCGCTTTTCCCGAAGCCATGGCCAGCGCCTCGACGATGCTGTTCGCAGTTTTGCCAAGTCCACCCGGCGCGACAGTCACTGAAACATACTTGCGAATGAAGTGTTTACCGAACGCAAACTCGCGCCGTGGCAGGGTCTCCGGGTCCTTCCAGACAAACGGCGTTGCAATGATTGCTCTTTTATTTTCAGTGGTTTGTTCAATAGTGCTAATATTCTCATCGAAGTCCGCGACTGGCTCGGCAATAACGTCAGTGCGCGCCTCCGCTTTCGCCAGGCCATTGGCGATCATACGGCTGATATCGACTAGACGCGTGTTATCGTTGTCATTCTGCGGCACACTACGCGGGCTGCGGGCACCAGCAGCCAGGCCGTTATCGATCGTCTTGACGCAGCGCGGCCAGTCGCGGCCCCATCCGCGAGCCACGTCCTGCAGCAGAGCGCGCGCTTCGGATTCAGCCAGAGCGCCTGCCCCGACGAAAGTGCCCAAACGAAACGCCGCGTCGTTCAGACGGTTGTTGCGATTGCCCATCGGTTCAAGCGCGAGATCGTCCAGCTCGGATTGAACTGCACGCTCGACATAGCGGTCATTTATCTTGCCACTGACAGACGGCGCTGCGGTGTACGTGCTTTCATATGAGCGTGGCAGCACCAAATCCAGCAACCACTCCGGCGCGTCGACCGGCTCTTGTTCCGCGATCCAGCGATAAGGCAGGCCAACCTCCGGCACGCTGCCGGCAGCAATGACATAACCGCCGTCACCTCGTACGTCGACGCCTGAACCAAGTGCGCCACGATTGCGAACGCCCTGACGATGACGAAAGAAATAGTGACGGCCGCCGCTCGTGGTTTCGGCCGTTAGCGTTGCAGGCAGCGCGCCGTGTGCGGCCTCCAGCGCTGCAAGCGTTTCGTCGCCGCCGTGTTTCGGATCGATATCCAACACCCATGCACCAATAGGCGCACCGGTTGGCACGCCGATCATAGCGGACGGATTGCGGCGCCAGTATTCGCGAACGATACGTTCGTTCAGCGTCGCGCCACGGAACCCGTTGCTTGTGAGCGGGGTCTTGGTGGCGAGGATTTCGATTTCGCCTGTTTGAGGATCAATAATTTCTTCGTCGCAGTGGCGGCAAGGAAAGACTGGCCAGTTTTGCGCCTGATACGACAGCGCGACGTCGAGCATTGGGTCGGTATCTGCGATTGCAGTCTGCATCTGTAAATGGTGCATGTGAACTCCTGAAGGAGGAAAATATGGCTGAGAATGGTTATGCAGCACGACACGAGGCCGACGGCAGCTGGTCAGTGATCGATGTGTTCAAGGGAGAGCCAATCACATTCAAAGGCCATCTTCAGACGAACCTGTCCGAAGAAGAGGCCAATGAAGCGATTGTTCAACTCTGTCGAAAATACATGGAACGTCACCACGAAGGTGGCAGTGGTCGACTGCCTTAAGCGGCTTTGGCATACGGGTTGTTGTCGTTTGCTGCCACTAGTTCGGTTTCGAGATACGCTTCGATGAAGGCTTGCGCGGCGGTCGCAACGATTGCATTGCCGTAACCGCGCAATCGTCCCACTCGGGCGGCAGCCCCATTAGCCAGCGGGAATGTGCCGGGTTCAACTGGCCGCCACTTTCCATCCCGGCAGTGGACCCAGTCAGCATCTGACCAGAGGCCGTTAGTCGGGCCGGGCCATGATGAGACACAGGATACCCCATCGCTTCGCAAATCTCGGCGTCGGTTGTGATCCGGGCTGCTTCGTTCAGATACATCGGCGTGGTGTTCTGATTGGCATTGCGTTTCCGAAAGTCCCGACGCTTCTGGTGTGTCTCCAGATTTGCATTGCGCTCCAATGCCGTCGGCGTGGGCCAACCCGCGATCGATGCTGCATCCGCTAAGTTCAGACCAAAGCCCTTCGCCTGTCTTGCTTCTGGTGTCTCGCCCTTGCCGTTGTTCGTCACAGTAGGCGTCGGCCACCCCGCCAAGTCGGCTTCCCTCACTAGGCAAGCACAGCCGTGTTTGGTCCCGTGAATTGCTTTCTGACTTTTCGAACGTCCTGACGTGTCGTGCGCCTGTGGCGTCGTCCATCCTTTGTCCAACCCAATAAAGCCGTTGTCTGATGTGCGGCGCACCGAAGCCCGCAGCGCAGGTATCGACCGCCCCGCTGGTGTAGCCCGATCCTTCCAGGTCAGCTTGTACAAGGTCGAGCCAGCCGAGTCCGTCCTTGCTCGCAACTTGCTCGCCAAAGACCACTGCAGGTCGGCAGTTTTGAATAAGCCAGTGGAAGTGCGGCCATAAGTGCCGCTCGTCAGCAAACCCATCTCCTTTGCCTGCCGCGCTGAAAGGTTGACAGGGACAAGAACCTGTCCAGACAGGACTGTCGTCGGGCCATCCGGCTCGACGCAAAGCGTAGGACCAGACGCCGATCCCGGCAAAGAAGTGGCATTGTGTGTATCCGACGAGGTCGGCAGGTCGAATATCGACAATTGAACGCTCATCAACATCTCCCGGTGCTATGTGTCCTGCCTTGATTAGCTCCCGAAGCCAAGCGGCAGCTTTCGCATCAAATTCATTGTAGTAGGCGGTCAAAACGGCGCCTTTCCTAAAATGGTGCTTCTTTGAGTGCTTCCCGCATTCCTCGCCCGCAGCCTTCCCATGCGGCTTTCACCAGCATGCGCGCTTCGAGTTCATCGCACTCCGCAAGGTCGGTTTTCTGTATGGACTGCAAAAATTCCCCAACGGCCTCAACGCCTGTATCAAGGGCACGCAGTTCGTAAGGATCTAGCCTGCGGCGTGTGCGGATATGCTCGGCAATGTCAGCGCAATCCTTGCATAGCCAGCGGATCGGTTCTTTGGGTTCCTGCACGCCGAGACCTACGGCGTGGCGGAAGCAGACGTGGCATTGATCTGGATGGCTCATGCTGCGTCACCGAAGAGGCTGGGCTGCACAAGCGGCCGGTTGTCGTTCGCCGGTTGCGCTTTCGCGGCAACGACGGGCACATCTGTAAATTCAACGCAAACGATCTCGCACATTGGAGAGACGCCTTTCCACTGATCGATGAAATAGGCAGTATCGACGCCGCAGCCTGCATCGAAATGCAGACCGGTCAACTTCTGGAACTTAACGGCTTTGCCACTGGTCTGACGCTCATAGCTATTCCGTCCGGAATAATTGAAGCCTGCCGACATTTGTGGAACGATGAACGTGCCGTAGTCCGCCAGATGTGCCGCAATATCGATTACGTGGAATTCGAAGTCCTTGCCGCTGTATCTCGGGGAATTTCTGGTCCGCTTGATGTTTCCGAACGGAGGGTTGCTAATCGCAGTGTCGAAGTGCCCCAGTCCCATATCGAGAACATCAAATACGTCAGCGTGAATCCATTCTGCTTCTGGCAGTAACTTTTTCCCGACCTCAAGATACTCGGCATTGCGCTCTACACAGGTAATTTGCGGCCTATTATCGTTGAAACGGCTACGCTGCCAAATTGCGTAAGAGAGCATTCCAATCCCAGCGCACAGGTCAATAATGCGACCGCCGCCAGCATCTATCGCAAAATCAAACGCCATATCGAATGGGGTGAAGAAAGCACCAGCTGCGCCGTTTACGTGGTTCGCGCCCTCGTTCCAGTTGCGATATACGAATTCCTTATCGTCTTCCGACAACCGTTCTTGCTGAAGGAGGGCAACTGCTTGAGAGTGCGCCTTTGCTTGAGCCTTCGTGAGTTTCGCCATTAAGCCGCCCTCCCCAGCAAATCCTGATTGTCGTTTGCGGCTACCGGAGTTGCAGCCACATACTTCTCAGACTCATTGCCCCATGAAGACCAGCCCGGCCACGCCTGACGGGCGAACAGCTCGAGATAAGGACCGTCAACCAGCTTCTCGATGCGTCCGTATTGCTCATCTGGTTTGCGGGAATGCTCGCGGCGCGGAGCCTTAATGAGGGAGCGCACGCCTTTTGACAGGCGTCGAGGCTTACCGCGTTTGAACAAATGACAGATTTCGACTTCCTGCCGTGTCCAGTAACCCATGCCCATGCGACCTTTGTCCCAGACAAAAGCAACGCTGACGGGCTTAAAGCCCCATGCGGCTGCCACGTCGATTGCAGCGGCCTGTAGGTGCGACACCGTCCACATGAACAACAAACAGTCGCGAGCGCATACCTGTTCGACAGGTAGCGCTTTGATATCGTCGAGCGACATCACGCCGTAAGGCTGACGGCCTCGTGCCGGTGCAACGTCTTTTTTTCCGTACGTTCTGAAAGACCATGGCGGGTCCGCAAGGACGCAGCCAAAAGGCCCGCCGGGTAGCGGTGCATGCATTCATTCTCTCCTCGTGTGTGGTAACCCGCCAGTTGGTGGCTGGCGGATGTAGGTGGCTGACTAAGCGCATTTTTGCTCAAGGGGAGCGGGAAAATGATTACTTAGCGCGCAAGGGGTGATGATCGAGTAACGTGATAACTAGTGCTGAAGCAATTGCCGTTGCGTGGCGAAATGCCTCCGCCACCTCTTCATGCAATTCGTTTGGGATAGTTGGATTAATAGCACCAATAATAAGATCTACTTTCAGGGTTCCGTTCTCTTCGGCAGATCCCTCATAGTCTAACGCGTGGTGAATATGCGTTCCTGATAGGTGAACCATACCTGACGTTCGTTCATATACTATCTTTACCCACGGGTGTTTCTCTGAAAGTTTTTCTATTAGGTAACCATCCATCAGCTTATTTCCAGAACGGCACCGCAACTTGTTATATTTTTCGCCACCTAGAATTCGACGTATTCCGTCTTCGTGGTTTGACATCAACAGAAGGCCGTTTACTCGCATAGCAGTATCTAACTGCATTCTCAAAATGGCTGACATGATCGTATAATTTCTACTTTCGACCATTGCTTTGAATCCAGCAGCATTCGCTTCGATTCTTTGCAGCGACGCTAACAGGAAAAGTGTTGTCGTCCAGATCGGTCTTTCCGGAGACATAAACTTCACGGCAAATTCCTTATTGGATTGCACTAGGGCATCAACATCGGCAATCGTTTGACCCATCTTCGACATGCGTAGCCCCCAATATTTTGCAACCAACTCTTCTAAACGGCAGCCAGAATGCTATAATTCCACAGTGAGGTGAAGCGTAAGATCAGCTTGGCGAACTTCACCCATCACCTCGCAACGCGCTCCTCTCGCACATTAAAGCCCGGCACCTGACGCATACCGGCGCGTACGGTTTCCTCGGCCATTGCTTGCACGACAGCTTTGAAACGCTCCGGCGCACGGCCATATGCCCAATCCAAAGCCACGCCTTCATCAACCAGATCGCAATGCCATACCGAGCGCAGGCCAGTACCAGTCGTTGCTGCCTTGTCTTCGCGCTTAGCCCAACGGTCAGCCTGTTTGGCTTCCTTGACCAGTTCCTCTGCCTGCTCGCGCGCTTCCAGATTGCCAGCACTCTCCTGTATGGCTTTCTGCGCCTCCCGGATTACGCGGTCGGCTTCCTCGCGCGCTGCCTTGGCAGCAGCTTCCTTTTCAGCGGCAACCTTATTGCGCCATGGTGTCAGGAGCCCCTGCAACACTTCCTTGCCAAGCACGACCTTGCCCTTGCCTGACGTCTTGGTGTTGCCGATCAGCTTATTGTAACACGCCTGGATTTCAGCCTTAGCGTCATCGTGCGGCTTGGCTTCAGTCTTGCGAGCGGTATCAGCACGGTTGCCAGCATCGTGGATCTTATCGTGCAACTCAGTCACAGCGTCTGCCAACGCCTGATTGTCGATCGCTTCGCCGTCTGCGAAATTTTTCGCCTCATCGAATAGGTCTTCAATTTCCTGCTTGATTTCTTCATATGCAGACGCCGGCGGGTTGTTATGTCCCGGCTGCGCCGTGGTTCTGGCGTTGTACGGATCGTAGGTATCTGCGTCGGTATTGGTCATTGAATTCTCCTCGTGTCGTTGGCTGGTAAGGCCGGTAATACTCATTGTGGTGTGGTCGTCATTCGACGCAACAGGAATCTAAAGTAAATGTAACTATTACTTGCATGCCTTTGATGTTACGTTTGAATTGCGTATTGGCTTCCGGGTGGGGGCGCCGTACGCAGTCGCTCTGACAGCCCTCGCTGCAGGGCGACTTTTTTGGTTGCTGCACTAACAATTTGCAACTGCAACAAACTGTCATTTCCGAATTCAGCGCTCGTACCTATTTAATGTCGGCATCCTGTTCGCAGGACGGCACCCGTATCGCGCTACCCAAGCCCCCCGCCCAAGCGCGATACGGGCCTTTTCTGAAGAAGAACGCTGGGCCATTCATGTACTCATAAGAACAAATCAAATACCACTAACCTTGTGGGATTATGTATTTATCGGTACTTGTTGCTTTACTAAATCAATACTGCTAAACGATCGTCGTCTGGGAGGACAAGACCGCCTGCGCGCGCTTCTGCGCTGCCGGGCGGTTTTCCATTTCTAAGGCCATGCATATGCTGCATAACTGATGTGCATCATCGCCCATTGTAATCATCATACCAGCTACCTATCTTCGGGTTGTTCAGTCTCACTCCTCCTCCCAGAGGCTGAACTCGAAGCGCGGCACTCCTCCTCCCAGTCGCGCTTTCCAGATCAGCCCGTTGCACACTCCTCCTCCCAGTGCAGCGGGCTTTCTTGTTTTAGGGGCTTGCTTCAGAACGGAATCTCGTCGTCCAGCATCTCCGAAAGGCCTACCGACACATTGTCGTTTGCAGACTCCGGAACGTTGTCGTTATCGGCCGCGGTTCCTGCCCTTACGTCTTTCACATTCCAGTATTTGCCATTCGGAACGACGCTGATTTCGTCGGTGGTGAGCAACTCACGCTGGCGTTCAAGCCATTCAATGACCGTCTTTGGAAACGGCCGCTGACCTCCGTGCTGCGTCCACCACCGATGCGCCTTCGTCTGTGCGAAACCAGTATGCTGCGGGCACAGCCATTCATTTATCTGGGTATAGCCCGCGATGTAGCTGCACTTGACCGACGGCGGCTTGTCGCCCTTACCTTCGTGAAAGTGAAACGTCCGGCCCGTCACCTTGCGCCATTCTGCTTCGGCGGTGCTGACAATCGGAACGTCCGCGGCTTGGCGGGTTAGCTTCTCATCCTCATTCGGCGGGAAGTCATAGCCGCAGCACGGGCACTTCATGAGCGAGATATGCACCTTCTCACCACAACCGACCGCTCCGTTGTCGTCTGACACTGTCGGGCAGATCTTGATTGGCGGCTCACCGTTGCCAGCGCTTGGTGCTTTCGGCTCGACCATATCGACAGGGCCATGCCGATCGACGAGTTTCGCGAAGTCCAGAACGAGGCAATTCTTCTTTGGTCCTGACGCAATAGCAGCAAGCCGCTCCTCAACAGTATCAAGTGGCACACCCGCTTTATACAGCGGACGAGTGCCCCTTCCCGCCATTTGAACATACAAACTCAAAGACAGAGTTGGGCGGCAAAATGCAATTAAATCAACCCCCTTATGATTGAATCCCGTCGTAAGAACTGAATTATTGGTCACGCACTGGATGCGGTATGCTTTGAAGTCCTCAAGGATGCGGCGGCGTTCTTCCTTCGGAGTATCGCCCGTTACGGCCTCACACGTAATTCCGCGCGATCTGAAGACGTCGCGCACGTCCAGAGCAGCCTTTACGCCGGCGCAGAAACAAAGCCAGGAGCGACGATCAGCGCCCTTTGCGATGATCTCAGAAACCACAGCATCATTAAGGTCAGTGCGATTAATTGCTTCTTCCAGCGCGCGCTGCTTGTAATCTCCGCCAAGCCGACCAACGCCTTTGACGTCGTATTCAGTTGCTGTCGGCTTGCTCGTCAAAGGAGCGAGGAAGCCGTCGCGGATGCCGTCTGCAACGCCGTAGGTATAGACGATCTGGTCAAACAGACGATCCGCGCCCTCGTCCAAGCGCCCGCTGTCGAGCCGATAAGGTGTGGCAGTCAGTCCGAGGATCTTCATATCCGGGTTGATCTCGAGTAGCGCATCAATGAACTTGCGATACATCGTGTTGCTGTTGATCGGGATCAGGTGGCACTCGTCAACCATCAGGACGTCGACGTGAGTTGAGACATTGGTTATTTGGCCCTTGGCGTCTCGTTCAACGCCACAGAGCTGATCCGCCTTGTTGTGAACAGTCTGAATGCCTGCAAAAACAATCTGACTGCGCGCATCACGACGACCCAAACCAGCCGAATAGATGCCTGCAGGTGCAAATGGCCAAACGCCAAGCAATTCCAGATAATTCTGTTCGATAAGCTCCGCGACGTGAGTAACGACCATCACGCGCATATCGGGCCAGCCCTCAACGAGGCGCTGGATCAGAGATGCCATAACCAACGACTTGCCGCAGCCCGTCGCAAGATCAACAAGCGGATTGCCCGCCTCCTCTTGCCAATAGTCGAACACGGCGTCTATTGCTTCTGACTGGTAGTTTCGTAAGGTTAGCATGTTGGGGGCGTTACCTTGTCTGATAAAGAGAATGCAGAAAAAGAAAACGAGCAGTTTTCTTCGTCGATTTTGTACGTGGCGACAGCGGTCTACGTCAGTGTTTGCGCGATGGTCTTCGGTGCGCTCTATGCAAAGCTGCCGACCTTTGGGGAAGCGTTCTTGCTTCTTACGAAGGACTACGGAACGATCCTTGCGGGCATCCCGGTTTTGGTTGCTGTCGTGGTTGCTAAGCAGCAGTTGGATGCGATGCGAAGGCAACATATCGCCAACGTAAAGAGATCCCTGAAAGCAGAGATCGACGCTCTGGCAAATATACGCGGCTATGCAATGGAAACCATTAACAGCACATTCGAAATCGCCAAGTTGCAGGGTTCAGCTATAAACTCGAGGAGCATATACGTCTCGATCATTCCTCCAAGTTCCGTTAAGCGGTACAAAGAAATTCTGAATGAGAAAACAGTTGCTCATATCGAATTGATGAATACCAATCTTAATATGGCAATCGAAATATCTGACGCTCAAGCAAATTCAGCAAAGGATTACCTGAGCAAAGGCCAAGTTGAGGCTCGACTGCTGTTGATTGCAGTCGATGAAGAGATGGATCACCTTTCCCAATACTGGTCCTAACCCTTAGAGCCATCCACCCAAACCTCTCCAGATTTCATCTTATAAGTAATCGTTTCTGCGTCCTCATCGACGTCGATCTGCTCACCATTCACCATTCCCGGTAGATACAAATGCGCCGGGCACCCGTCGCGCTGTTCGTCGATCGACAAAGGCTTTGCCCATCGCGCGCACGAGATATGACAATCCCCGCCGCTTTCAGGCTGAGCATGTAGGCAGGTTCGGCAGTTCACTCGCGGCTGCGCATCGTGATGACAGACGGCTTTGTGCTTGCAAAACATGCATCCAAAAAACTCCGGGTTTTCGCTAATTCTACTTGGTGGAGTGTCCGAAAACACGATGCGTTCGCAGCGCGCTACCAGCCGAAGGCAGAATTCCAGATCGTATTCGATGCGCTCGGAATAAAGGCTGTCGCTGTCCTTGCACGACATCAGATATAGGCACCGCGTCAGACCGAAGGCATGCATTCCGAGCTGGCACTGCGCATAGTGCAGCGGTTTTGCTTTCTGGCATCCATCCTTAACAATCAGCGCGAAGCCTTTGGCGTTGCTTGATTTAAACTCTAGCAGGTGTTCTGTCTTCGACGCCTCCGGCACATTCATTGCCTTACCGTCGCACTTGCCACGCACGAAGCCAGACACGAGCCGGATCTTGTCTTGCTGCCCGTAGACCTCGACGCCGATGCGCTCGAGATCAGCGACGAGCCGGTCTTCCTCGATGTTACCCGTTTCGAACAAGCGTAGCTGGCGGCCGGTATGGACCTCGTGAGCTGATGCCCACCTGAAGGCATACCAAAGCGCCCTGTCGCATTCGGTGCCCGCCTCGCCCACGCTGATGCCCCACGAGTCCCAGGATTTCGCCTGGGCCTCATAAGCAGCATAGATCGCGCCGACGGTTGTTGATTGAGGTTTGGGGAGTGGTGCCACGGTCTACACGCGCATCGGCATAATTACGCACCTGTATCCCGGACGACCGGCAGACGTGATCAGCGCAGGCGAACCGGAGTCCGCCATCGACATCGTGATTTCATCCGCACCAAACGCCGCCATCAGATCGGTGACATACTGACCGTTGAAACCGATCGTCAGAGGCTCGCTGCTGAAGTTGACTTCCATCTCCTCAGTTGCGTCGCCGCGATCTGGATTAGCAACATTGAGCGTCAGAGCATCCGAAGCAAATGAGAAGCGAACTGCCTTACCGCGCTCACTGGCGATAACAGACGTGCGGCCGACAGCTTCGCGCAGTGCTTTCGCCGACAGCGTAGCGACACGCTCCGATGGCTTGGGAATAACGCGCTCGTAATCTGGATATGTGCCGTCGACGAGCTTCGACACGATAACGGTTGAACCGCTTTCGACCATCACCTTGTTTGACGATAGCGAAACCGACACAACGCCTGTCGGCAGCAAGGATAGCAGCTTGTTTGGGAGAATAACCGGCGCAAACGCGGCGTCCTGCTCAATGCGTGTCGACGCGAGACGATGCCCATCTGTCGCCGTGGCAACGATATGTCCGTCCTTTGCTTCCAGAAATACGCCGTTCAGGTAATAACGGGTTTCCTCGGTGCTGACAGCGAACTGCACTTCCTGCACGAGCGCAGCGAGATCGATTTCGATCTTGGTGTCGAAGCTTCCGTGGTTGAAGGACGGAAAGTCAGCGGCTGGCAGAGTATCCAGCTTAAAGCGGCTCTTGCCAGATTTAACGACCAGATGATTGCCGTCGGATTCCAAGCTAATGTCACTTGTAGCGCGCTTGGCAATATCCAGGAGCAGCTTGCCTGCAACCGTAACAGTGCCGTCCTGACTGTCCAGAACCGGCAAGCTGGTGCTGATTTCCAGATCAAGGTTGGTGCCGGTGATGCTCAGCTGTCCTTTGTCCGCGGACAAAAGCACGTTGCCAAGAATTGGGATTGTCGTTCTGGCCTCGACCGCCTTTGTCACGGTAGACAAGGCGTGCGCAAGCTGCGCTCGATCAAGCGTTACCCGCATGGGTTTCTCCTCGTGTTGGTGGCGGTAGGCGCGGCTGGTGACCGCGCCGTGGTTGGTTTTAGGCTGCGAGAGGCCAGCCGTCTTCATCAAGCTCAGGCGGAACAAATTCGATGCCATTGAGATCGGCAAGGTGTTCCAGCAGAGCTTCTGCATTGCCCGGCATATTATCGTTGGCCGGTTGCACCCATGGTTCACTTTCCGCATCGTCCACAGTCAGCGCCTCAATAGCCGCCTCAATGGTGAAAGGCTTGTCCTCGTTACCCAGCACAACCTTGTCACCATACGCGCCACCGATCTGGTCTTTGAGGTCTTCCCAAGTTTCGATCTTCACGCCGCGAACGGCCAAGGCAACTTTCATAATGTCGCCTTTTCCTATGGTGTAGCCACGCTGTTGATATTTCAGGACGCGGGTAGCTGATGCGAGTGGATAGCGTGTGCCAGCATTGAACTTCAGAAAGCGCTGGCTGTTGTGCTTCAGAAAGTCAGGATGAAAGGCAAACCCAGATTCTGCACCGTTGGCGCCCGTGTCCAGATCCACCGCTCCCATGCAAACGGTAAAATCAAAGGCGTCAAAAATAGACAGCGCACTTGGGAAGAAGTCAAAATACATCAACTGAGCAATATTGTTGCTCCGGTCAGTAAAGGTAACGGCGCGCTTACTGGCAGCCACACACCAAAGGCCCTCCTCATATGCATCATAAACAGCTCGCTCGAATGCGCAGCGAGATTTGAAATACAAGTCAACGTCATTGATGTCAGTCCCGGTAAAGACGCTTGTGACTGCGCCACCAGCAACAAACGCACCGTCGAAGCGTATCGGAAGCGCACCATCGATCTGTCTGCGCTCGGATTCGTAAGCCATACAAAACTCCTCGTGTTCGGTTCGGTGGGCTACCGGCGCGCAAGCACCGGCAGCTTGTCGGTTGTTACTTAGACCAAGGACGGCTGCCCGCAGCTTTTGCAGGCTGCGCTGGCTTGTTGTTGTTTGCCGCTGCAGGACGGTTGTCGTTGGCTGGGCGCTGCGCTGCCGCAGCAGGCTGCTGAGCGTCAATGCTCGGCTCAGGCACGTTATTTTCGTCGGGGAAGAAGTATTTCTTGATCTCGGCGCGCGCCGGATACTGGCCGTCTTTTGAAGGCTTGCCGAGGGCGACGCGAACCGTGAACGACTTGAAGAGCAGGTCGTCGGTGTCTTCTACCGAGGACATTTCGAGCGCGCGGCAAAGGCTGGCGAACTGTCGCTGGCCGATCTCCTGCGCCTGCGGGTTCTTGTTCTCAATGTTGTAGTTGTTGAACAGCTTGCGATCAGCGTATTCAGCAGGCTCTAGCACCTTCAGGGTTGTTTTCAGGATGGTGCCGCTGCCGGTCGAAGTCGGCACCACGTCGGCCGCCTCGATTTCCATCTTGTATGTGCCGTTCGGCAGTTCGGAATAGTCCGACTGCGTCGTGTCGTGTTGGGTGGCGTCAAACGCCGTTCCAAGTCTCGCCATGTGTTAGTTCCTCGTGTTGGTGGTGTGGTGAATGCGCAGGTTAAGACTTTGCGCGAAACACGGTGGGTCGGACAAACCCTCCGATGAAGCCAAGCGCAGCGCCGATCTGCCAAAGTGACATGTGTCCAGCATTGATGCTTAAAGCGGTGAGGAATGCCTGCACTGTTTCAGTGAAGAAGAAGCCGACAACCCATCCCGAAAACGCGCCAAAGAGAACGCCGATCAGCGGTGCAAAGAAAAGAATGGCGGCAACGGTAACCAGTCCAGCTAGTGCTTTTTCCATCAAGCAACCTCCTGCATCGTGTCCGGCCAGTACTTCGCCAGCTCGGTGAAGCCCTGCCCTTTGCGGTATGGAACGGCGTCGGGCATTGAATACCGGTTCTTGGCGTTGAAGCCTGCGCCTTCATTCAGATGGATCTGGCGCTCTTTGCCGCCCTCGGCATGGGCGACCTTTGTCTGGCGCGCGACTTCCTTTTCCTTGATGGAAACTCGGTAGTTCATGAACGCCACAACATCAGACTTTTCTCGAACAAGTGCATTAGCGCGCTTGTGCAGTTTCGGCTGGTACCTCGAATATGGATCTGTCGTCGGGCTGTCGAAGCGCACAATCTCGGGGTGAGCGAGGATGACCACATAAATGCCGGCTTGAGCGAGCGCAGACAGGGCCGACATGAGCTCATTCCATTCGGTGTCGGCTTCCACGTAGCCTTTACCGAACCCAGCTTCCTCAATGCTGTTGATACCAAGGCGGACACATGTCGCAGCCCAGACAAGCGGTTCGAGGCCGTCGGCACTGTCGATAATCACGGTGCGCCGATCATGCTCAACAGTCAGCAGTTCGCCGATAATGTTGAGCAAATCTTCGAAGCTTTCAATTGTGCCTGGCGTTGCCATTTCGATATCAGATGGCGGACGCTCGCCTTCTGTGGCCAGATAAATCGGATCTGGAAACTCAGATGCAAGGCTGGTCTTGCCGATGCCGTCGACGCCATACAAAAGCATGACCGGCGGGTCGTTTCTCTTCGTCGATTTGAGGCTTGATAGGCTGATAGCCATAAGTAACTCCTCGTGTGTGGTTAGTGGGTAAGTTGAATGATGATCATCATGGCCAGCAGGATGATCGAGCCGATCAGCCAGACTGGCGCCGATGTGGCCAGCGTGGGAAACCGTGGGTAGGTCATTGGCCACCCCACAAATAAAGCAGGCCGTAGAAAGGCAGCACTGCGTTCCAGAAAATGAAGCCTGCCACGACCAGTAAAAGCCCAAGGGTAAACCCCGTGAGAGCCAACGAACGTGCAATCTTCCCGGTGCCATTACCGGCTGGCGTGACGGCGTTCACAACAGCACCCATGAGTAAAAGCCGATGCCCAGCGCTAAAGCCGCGACAACTGCCAGCCCCATGACGAAGCGATCACCAAGGCCCAGCGTAGTTTCGCTGGACAAGATCCGGTCGTCCTCACCGATGTAGTCTTTGAAGGGCGCCGTCATTCGGCACCGCCCTTATTAAATCTGAGCATAATACCTCCTCATTCCCCGCCGCGATTGCAGCGGGGCTGGCTGGTCTAACGGTGGGATTTGCTGGTTAGGCGGCGATGCGCGAGTACGGCTCGTCGTGCGCGATCCAGTGTTCGACGGCATCCTTTGCCGCTTTAAGCCCGAGACCCGTCACAGATCGCAGCTCTTTGATCGCTGAAATCTTCTCGCCTTTCGCAGCGAACCGTTGCCATTCGTGCTTATAGGATGGTGCAGGCTCACTCACCTTCTGCGTCATCACGTACACGCCGAACTCCTTGCCTTTCTGGAGGCTGGCTAGACGTGCGGCTTCCTTCGCGGCCAACGTTTCATTGGCGTGAACGAACGGCGCCACGGACGGCTTTGGCTGGCCGTTTTCAATCAGCGCAACGATTGCGGGTTTTGCAACCGGAGCAGCCACCTTGACAGGCTCATCGATCCATTCGGCGATGAGGTCAGGACTATCTTTGGCTCCAGCGTATTTCGCGGTTCCATCATCAAGCCAGACGCCCCCGTTCAGCGGATGCTCCGCACGATCAGAATGCCAGCCGCCGAAACACCAAGCTTCCATAGGCCCAACCTTACGGCCGTCACGCGTGCGATAGTATTGGCCTGCTTCGATTTTTAGGGGAGCGGCGACAAGGTCAGATAATTGTGCGTGCCAATTGCGCCCTGTTTCTCCCCATCCAGTAAAGGGCGCATCGAACAATACGCGCGCATAATTATTATTGATTTTCTCGATGACACCGATGGAACCGCTATACCGACCATCGCCCTCATTGGCAGTCAAACGCACCCGATCACCGCCCTTGAAAGCTGGCTTGTCTTCCGGTGCCTTCGCAGCTACAGGCAGCGTTTCAAATTCATCTGACGTCAAATACCAGTTGTCGCCAACGTCATCGATGACCCAAACATCACCACCATCGACGGTTTTTACCTCGTAAAGTCCGCCTGCGCGAACGTCGATCTGTGTTACCAGGCTTCTAACCTTATCTCCAACTTTCACATTACCCATCAAGCTACTCCCCTCGTCTTTGTTGATTTTGTCAATTTCACGCCCTTGGTGAAATCGACCGGAATGACATTGGCTTCTTCTGTTCCGATCTCAGAGCCGCCACCGCCGTCGCCATTATTGGCCGGTGGTTCGACTTCGAAGCGCGAAACCTCGATCGTCCCAAGGCCAGTACCTGGTATCCAGAACCGCACTGTGAGGAACATGCAGCCGTCTCGATCGCCGATAATGATCCCCTTCCAGCCTGTCAGCTTGTGGGTCACAATTGAGCCGGGCAGATCCCAGCAGTCACCACATTCGCAAGTCACGCTGCACCCCGCTTCGTTCTGCTGAACGACACAGGTGCGTTAGAAACATACCGACCGTCTTTAAGGACGGCAGTGTCGCGGGCATGCTGCTTCTGCGCGACTGTTCGATAAGGCTTGCGGTTTGTCGTGTCCCGCTCACCAGTCCGCGTGAATTTGGTTTCGTAAGCCTTGTGGGGCTCACGCAAGTTATGAGATTTCATTGATATTCCTCCTGTCAGGAGGTTGATCTGTGGCCGGTCAAGAACGACACGACCAACGTTGCTCAGGCTGCGATTGCGCCCGGCTGTTCGTAATTGTCGTTCGCGGCTTCCAGCGCACGAATGCGTGGCATTGCGATATAACTGAAGCAGTGATTGGCTGTGGACCATCCACCGTTAGAAACACACCGCACGATAATGCGGTCGGCTGTAGATTTTGGGATCGGTCGGCGGAGAATTGAAGCTACCGTCGATCTGGGCAGGCTAAGCGCATTTCCGATTTCAGTCGGGTTAGCGCCCACCTCGTGCATGCGATGCACTTCTTCTATGGTTTCATAATCTTTCATTCTCTCCTCGTGTGTGGTGTTGGTTGACAAATAGCTGCGGTGAAGCCATCTGTTGTCCTGCGCGGGGTGGTACTCGCGAAGGAACCCCCGGTGTAGAAGTGGCGCAAGCCCTCCTCGTGTAAGCCGGGGTATTACGAGGACGGCGGAGCAGCGGGTGGTGCCGGCTCACAACGCCGTCCTATAAATCTCTCGACATTCAGGAATGCCGAAAGCGCCACTGACCCTATTCAGGTCAGCAGCGTCCCTATTGATCCTATGGCGGCGCCTCAACGAGAGCCGGTTCGCTTCTTTCGGCGGAATTGGTCATTTGCTCTCTCCTCAGTTTCAATTGCGCTTCACCGCGGCTTCTATCTATTGAGTGCCGATATCCTTGGGAGGATGTTCTCTGGCATCATGAGGTAGGCCCTCCTTCGAACTATCCGACGTCTTATGCGCCGGTTGATGACACCTATATATGACAGATTCGCATCTGTGTCAACACACGGTGACATTTTCGCACGTTACATTTTCACAACAATATGCGAAAAGCGCAACATGGACAAAGATTTCGCGCAGCGCCTTCGTTTGGCGCGTGACCTTAAAGGAATGAGCCAGGCTGACCTTGCCGCCCTTATTGGGCGCGACAAGTCGTCGATCAGTCTTTTGGAAGGCGGGAAGCGCGGGGCCAGCGTTGAGTTTGTTGCCCGCCTGGCTCGTGCGCTGGATCTTAATGAGGATTGGCTTGCCTTTGGCAACGGCGAGATGACTGCGACGTCAGTGAAACCAACTTCTGATACGTTCACACCAACACCAATCCCCGGCGATCAGCTCGTAAGCCAGGAACGAGGCCTGCCTGTTTACGCTGCGGCGAAGGGAGGCGATGGTCACGTCATCATCACCTTTGATCCCATCAGTTATATGAAAATGCCTGCAGTCCTGCAGGGCGTTAAGGGTGGTTACGGCCTTCTATTGTCTGGGGAATCAATGGTTCCCGCCTACCGCCCCGGCGAAACTGCACTCGTAAACCCGAATTTGCCGCCAGTTCGCGATGAAGACGTAATTCTTTATCACACAAGCGCAATGGACGAGAACGAAGCGATCATTAAGCGACTCGTCGGCTTCAATGACCGAGAATGGATGCTGGAACAGTACAATCCGCATAAGGAATTCAAGGAATTTCGCGCAGATTGGCCGGTCTGTCATCGCGTCGTTGGCAAGTACAACACCCGTTAAAGACTAGCCATTAACTACAGCCTCAAGCGCGCTATCAGGTACTCGGCCGATAGCTGCGATGATCTGCGTCTCATTATTCCATCTATATAAAGCAAGAACAGCAGGCTTTTCGCACGCCAAGCGATGAGCCAGCCTCAGCGCATGATCTTCCGTATCAACCTGGATCGGAGTGTCAGGGATTACCCCCCACCTGCACGCAGTAAATCCTTGCACGACAAACAGCGGATACATGACACCTCACACCCTTAACACTGGAATTATGATTCCATCATAATGAGAACATTTCAAGAACATTCTTTATGTTTGGTTAACCATGCGAATTTCGTTGATGTGTTTTTGTCATCGTTTATGTTGACATGCGGTGACTGATAAGCATATATAGGTGACAGAACAGCACGAAGACAGCCTCACCAGCTCGATCTGCTGAACCAACCAAACACGAGGAGTAACCCAATGACGAACGCGAAAACCCCGAGAAGAAGAAGATCGCCAGCACCTCGAAAGAACGAAGTAATCGGCGGCGGATTCTTTGTATTCCGCCGCGGCAAACTAACCGGCCGCGTCAGCGTAGCCACTACCCTACCGTATGAACACGGCTCGTTTGAGCAAGCACTGGCTGAGGCAACGCGCCTTGCCAAGCTCTGCCCAGGCGAAACATACGAAGTTTTCCAGACAAGCGGCGCGATCGCCACATCCAACCATGATGTGTTTCTCGCCGAACTCCGCGAGGCCGGTGCCAGCGTTGAGACTGTCGCTAGTGAAGACCCCGAGCTGGCGGAGGCTGCGTGATGAACCGCGCTCTGCTGGAAATGCTCGCCGATATGGAACCTGAGCTGCACACCGAAGTGCATCGCGCAGGCAGTGACGAACCAATGCGTCGTCCCGACCACCGTGCAAAGAAGCACGCTCGCCCCATGCCTTGGATACGATACGCAGCGCGCGAAGCCGTTGAGATGACGGTTGTCATTGGTTTCTTTGTGACCATCGGCGCTGTTGGGCTCGGCGTCACATGAGTTACCGCGAAAGATAGCGACGGGGCGTAGCGCCCCAGGATTTACCAGCCATCGACGATCCGAGCGTTTTCACGCCACGGGCCGTCACGGTCACCAAAACCACACGAGGAGCATCAATTCATGTCTAACAGACACACGCACATTCTTACCGCCGACGAGTTCATTGCTCAGGGCACCACAGCAGCAGCAATCCTGTCGATTGCCCGTTGGTATCGCGTAAGCGATCCGGCAACCGCCGCAAAGATCAAAGACATTGCATATGACATGTCGCGCAAAACGGGCGAGAAGTTCCGTATGCGCCGCGTGCGACCGGCCAACGACAATCGCCGTCCTTTCAAGCGGAGGGCGGCGTGATGGACAGCCGCGGCACCAGTATAGACGCTGCGTACTTAAACGCGTTGAGGCTCGGCCCGCAGCGATTAGGCCGGGCTTCCCTTGGAAGCGCTGGAATTCCCCGACCTGTTGCTCGCCGTCTGGCGGCAACAGGTCGGGCTGTCGTCGTTGGTGATGAGGTGCGATCTATCAAGGCGGCGGCTCGTCAGGGTCCGCCAACAGATTAAGATAATTGGTTATCTCTTCGGCTTCATCGCGCCGGAGATTGCAACAGAATTGGCCGTTCAGCTTCGCAGGTTCGCCCGTTGAGAGCTTAACGACGGTCCATGTTCCATCCGGCTCTTGCCGCTTGTCAAAATGAAGTATCGGCATGGCATCAGCAGTTTGTTGCTATGCGAGACAGATAAGCTGGAGAAGCCAGGTTTCAAGGTTGTGGAGATATCACAATGTTTAACAATGACCGCCTCCCAGCCTCAACGGGAGCGTCGTCCACCCGCCCGACAGGAGGCAGCAACCATGGCGAATGAATTGAAGCCTTGCCCGTTTTGCGGGGCAGCCGCTGAAATGCAGCCTTGGCATGGAGGCGCACCAACGAAACAATTGATTTCGTGCAGCGACGATCAATGTGATGTCGGTCCTTCTGTCACAGGCGAGACGCCCGAAGAAGCAGCCACACGCTGGAACACCCGCCCCGCCGCGCCGGTCGAGGGGTTGGAGACGGTTGCTTGGACCAACGCGGCACAACTTGGATTTTTGAAGGACGAAAAATGGAAAGTCGTCCCCATGGCAATGTGGGCGAAGGAATATGTGGCTTCGAGTACCGACGATATTAAACTCGTCACCCGCTCGCAGGCTGAGGCCATCATTGCGGAGCGTGACGCCGAGATAGACCGCCTGAAAAAGATCAACGCCATGATTATGGGCGATGATGAAAACGCACCGCGCTACACGACCAAGCGATTGAAACAGGAAGTCGAGCGCGTTACGCAAGTTATGCGTGGCGAAGCGGCAGACCGAGAAGCTCACGTCAAAACTCTACAAGCCGACAACTCGGCGCTGACGGCGCGGGTTGCTCGCGATGACGCTGCATTTCAAGAACTGATCAAGTTGGGAAAAGAGGCGGACACTAAGTTCGAAGCCCTCGAAATCCAACTCGCGGCGGCCAGGAAGGCGTTGGCCGACATCGCCAGCCATGACATGATTTGCCTAAAAGACCCGTATCGAACCATTCTGCAGGATATGATCAACACGGCTCGCGCCGCCTTGGAGGATCGCCCATGACCCTCATTGACAGACTATCCAAGCTGGACGGGCCTGATAGGCAAGACGGATTTGCTAACTTCTGCCGCTACAATGTTGAGGCGTACCTACTGGATACATGGCTGCATATGCACCACGACAGAAAACCAGTGAGAGATGAACAGGTTATCGAAGAAGTTCGTCCAGACATAATCGAAAGCCGCATTTCCCTTTTGAAACTACACATAGTTCGCATGGAAGCCCTCTTGCGCGCAAAAGGAGGCAGTAAATGGCAACGATTAAGCTTGTGAACGTTGATGAGCATGATTTGGCCTATGCGGCCAACTTAGCGGTTCATTTCGTACGTCAATATCCGGATCGAATGGGGCTTAGGAACGGCGTGGCATTCACCAAGGACTGCGTTGATTATTCGCTCTACATCTATCGCACAAAAACGCAAATCGTTGTTCGCGGACGCGAAAGCAGCCCACTAGGGGAGCAGAGCGAATGAAGCTGACCGCCAATCACGTTGCAAACAATCTTCCTGATCCTTCCGAAAAGGACTGGCACTCACAACGTTCGAATGGCGAGTGCAGGTGTTCCGCTGACCAGTGGCGAACTAGGGACCGCGATGAAGTCCTTTTTATCAGTGAAATGTCGGATAGACATTTGGGCCACTGCATTCGTTTCGCTTCAACAAAGCCACAGCATAGATCAAGATTGTCGGCATTGTTGGCAGAACGTGCCGGTCGCCAAGCCCTGAAAGGCGGTGAGTGACCATGGCTAAGCCGCCAGCGAAGCGTCCAGGCTGTTGAGATACTCAATCAGTTCTTCCGCATCGCGCTTCTTAAGTGAGCAACAAAACTGCCCATTGAGAGAAACCGGATTCTGACTGACGGTTTCCTTTACGGCCCAAAGACCGTTCGACTGTTCTGAGAGGTAGTAAAAATTTTGAATCGCGCTGTTTACGGGCCACATTTCCATATCCTTAGAAGGGAAATTTGCCGCAATAACGTGGACCAGGAATCTTTGTTCCAAACAATTTAACAACAATGAGGGAATCAACATGCATCATGAAAACGACAACGAAGCTGATTTGCTTATGGGCGTCGAGCCTATCGCTAAATATCTAGGCGTCACAAGGCGCCAAGCGTATCGGCTGGTCTACGATAAAATTATGCCTAGCTTTAAGCTCGGTGGCACCGTTGCTGCTCGCCGATCCAGCCTCAAAAAATGGATGGAAAGTCTGGAAGCAGATCACGCCGCGTAAGCCGTGTGCCATGTGTCAAACCATGTGCCGTCGATTCCCCGCGCAATCCTGAAAATGCGTGTTTTTCTGGGAAATTCCTGAATATCTGCGGCACATGGATTGCGATGCCACACCAAGATCAAATATTTGATATTGTTGGAGATTTTTGGTGAGCGCGCAGGGATTCGAACCCTGGACCTACTGATTAAAAGTCAGTTGCTCTACCGGCTGAGCTACGCGCTCCCAGAGGGGGAACAAATCGTCCCTGGAAGTGCGGCGGAACATACGGGCGACTTTCAGAATGGTCAACACCATAAAATCAAGTTTCTTCAACATAAATTCAAAAAAACGACACCAATCGGCAGATTTCCACGATAAGCTGGGTGCGCCGCCGATTTTCCACCGTCAAAAAGCGCATTTATCAACAAAATTTCCGCGCCCGCCCATCCGAGACGACAAAGAATCGCGTCGGAATTGACGAACTAGCCAAAAATTTCGAGCTTTGAAAAATCGATTCCTGTTGTTGAAATGTTACTGTAGGCTCACGGGTGTAACTCATTCCAGCATTTTGGTTTTTCATGTCCTTCGTTGCCAATGCATTCTATCGATTCAGGCATTCCCTATCTGGCATAGGGCTTGCCCTCGCAACTTTATTGTTCGCAGCGGCACTGACACCAAGCCTTGTTCCGCGGACCTATGTCATGCAGGGCATATTGTGCGGCGTCGCATTTGGTTCTGGATATGGCCTGGGCGTATTTTGGCGTTGGGTCTGGCACTATCTGGAGCTGCCCGAGCCGGGGGAATGGTTGCGCAGCCGTGTTAATTTACTCGTTGGCCTTATCTGTCTGGCAGTTGCTATAGCTGCGCTTTATTTTTCGGCCGGCTGGCAAAATTCAGTCCGCGCCGTGATGGGCATGGAGCCAGTGCCCAGCGCCTATCCTGCAAGCGTCTGCGGACTAGCTGTTATAACCTTTTTGATCCTTCTGCTCTTGGCACGCGGTCTTATCGGGCTTGGCCGATTTATTTCTACACGAATACACCGTGTCGTACCTCGCAGAGTAGCTAACGTCATTGGTGTTGCAGTGACCGTTGTCCTCATCTGGACAATCGCAAACGGCCTGTTGATCCAATCCACATTCGAAGTGCTTGATCGTTCGTTTCGCGAATATGACGCGCTGATCGAGCCCGATCGCCCCCAGCCTTTGGCGGTTGATAAAACAGGAAGCGCTGCATCACTGCTACAATGGGATGAGCTTGGCCGAGCAGGACGCGAGTTTGTTTCGTCGGGTCCAACGGGCGCTGAAATATCATCGTTCACAAAACGCCCGGCCATTGACCCTATCCGCGTTTATGCGGGTTTGAATGTTGCAGATACCCCCAAGCAGCGTGCTGAGCGAGCATTGGATGAGCTCAAACGACAAAACGGATTTGATCGCTCGATCCTGGTAATCATTACTCCCACAGGAACCGGCTGGGTCGATCCTGCGGCTATGGATGGACTCGAATATCTTCACGATGGCAATGTCGCCAGCATCGCGATGCAATATTCCTATCTCAACAGCCCGCTTTCACTTCTGTTTCAGCCGGAATATGGCGCAGAGGCCTCGCGGGCGTTGTTCACGACCGTTTACAACTACTGGAAGGCATTGCCAAAAGATAAACGACCTCGCCTCTATCTCTATGGTTTAAGCCTCGGGGCGATGAATTCCGAGAAATCAGTTTCGCTATTCGAAATGCTGGCAGACCCGATCAACGGCGCATTATGGAGCGGTCCTCCCTTCCCTAGCCGCGACTGGAAGCAAATCACGCGCGACCGTAATCCTGACACTCCGGAATGGTTGCCGGTCTTCAAAGACGGCTCTTTTGCTCGGTTTATGAACCAGAATGGTGAGGCACCTGGAAACGGCGACCGTTGGGGACCGCTACGCATCGTCTATCTGCAATATGCCAGCGATGCAGTCGTGTTTTTTGACAGCCATTCTTTCTACCGCCAGCCGGACTGGATGAACGAACCGCGTGGTCCCGATGTTTCACCACAGTTACGCTGGTATCCAGTCGTGACCATGCTGCAGCTGGCCTTGGATATGGCGTTCGCAACCGCAACGCCTATTGGACACGGTCACGTTTACGCACCCGAACATTATGTCGATGCTTGGATCGAAGTCGCCGATGTGGATGGCTGGAGTGCGGAGCAAATTGACCGCCTGAAACAGTATTTACATCATAAAATGACAGGCGACGACGTTGAAGGCTATGACCAGCGCGGCGGCTAATCGCACAAATATGGTCTTGGTATAATCTGACCTGCAAATGAAAACAGCCGCCCTTTTGAGGCGGCTGTTTTTCGGATTTCGACTTCTATCAGCGGTAAGGCGAATAGCACTGCTGGCGCGGACCATTATAAGGCTGGAACGTATTGTCCGAAGCGCGATATGATCTGTAACGGTTATAGCACCACTGAACATGGCTATTGCTAGCGCGGTAAACCGGCTGAGGTGCTGGCTGAGCGATTGCACCACCGATGATTGCTCCAGCGCCGAAAGCTGCCAGCGGATACCACCAGCCATCATTATGACGACGATAGCCATGGCGATAGTGGTTATAGCCGCGATGACCATTCCAATAACCTGGACGCGGGCGATGATGGTTCCAACCCGGGCGCGGACCGGGACGGTGCCCATTCCAGCCAGGGCGACCGGGACGATGACCGTTCCAATTGCCATGACCACGACGGTCCCAACGGTCACGCACTTGCATGACGTTATTAGCATCAACAACCTGAGCAGTTGGCAGGACCGGAGCAGCAGAGACAGGCGCCATCGCACCGATCATAAAAGTTGCGCCGACTAAGCCAACCATCATTTTCTTCAAGGTGTTTATCATCTTGTTCTCCAGTTCAACTGCACACATCATTATCGATGCTAGATGAACGTGTGCTGAATGATAGTGAGGAATATATAGCACCCTATACATCTGACAAGTGACTGGCACGATTTAGGGAAAAGCAATCTCGTGAGTTGAGACCTATGTCAGGTTGCTCCCAATCATACTTACGGCGGCTCCAGTTAAGACTGAACCGCAGGAACCGCTGTGAATTTTTTTAAGCATTATCCGACGCAAAACCGGTTCCCACTTTTGCTGGAACTGCTTTAAGTCTCAAATCGATTTTGTTCGCCATGGTTCACATTATCAGTTAGTTTTGCCCGTGACTGATGGGCGTCGTAACAGCGCGTTTATGGTGGGGTTTGTCGTGTCAACTGAGTTGGAAGCATCCAGATTTTATGCTGCAGACATGATTTCCAAAGACGCCGATCCTTTTCTGGCGGCTGTAGAAAATACACCCACACCTATGCTCATCACCAATCCGCAATTTTCCGACAACCCGATTGTCTTTGCGAACAAAGCTTTTTTGCTGCTGACGGGATATTCGACAGATGAGGTGATCGGCCAAAATTGCCGTTTCCTGCAAGGTTCTGGAACCAATCCGGATGATGTGATTGCAATAAAAACAGCAATTGCAGCGGGCACTTCAATCGATATCGACATATTAAACTATAAAAAATCAGGTGAAGCTTTTTGGAACCGGCTGCATATTTCACCAGTCAGAAGCTCTGATGGTGTAATCCAGCATTTCGTTTCCACACAACTCGATGTCACGCTCGAGCTAAAGCGTTTGGTTGAGTTGCAACAAGAGCGTGACACGCTTTCCAGTGAGACCAGACGGCATCAGAACTATCTTGATTACATCGTAAATGCCGCAAATATCGGCTATTGGACCCGCGATCTGAAGACAGGGAGCGTGACCGGTTCTGCTGAGTGCCGCCGGATTTTTGGTTTTAGGGACGACGAACACATCAATTTTGACCAGATTCTTGAGCTGATCGCGCTTGAAGATCGTATGTCAGTGATTCAACAGACCGAAGCTGCTTTTTTAACTGGCGAGCCGTATTCCATGGAATATCGGATCGTAAACAGAACCGGGCAGACGATCTGGGTGGAAACACGAGCCAAAGCGCTGCTCGGCGACAATCCGACATTGCTTGGCGTTATGCTGGATGTGACCGAACGCAAGCAGACCGAAGCTGACAAGGCATTGGTGACGAGGGAAATCTCCCACCGCTTCAAAAACTCTATGGCCATGGTGCAATCCATCGCCAACCAGACTTTACGCAATGCAGACAGTTCCGAACAGGCAAGCCAGCTGTTCAACGAGCGTCTTCATGCGCTCGCCCAGGCACATGACATGCTGTTGCAAGATGACTGGGGTGGCGCAACGATTACGCAGATCGCCAATACGGCATTGGCTCCATTCAACAGAACTTTTGGCAATCGCATCCGCATGAGCGGCCCTTCGCTCTTTGTAAGTGACCGGGTAACGGTCTCGCTTTCTCTCGGTCTCTATGAGCTTACAACAAATGCGGTGAAGTACGGTGCCCTGTCCAATGAGCATGGCAGCATCGATTTCAGCTGGGGTATTGTCGATGATCAGGGCGAAAAGAAATTCCAGATGCGTTGGCTGGAAACCAATGGTCCCTCCGTTACGCGACCTTCACGACGCGGCTTTGGCCAGCGGCTTATCCGACTTGTTCTTGCCGAAGAACTCAAGGCACGCTGCGACATCGACTTTGATCCCACAGGCTTGAAAATCAATGTGCTCGCGCCGATCACGGCCGATGTATTTCCGGGCTTTGATCATAGGATGAGCGCAGGCCCAACGATCACCTGACATCACGCTTTCGCGTAGAGGCATTTTGACATCTGGCGGTAGAGCATAAAAAGCGCCATATGCTGCGATCATGAACGATAGCTCTGCTCTTTTTTCCGAACAATCCGAAGTCACCGCGCAGGAGAAGGAAACGCACTTCTTCCCAGTCATGGCCGACTCACCGCCCGTTGATTGGCTGATATCGGACGGTTTGACGGATTACGACGAAGCGCTCGCTTTTATGGAAGCGCGCGTGGCAGCTATTCGGGAAGGAACGGCGAACGAACTCGTCTGGCTCGTCGAGCATCCATCGCTCTACACGGCTGGCACCAGTGCTCAATCAGCGGACCTGCTGACCCCGGATCGCTTTCCCGTGTTCAACACCGGACGCGGTGGCGAATATACCTATCACGGTCCCGGCCAGCGTGTGGCCTATGTCATGCTCGACCTGAAGCGGCGCCGTGAAGATGTGCGCGCATTTGTGACTGCGCTTGAGCAATGGATTGTCGAAACGCTCGCGCAGTTTAATGTTAAAGGTGAAAGGCGTGCAGATCGCGTTGGCGTCTGGGTTGTCCGTCCGGAAAAGCCGCTGCTTGCCAATGGTGGCATGTGCGAAGACAAGATTGCTGCTATTGGCATCCGTCTGCGCCGTTGGGTGAGCTTCCATGGCATTGCAATCAATGTCGAGCCGGAACTCGAACATTTTGGCGGCATCGTTCCGTGTGGCATTGCTGATTACGGCGTAACAAGCCTCGTCGATCTCGGCCTTCCGGTAACGATGGGCGATGTCGATGTTGCGTTGGGCAGGGCCTTCGAAAACGTCTTTGGACCTCGCCAGCCCAAATAATCAGACGCTCTTCACGCGCCGCTCGCGCATGAAGACATAGAAACCTGATCCCACGATAATCGCGATGCCGAACCATTTGGACGGCGTCGGAAAATCGCCAAACACAATCAAACCGACCAGAACCGCATTGACGATTTCCAGATACTGGAAAGGTGCAAGCATGGATGCCGGTGCGAGTTTGAATGCCTGCACCACGAGCAGATGACTGACCGTACCGATCGTACCCAGCAAAAGCAGAAGCAGCCAAGGCTGCAGGCTATGCGGCAGTGCAAAACTCAAATCTTCAATGCCCAAACCTGTGCCGAATACCATCGCCAGTGCTGCCAGCGCTGCCCCACCGATGCCAGCATAAAACTGCATGACGACCGGGCTTTCCTTAGCGCCATATTTACGGTTCAGGATCAGATAAATCGCAAAAGTTACGGCGGTTGCGAGGGGCAATAAGGAAACCGCACCGAAAATTTCGAAGCTTGGCTGAATAACGATCATTGTTCCGATCAGACCGATACCCACAGCGCTAAAACGACGCCAGCCGACTTTTTCCTTCAGGAAGACGGCCGAAAGCAGCGTTAGGATCAATGGTTCAGCAAAAAATACAGCCATAGCATCTGCCAGAGGCATATATTTGACAGCGGTGAAGAAACACGTTCCGCCAAAGCCCATCAGCGCGCCGCGCACAAGATTGCCGACAAGATGCGTGGTCCGTAAAGACGCGAAACCACTCATGACGATCAGCACGAAAAACATCAGCACTGATTGAATGAAAAAGCGCATGAAGGTGACAGTAGCCGGCGGCATATTATCCATCATGGCAAGCCATTTACCGATGGCATCCATAAGCGGCAGCAGCAGTACCGAGAGGACCATGATCGCCATGCCCTTTACGTGCGCTTCTGTGCCGCCTGCTACCCTGCCCTGCATCTCACTACTCGCAATTTTCTCACTCCCATTGCGCTTACGCGAATGGCCTGCCCGTTTCCATCTTAATTCACGCAAGAAAAACGCCCGGTTTGACTTTCGCCATGTTTCTGGTGCAAATCGGCTTCGCTACGAGCAAAACCATTTGATAACTTCGGGCAAAAGCGGAACGTAAGGCGAACTTTGTTCGCATTGCGGGTATTCCCGTGGCATTATCTGTGTGATTCGCAGCTAACTTTATTTCGTGCCGTTCAGTGGGGGCGGTTCTTTCGGTTTCAGACAGAAAGCTTTTCGGACAAAGATGGACGACAGCAACGATCTCTTTTCCAGAGTAGTCAACAATGCCCGTGAACGGCAGATGGAGCAGCAGCCCAAAAAGGCTCCTGCATCGACGCCTGTTGCGCAAACGGCAACGACACCATCTGCACCAAAGTCAGCCCCTGTTGCAACCAAGGCTCCGCCTGTTTCATCAGGCGCTGATGATTACAACGCCTCCTCCATTCGCGTTCTCGAAGGGCTGGAACCGGTTCGCCTGCGCCCCGGCATGTATATCGGCGGCACCGACGAAAAAGCCCTGCACCACCTCTTCGCGGAAGTCATCGATAACTCGATGGACGAAGCCGTTGCAGGCCATGCCAATTTCATTGAGGTCAATCTCGACGCCGAAGGCTTTCTGACCGTCAGCGATAACGGACGCGGCATTCCGGTTGATGAGCACCCGCAGGTCCCGGGAAAATCGACACTTGAAGTTATCATGACCAAGCTGCACGCAGGCGGTAAGTTCGACGGCAAAGCCTATGAAACATCCGGCGGTCTGCACGGCGTGGGTGTTTCGGTGGTCAACGCACTTTCAGATGTTCTGGAAGTCGAAGTCGCGCGCAATCGCCGCCTTTATCGCCAGCGCTTTTCGCGCGGCATTCCGCAGGGCGGGCTTGAAGATGTCGGCGAAGTCCACAATCGTCGTGGTACGCGCGTTCGCTTTCATCCTGACCCGGATATCTTCGGCAAAACCGCGCAATTCGATCCGCACCGACTTTATCGCATGGCGCGCTCGAAGGCCTATCTGTTTGGCGGCGTAGAAATTCGCTGGAGCTGTGATCCGTCGCTTCTCGACCCGAAGAAGGAAACTCCGGAAAAGGCTGTTTTCCACTTCCCCGGCGGCCTCAAGGATTATCTCTCTGCTTCGCTCGGCAAAGAACATCAGGTGACGCGCGAGATTTTCTCGGGCCGCACTGAAAAGCAGGGTGGGCATGGTGCTGTTGAATGGGCGGTGTCGTGGTATGGTGGTGATGGCTTCGTCAACTCCTATTGTAATACGATCCCGACGGGCGACGGCGGCACGCATGAAGCAGGATTGCGCATTGCATTGACACGTGGCCTCAAGGCCTATGCGGAGCTAACCAACAACAAGCGCGCTTCGATCATCACAACCGATGACGTGATGATTTCGGCGGCCGCTATGCTCTCGGTCTTCATTCGGGAACCGGAATTTGTCGGCCAGACCAAGGACAAGCTTGCGACCGTTGAAGCGCAACGTATCGTGGAAAATGTTATCCGCGATCCGTTCGATCACTGGCTTACAGCTTCACCACAGGAAGCATCCCGCTTGCTCGACTGGGTTGTTGATCGCGCGGAAGAACGCCTGCGTCGTCGTCAGGAAAAGGAAACCGTCCGCAAGAGCGCGACGCGCAAACTGCGCCTTCCGGGCAAGCTTGCAGACTGCACGCAGAATGCTGCAGCAGGTGCAGAACTTTTCATCGTCGAAGGTGACTCGGCTGGCGGCTCCGCCAAGCAGGCACGCAATCGTTCTAATCAGGCGATCCTGCCGCTACGCGGTAAGATTCTGAACGTTGCCAGTGCTGGCCGTGAGAAGCTGACAGCCAACCAGCAGATTGCCGATCTCGTGCAGGCGCTGGGTAGCGGCACGCGCAAGAATTATCGTGAAGACGATCTGCGTTATGATCGCGTCATCGTCATGACCGATGCTGACGTGGATGGTGCGCATATTGCATCGCTGCTCATCACGTTCTTCTATCAGGAAATGCCGGATCTCATCCGCAACGGCCACCTGTATCTGGCAGTCCCGCCGCTGTATCGTCTGAGCCAGGGTGGCAAGGTCGCCTATGCTCGTGACGACGCGCACAAGGACGAGCTGCTTCGCACGATGTTTACCGGACGTGGCAAAATCGAAATCGGCCGCTTCAAAGGCCTTGGCGAAATGCGCGCCGAGCAGTTGAAAGAAACGACTATGGACCCGAAAAAGCGCACGCTTCTTCGTGTTCATGTCGATGAAGATTATATCGATGAAACACGCAGCACTGTTGATGATCTGATGGGTACAAAGCCGGAAGCGCGCTTCCGCTTCATTCAGGATCGTGCCGCTTTTGTGGAAGAACTGGATATTTAAACTTTATCTCTTCCGATCCTGAGCTTGCCGAAAGATCGGAAGAGATTCGAACTTCACCATTCCCCCAATTTTTTAAGGGGAATGGATAATCTTTTGCGGCAAATACTCAATTCTTGACGTCGATGCCAAGCTTGGTTTCGATTTCCTCGGTCGACTCTTTAACGAAGAATGTCAGGTCCGCGCTGAGCGTAACGATACGGGTTCCAGTACCGTAAGCGTTGTATGACAGGACGTGGTTGAAGTTCACTGCAACCCGTTCGCCACTAACATCCGTAAGCATGATCCACATGTGCCCCTCCTCCTGAAAATAGTTGCTATAGAAGAGGATAGGAGCTTTTCTTGAAATGGCAATGCTCGCCTAAAGCTTTACCTGCATTCTGACCTTTTCAACCTTGCTACCAAAACTCTCCGACCATTCTTCGCTGCGGTGATAGGTCTTGAACCCAGCTTTTTCATAAAGCCCGATTGCTGGAGAATTATCGGCATGGGTGCCGATTTCAGCTTCCGCAAAACCATCAAGAACAATCTGCGCCATCAGCGCTCCAAGCAATGCGCCGCCTACGCCCTGACCATGGTGTGCGGGATCAACCCAGAGGTCGGAAATATAGTTTGATTTCGGGACACGAGCGCCCCAACCGTATATTTCGCCGCATCGTTCCGCCAACAAAACACCCTCGGCATTCTCGCGCAAGTCGCGCAGAAATTTGGCCTGGAGTTCGGACCGGCTTTCGTCCGTATACGTAATGTCACGCGCTGCGGTTTGCCATGCGCGAACTGCTAGCTCAGCCATCAAAGCAAATTCGCCGGGCGTTTCTGCCCGGCGAATGAGAGTTTCAGATTTTACCACCATTTCTTTGGGGTAAAGCGTCCGGCTGCCTGCTCAATTGCGCTGGCCGCCTGGAACAAAGTTTCTTCCTCGAAGGGGCGACCGATCAGCTGCAAGCCAAGCGGCAAGCCCTGATCATTCAGTCCCGCAGGAACAGCGATCCCCGGAAGACCCGCCATGTTGAGCGTGATGGTGAAGATGTCATTGAGATACATCTTCACAGGATCGTTTGCGAGTTCCTTGTCGCCAATGCTGAATGCAGCAGAAGGCGTAATCGGCGTCAGAATTGCATCAACACCACTTGCAAAGACATTTTCAAAGTCCTGCTTGATCAGCGTACGGACCTTCTGGGCGCGCAGATAATAAGCGTCGTAATAGCCAGCCGACAGAACGTAGGTTCCAGTCAGAATACGGCGCTTTACTTCCTTGCCAAACCCAGCAGCGCGGCTCTGCTCGTACATATCGGCAATGTCCTTGCCCGGCACGCGCAGACCATAACGCACACCATCGTAACGTGCGAGGTTGGACGAAGCTTCCGCAGGTGCCACAATATAATAGGCAGCAAGCGCATATTTGGTGTGCGGCAGCGAAACATCGACGATTTCTGCACCAGCATCTTTGAGATACTGAATGCCCTTCTGCCAGAGCGCTTCAATTTCGTCTGGCATACCATCGATACGATATTCGTTCGGAATACCGATCTTGAGGCCCTTCAGCGACTTGCCAATAGCTGCTTCGTAATCCGGAACCGGCAGATCAACCGAGGTTGTATCTTTCAGATCAACCGATGCCATAGACTTGAGCAGAATTGCAGCGTCGCGAACATCACGCGCAATCGGACCAGCCTGATCAAGCGAAGACGCATAAGCGACAACACCCCAGCGCGAAACGCGGCCGTATGTTGGCTTGATACCGACGGTGCCGGTAAATGCCGCGGGCTGACGGATCGAGCCGCCCGTGTCAGACGCCGTAGCGCCTGCGCAAAGATGCGCTGCAACCGCTGCCGACGAACCACCAGACGAGCCGCCCGGTACCAGATCAACGTCCGAGCCATTTGCGCGCCATGGGTTTTTCACCGGGCCGTAATAGGAGCTCTCATTGGACGAGCCCATCGCGAATTCGTCCATGTTGAGCTTGCCCAGCATGACAGCGCCATCAGCCCAAAGGTTGGAAGTGACGGTTGATTCATATTCAGGCTTGAAGCCATCAAGAACGTGCGAGCAGGCCTGCGTGTGAACACCCTTCGTCGCAAACAGATCTTTCACGCCAAGCGGAATACCTTCAAGCGCACCAGCTTTGCCTTCGGCAATGCGCGCATCGGAAGCTTTTGCCATTTCGCGCGCCTTTTCAGGCGTTACCGCAACATATGCATTGATCTTGTCGTTGGCGGAATCAATAGCCGCAATATAGGCGTCAGTCAGTTCGGTCGCAGTGAAGACTTTAGCCTTCAGCTTATCGCGCGCTTCGGCAATGGTCAGTGCGGTCAGTTCGCTCATCATCTAATCCTGTAAAGTCATGCCTCAGCAAGGCGCTTTTCAAAAAAGGCGCTGTATTCGGAATCGGGATAATCTAAAACCACTCCGCAGCGCGCAAAACCCGAATTTTCATAAAGCCGCCAGGCACCCTCAAAGCCGGGACCAGTACCCGTTTCAAGGACCAGACGCGAAGCACCCTTGGCTTCTGCCAGTTCGACAATCGCATCGACAAGATGTGAGCCGATACGCTTGCCGCGAACTTCAGGACGCGTGAACATGCGCTTGAGTTCACCCACACCGTTATCGTGCATCTTCAATGCGCCACAGCCAACGGCCTTGCCGTCTTCATCTCGTGCAACGAAAACTGTCGTATCCGGCTTCGCCATCTGTTCAACAGTCATCTTGAACTGGAACTCGATAGGCGACAGCGGCAGCATATGCGCGTTCAATGCTTCAACAAGATCACGCACGTCATCCTGCAATGGGGTCTCGATGGAAACCCGGATAGCCATCGGCTTACTCCACGACCTTTGGCACAACGAAGAAATTGTCTTCGGTCACAGGTGCATTGGCAACAACCGCATTGGCAATATTGCCGTCCGTTACTGCATCTTCGCGCAGGCGCATTTTCATCGGCGAAACCGAGGTCATAGGCTCAACACCTTCAACATCGACTTCGTTCAATTGCTCAACAAAGCCCAGAATTGCATTGAGTTCGCCAGTCATGCGCTCGGCTTCGTCTTCTGTGACGGCGATACGCGCAAGATGCGCAACGCGCTTGACGGTTGAAATATCGACGGACATCCTGTTCTCCGCAATTACATGTTTAGGACGGTACGAAACCGCCCCGAAAAGGTTCTTTTACCGGCTATAACGGTGTGGGTGCGGAAGCGCAACATTTCTTGCGCTTCCATCCATAGTTAGCCAAAATTAGAACGTGTGAACAGTGCCAGCGTCAGCCACCAAAACCTTCGTTTCCTTATGGTCGGACATTGCCGCTACAAACTTGTCTGCCGTCTTTTCAATAAATGGGAACGAGCCGTAATGGCACGGCAGAACGGTTTTGAAATTGAAATAACGCTGGCACGCAAGAGCTGCCACAGCACCGCCCATGGTAAAACGATCGCCCACAGGCACAATGCCGATTTCTGGCTGATGCAGTTCATTGATCAGCGCCATATCAGAGAAAATATCCGTGTCACCCATATGATAAAGTGTCGGCGCATTCTCGAAATGAAATACCAGGCCGTTCGGATTACCCATCGACTGAGTGATGCCGTCTTCTGTCATCAACGCTGAAGAATGCAGCGCGTTAACAAACGTTACGCTGAAACCATCGCGGACAATGGTTCCGCCGGTATTGCCCATGCTGAACTTTTCCAAACCTTTGCGACCCAGCCAGCCGGTGATTTCTGGATTTGCGATAACCGTCGCACCGGTTTCTTTGGCAATCTCAACGGTATCGCCGATATGGTCACCATGACCATGAGTCAGCGCAATATGCGTGGTTCCCTTGGTGGCTTCCTTGAAATCGATGCCCTTGGCACCCGGATTTCCATTGATGAACGGATCAATCAGAATGACGGCCTTATCCGTTTCAACGCGATAGGCTGCATGGCCCAACCAGGTGATTTTCATTGTGTGTCTCCTTGCGGCTCGATTTTCAGTTTTAAAACAGATATTACGGCTCAATTCCATCAGGCAATATGAAGCCTGATCAAAATACTATGAGGACATATGGCCGTCGTTGAGATCGAAGACGTTTTGGAAATTCTGCAACCCGGCCAGACAGTCGCCGGGCTTGATCTTGGCACCAAAACTATTGGCCTTGCGGTTTCCGATCTGGGCCTGTCGTTCTCACATCCCCGTCCGGTTATCAAACGCACCAAGTTCACAATCGATGCACAGGTGCTGCTGAAAGCACTCGAAGCAGACAAGGTCGGCGCCATTATTATTGGCCTGCCGATGAATATGGACGGGTCGGCCGGACCACGCGTTCAGGCAACGCGGGCTTTCGTGCGCACCATGCAGCCACTGACCGACCTGCCCTTCATATTCTGGGACGAGCGCCTGTCCACGGTCGCAGCTGAACGCGCACTGATCGGCATGGATGTTTCACGCGGCAAGCGGGCCGAACGCATCGATTCGGCCGCAGCTTCCTTTATTCTACAAGGCGCACTGGACCGCCTGCACATGCTGCGCTCATCGCACGCCGATGACAGCGATTACGACGCCGGATAAAGCTGATCGAGTATCCGGTTGGCATTATGACGTGCATCCAACATGCCATAGGTCGAGCGCCACTGCCCACCAAGTCGTGTTTCGATGAAGGCATCGGCCACATCATCCGCGCCAAGATTGCGCAGTTCGGCAGCAGCGGCCGCATAGGCAAGTTGCTCCGTCAGAAGACGCGCAACGCCCTGATCGGTTTCGGTCAGCTGCAATGCCGCCTGCAACACATCAATCGTACCCTGACCACGCACGCCCAGCTGTCCGCTGATCCAGTCGAGAACTTCGTCGAACAGCGAAGGTGCGCGTGAGAGCACGCGCGCCACGTCGAGCGCCATGACATTGCCCGAGCCTTCCCAGATCGCATTGACCGGCGCTTCTCGATAGGCGCGTGCGAGATTGCCGTCCTCGATGTATCCATTGCCACCGAGGCACTCCATCGCTTCATAAAGCAATGCCGGTGCGATTTTGCAGACCCAATATTTGACAACTGGCGTCATGCATCGCGCGAAAGCAGCTTCCGCGCGATCACTTGCAGCCATGTCAAAGGCACGAGCCAGACGCATGGAAAGTGCGGTCGCACCTGCAACATCCAGCGCCATATCGGCGAGAACGCGGCTCATCAGCGGCTGTTCGATCAGCTTTTGCCCACCTACCTCGCGATGACGTGCATGATGAACGGCCTCGGCCAGCCCCGAGCGCATCAGGCCAGCGGAGGCAACAGCGCAATCAAGTCGCGTCAGCGTGACCATATCCATAATGGTTTTGACGCCTTCGCCGGGATTTCCGACCAGATGACCGATAGCGCCGTCGAACTCGACTTCGGATGAAGCATTGGACTTGTTTCCGAGCTTGTCCTTCAAACGCTGGAAGAAGAAGCCATTTCCAGCCGCCTCATTGGTCAGGCGCGGCAGCAGGAAGCAGGAAAGCCCCTCTTCCGCCTGTGCCAGCACCAGAAAAGCATCCGACATCGGCGCAGACATGAACCACTTATGGCCGCTGATCGTATAGGTGCCATCTTCATTGCGTTCTGCGCGGGTAGTATTGGCGCGAACATCCGTACCACCCTGCTTCTCGGTCATACCCATACCAAGCGTAATCCCCTGCTTCTGCAAGGCGGGCTTTTGCGAGGAATCATATTTGCGCGACAGAATCTGCGGCGACCATTCCTTGTAAAGATCAGGCGAAGCCATCACTGCTGCGAGCGAAGCATTGGTCATGGTCAGCGGGCAGAGATGGCCTGCCTCAAGCTGTGCGGTGAGGAAGAAACGCGCGGCGCGCGCCTGATGGCGACGTCCGGCTTCAGCTGGATTAGCTTCCCATATCGAGCAATGAAGGCCCTGCGCAATCGAACGGCGCATCAGCGCATGGTAAGCTGGGTGATATTCCACCAGATCAACACGGCGTCCCTGACGATCATGCGTCCGCAGCTTTGGCAATTCGGTATTGGCGAGACGTGCAAGATCCTGGGCTTCCGCCGACATGACAAAACGCCCGGTATTCTCGAGGTCAGTATGCAGTTCTTTCGGGAAACGCGCTGCGATCTGAATCAGAAGCGGATCGCCCAGATATGCATTCGTACCCGTCATAGACGGGGTCTGGTTGGTGACTTCGTGCGTTTTCACAGGCTTATCCGTTCGGCTTTGTTCAACTCAAAATCAGCTTGCGAGCCGATTGAGGCGCGCAGAGCTGACATTCTATGCGTTCTTGCATTGTAATTTACTAACATTTTCCAACAGCTCACCGCTTTATGCCCAAAGAATACAGGTTTTTCTTTGTGAATCTGCCAAAGCCATTATAAGGGCGGTTGCGGTCCAGCTTTCACGGCTCTATACGGGTGACTTGCCATGACAAATCAAACGGTCTCACCGATTTTCCCTCATCGCCACCTGCTTGGCATCAAGGGGCTATCGCCCCTGGACATTAATTGTCTTCTCGATCTTGCGGATCAGGAAGTGGCTGTCTCCAGACAGTCCGAGAAGAAAAAGTCCGTGCTGCGCGGTCGCACTCAGATCAACCTCTTCTTTGAAGCATCGACGCGAACGCAATCATCGTTCGAGCTCGCCGGAAAACGGCTGGGCGCGGACGTGATGAACATGTCGGTCGGTAACTCGTCGGTCAAGAAGGGCGAAACGCTCATTGACACTGCGATGACGCTGAACGCCATGCAGCCAGACATTCTGGTCATACGCCATGCGTCTGCCGGTGCTGCGGCGCTCCTTGCGCAAAAAGTCGGCTGTGCAGTCGTCAATGCTGGCGACGGTGCTCACGAGCACCCGACACAGGCGCTGCTCGACGCGCTGACCATCCGCCGCGCAAAGGGCGACATCGGAAACCTAATCGTTGCCATTTGCGGCGATGTGCTTCACTCGCGCGTTGCGCGCTCCAACATTCTGCTGCTCAATGCACTTGGCGCACGCGTTCGCGTTGTCGCCCCTTCGACCCTGCTGCCTTCCGGCATCGCCGACATGAGTGTTGAAGTTTACAACACCATGGAAGAAGGCCTGAAAGACGCCGATGTCGTGATGATGCTGCGCCTCCAGCGTGAGCGCATGGCCGGCTCCTTCGTACCGTCGGTGCGTGAATATTTCCGCTTCTACGGTCTTGACAAGGAAAAGCTGAAGCTTGCCCGACCTGATGCACTGGTCATGCATCCCGGCCCCATGAATCGTGGCGTCGAGATTGCATCCGATGTAGCGGACGGCCCCCAGAGCATGATCCAGCAACAGGTGGAAATGGGCGTCGCTGTGCGTATGGCGGTTATGGAAGCCCTGCTCGATCCGCGTCGCGCAGAAGCCGCAGGAGAACGTGCATGAGTGCGATCCTTTTTGAAAATGCCCGCATCATCGATCCGTCTCGCGGACTGGATGAAGTCGGAAGCCTGCTGATCAAAGACGACAAGATTGTCGCCAGCGGTGCCGACTTCCGCAATCAAGGCGCGCCTGAAGGTGCTGAAATCATCGACCTCAACGGCATGACTATTCTGCCGGGTCTGGTCGATTCCCGCGTTTTCATCGGCGAGCCCGGTGCTGAACACCGCGAAACCATCGCATCGGCCAGTCAGGCCGCAGCAGCTGGCGGTGTAACCTCCATCATCATGATGCCGGATACCGATCCGGTTATCGATGATGTGGCGCTGGTCGAGTTCGTGAAGCGCACTGCGCGCGACACGGCTATCGTCAATGTGCATCCCGCCGCTGCCATTACCAAGGGCCTGCATGGCGAGGAAATGACGGAAATCGGCCTGCTTCGCGATGCAGGTGCGGTTGCCTTCACTGAAGGGCGCAACACCCTCACCAATACACAATTGATGCGCCGTGCTCTGACTTATGCGCGCGACTTTGATGCCGTGATTGCCTGTGAAACCCGTGATCCGTATCTCGGTGCCAATGGCGTCATGAATGAAGGCCTCTTCGCAAGCTGGCTCGGTCTTTCGGGTAGCCCGCGCGAAGCGGAAGTCATTCCACTGGAGCGTGATCTGCGCTTGGCTGCTCTCACCCGCAGCAAATACCACGCAGCACAGCTTTCCTGTGCCATGTCAGCCGACGCGCTCAAGCGCTCAAAAGACCTTGGCACCAACGTAACGGCAGGCGTTTCTATCAATCACCTGTCGCTCAACGAAAACGACATCGGCGAGTTCCGCACCTTCTTCCGTCTGTCGCCGCCTCTGCGCAGCGAGGAAGACCGTCTGGCAATGGTTGAAGCCGTCAAGAACGGCACAATCGACATTGTCGTTTCTGCACACGATCCGCAGGATGTGGACACCAAGCGCTTGCCTTTTGCCGATGCAGAAGCTGGTGCAATTGGCCTGGAAACGCTGTTGGCTGCAGCCCTTCGACTTCATCACAACGACAGCATTCCGCTGCTTCGTCTGGTTGAAGTACTCTCGACTGCGCCTGCGCGCATCTTCGGACTGGATGCAGGCACTCTGAAGCCCGGTGCCAAGGCTGATCTTGCTATTGTCGATCTGGATGAGCCATGGGTGGTTCGTGAGCAAGACCTGCATTCACGCTCAAAGAACAGCTGCTTTGAAGGTGCCCGCTTCCAAGGCCGCGTCAACCGCACTATAGTCGGCGGCAAGACAGTTTATTCGGCTTAACATTTTCAGAAAAGCCGTCTTGCTTTTGGGCGGCTTTTCTTCTCAAGTAATTTGAATAAAGAACATATGGGGAGTTCCATGGCCGAAACAGGTCTGGTCAATTTAGTGACAATCTGCACGTTGATATTCGGCTATATTCTCGGCTCCATTCCCTTCGGGCTTATCCTGACGCGGTTTGCAGGACTGGGCGATGTACGTTCGATTGGTTCCGGCAATATTGGTGCTACCAATGTTCTGCGTACCGGCAACAAGAAGCTCGCGGCGGCAACGCTCATTCTTGATGCGCTTAAAGGCACGGCAGCTGTATTAATCGCCTCAAAATTCGGCCAGGAAGCTGCAATTGCAGCCGGTTTCGGTGCCTTTATCGGCCATCTTTTCCCGGTCTGGATCGGCTTCAAGGGCGGCAAGGGTGTTGCAACCTATCTTGGCATTCTGATCGGCCTTGCATGGCCCGGCGCTCTGGTTTTCATCGCGGCATGGATTATCACGGCACTTCTCACCCGCTATTCTTCACTGTCAGCACTTGTTGCCAGTCTGATCGTGCCAATCGCACTTTATGCGCGCGGTGATCACGCGATTGCGGCTTTGTTTGCTGTGCTGACCATTATCGTCTTCATAAAGCATCACGCCAATATCTCGCGCCTCCTCAGCGGCACTGAAAGCAAGATAGGCAAAAAAGGATGAAACAGAGCGCGAATTCAACTTCTGGAATTCGCCTCTCCGACCGACAGCGGCTCAATTGGCTGCGCCTCATTCGCACTGAAAACATCGGTCCTGTCGCTTTCCGCGACCTCATTATGTTCTGTGGCTCTGCCGCCAGCGCCATAGAAAGACTACCTGACCTCACCATACGCGGCGGTGGCGCTAAGCCCGTGCGCGTGACACCGCTTGAAGATGCGGAACGCGAACTGGAAGCCATCGAGCGGATAGGTGTGCGTCTTGTTGGCATGGGCGAACCGGACTATCCACAACAGCTCAAAAATTGCGAGGCACCGCCGCCGCTTGTCATTATCAAGGGCAATCCAGATGTCTTTCGCAAGCCCCCTGTTGCCATCGTCGGCTCGCGCAACGCATCTGTGGTCGGCGCACGCTTCACAAAGCGTCTCGCGCGTGATCTGGGTGACGCTGGCTTCGCAATAATCTCCGGCCTCGCGCGCGGGATCGATGCGGCAGCGCATAAAGCCAGCATAGAAAGCGGAACCGTGGCAGTGCTGGCCGGTGGCCTTGATAGGCCATATCCGCCCGAAAACCTGCCGATCTATCGTGCCATACCCGAAAACGGCAGCGCACTCATTACCGAGATGCCGATGGGTGCATAGCCCCGTGCACGTGATTTTCCACGTCGAAACCGCATCATAGCTGGACTTTCGCTTGGTCTCATCGTGGTGGAGGCTGCCGAGCGTTCAGGCTCGCTCATCAGTGCTCGAATGGCTGGTGAAGTGGGTCGCACAGTGTTCGCAGTGCCTGGTTCGCCGCTCGATCCACGCGCCCGCGGAACCAATGCACTTCTGAAACAAGGCGCAACGCTTGTAACCTGCGCCGACGACGTTATCGATTCTTTGTCCCCGCTCATCGGGCGCGATACGTTCAAAGCCGAAGCAGCGCAGCCCGATCTGTTGACCCAGATCGATGAAGCGCCTGAGCCGCTTCAAGCCATAACAACGGATGAGCAACGCGATATTCTCGTCGATGCCCTTGGGCCGGTTCCAATCGATGTTGATACGCTTGTCAGACACACAGGCCTTGATGCAAGCAACGCCCAACTAATCCTGCTGGAACTTGATCTTGCCGGGAGGCTGTTACGCTATCCCGGCAATCAGGTCGCCCTTGTGCCACGCGATGAGCATTTCTAAACTCAATCACACGGGCAATGATGTTGATTGTCGCGTGCTTCCTGCAATGCCATGTCCATGAGATAGACGAGAAGATGACTATCCGTCCCTCTGGCCATTTTGACGAGTTCTTGTAGCATTTCTTCTATATAAGCCAGTGTCTCCTGACGAGTTGTATCTCGCTGAACCACCTTTGCCCCCAAAATGTGCCGGTTTCCTTCAAATGAAAATCACCCTTCTGGTTCAAACCCGACGGATATACCCCGGCCAGACACTACCACAAGCTTTATATTTACATACAGCCACTTTAGGTTGTATTTGACGATTTTTACCGTCTAGCTCTTGACCAAACGCAAACCGCTGTTCATGTGAAAGGCAACTATTTGAACGCGATACAGGGATAACTTACCCGTAAACATCGCGAATCTGGGCTGTTGTAATGAACGTCGTTGTCGTCGAATCGCCTGCAAAGGCCAAAACTATCAACAAGTATCTCGGGTCGAACTATAAGGTTCTGGCCTCGTTTGGTCATGTGCGAGATCTGCCAGCCAAGGATGGGTCTGTCCGTCCGGATGAAGATTTTGCAATGTCCTGGGAAGTTGACAGTAACTCTTCCAAGCGTTTGGCGGATATCGTCAATGCGTTGAAGGACAGTGATGGTCTGTTTCTGGCAACTGACCCTGATCGCGAAGGGGAAGCCATTTCGTGGCACGTACTCGAAGTGCTCAACCAGAAAAAGGCCTTGAAGGGCAAGACCGTCAAGCGTGTCGCGTTTAACGCCATCACCAAGAAAGCCGTTCTCGACGCTATCGCAAATCCGCGCGATATCGATGAGCCGCTGGTCGATGCCTATCTCGCTCGTCGTGCACTCGATTATCTCGTTGGCTTTACGCTTTCACCGGTCTTGTGGCGCAAGCTGCCCGGCGCTCGTTCGGCAGGCCGTGTTCAGTCGGTAGCTCTGCGTCTCGTATGCGACCGCGAATCCGAGATCGAACGCTTCATCCGCGAAGAATACTGGAATATCGCCGCTTCGCTTAAAACACCGCGTAACGATGCGTTCTCGGCTCGTTTGACTGCGGTTGACGGCAAGAGGCTCGGCAAGCTCGACATCAAGAATGAAGAGCAGGCAACGGCCATCCGTACCATGCTGGAAGGCGCAAGCTTCAAGGCAGTTTCTGTCGAAGCCAAGCCGACCAAGCGCAATCCCGGCCCTCCATTCACCACATCGACGCTCCAGCAGGCGGCATCAGGACAGCTCGGCTTTTCGGCATCGCGCACCATGCAGGTTGCGCAGCGTCTTTATGAAGGCGTGGACATTGGCGGCGAAACCGCCGGTCTGATCACCTATATGCGTACCGACGGCGTGCAGATGGCCCCCGAAGCTATCACCGCCGCCCGCGATGCGATTGGCAAGAGCTTCGGCCCACAATATGTGCCGGAAAAGCCACGCTACTATTCGAGCAAGGCCAAGAACGCTCAGGAAGCGCACGAAGCGATCCGTCCGACGGAATTCACGCGCCATCCGAAAGAAGTGCGCCGCTATCTCGATGAAGATCAGGCGCGTCTGTACGAGTTGATCTGGAAGCGCGCTATCGCGAGCCAGATGCAGGCTGCCGACATTGAGCGCACAACCGCTGACATCGAAGCAACCAATGGTTCGCGTTCGGCCATGCTGCGCGCCAACGGTTCGGTTACGAAGTTTGACGGTTTCCTCGCGGCCTATATGGATCACCGCGAAGAAGAAGATGAGGATGAAGACAGCGCAAAGCTGCCTGAAATCCGCTCCGGTGAGGCGATTGCGCGCGAAAAGATCGATGCGACACAGCATTCCACCGAACCGCCACCGCGTTATTCGGAAGCATCGCTCATCAAGAAGATGGAAGAGCTCGGCATTGGTCGTCCATCGACCTACGCGGCGACACTCGCAACGCTTCGTGATCGTGAATATATCACCATCGACAAGCGTAAGCTCATGCCGGAACCCAAGGGCCGTCTGGTTATTTCGTTCCTTGAAAGCTTCTTCAAACGCTATGTCGAATATGATTTCACAGCGGACCTTGAAGAAAAGCTCGACCTCATTTCCGATGGCAAGCTTTCCTGGAAAGACGTGCTGCGTGATTTCTGGCGCGACTTCTCCGGTTCTGTTGATGACATCAAGGAACTGCGCGTTACCAACGTTTTGGATGCGCTGAACGAAGAGCTTTCATCGCTTGCTTTCCCTGATCGCGGCGATGGTAGCGACCCGCGCACCTGCCCAACCTGTGGCACGGGCCAGCTTTCGCTGAAGCTCGGAAAATACGGCGCGTTCGTCGGTTGTTCGAATTATCCGGAGTGCAAGTTCACCCGTCAGCTGGGCGGTGAAGGCAACGGAGAAGCAGCAGCTTCCGACGAACCTAAACAGCTGGGCAAAGATCCATTCACCGGTGAAGAAATCACCGCGCGAACCGGTCGTTTCGGTCCATATGTCCAGCGTGGCGAAGGCAAGGAAGCCAAGCGTGCCAGCCTGCCAAAAGGTTGGACGGTCGATACGCTTGATCATGAAAAAGCAATGGCGCTGCTGTCGTTGCCGCGTGATGTTGGACAGCACCCTGAAACCGGCAAGATGATCTCTGCTGGCATTGGTCGCTATGGTCCTTACGTCAGCCATGATGGCACGTTTGCCAATCTCGAAAACGCTGATGAAGTGTTCTCGGTGGGCCTCAATCGCGCTGTTTCCGTCCTTGCGGATAAACAGTCGAAGGGTGGTCGTGGCCGCTCGACGCCTGCAGCGCTTGCGACATTGGGTGATCATCCAGATGGTGGCGCAGTCACCGTTCGTGACGGTCGTTACGGTCCTTACGTCAACTGGGGCAAGGTGAATGCTACGCTGCCAAAGGGTAAGGACCCGGCCAGTGTGACGCTGGAAGAAGCGCTGGAACTCGTTGCCGCAAAAGCTGGCAGCACAAAGACAAAGAAGGCTCCTGCCCGCAAATCTGCCGCCAAGGCCGCAGATGGCGAAAAGAAAGCCGCACCGAAAAAAGCTGCTGCAAAGAAGCCGGCAGCGAAGAAGAAAGCCCCTTCCAAAGCAAAGGCGAAGGCGGCAGAGGAGTAAGAATTGGCACGTCGTTTCCCCAAACCCGATACCGGACGATCCGCACGGACCGAACGGCGTGCTGCTAAAGCAAAATCAGAAGCTGCACAGGCAGGAGATTCAACCTCCTTCCTGCCGACGCGTGACGAGGTTCTCAAGTTTATTGAAGAGAACCCGGACCGCGCAGGCAAGCGCGATCTGGCCAAGGCATTCAATATTAAGGGCGATGCACGCGTCTATCTCAAGGATCTGCTGCGTGAACTCGGTGATGAAGGCCTGCTTGAAAAGCGTGCCCGTCGCCTCTCCCGTCCCGGCACCCTGCCACCGATCTCCGTATTGAACATTATTGGCCGTGACAATGATGGCGGACTTATTTCACGCCCGGCTGAATGGGACGAAGAAAACTACGGCAAACCGCCAGTCGTCACCATCCGCCGAACCCGCCTCAACAAGTCATCCGATGGTCCCGCGGTTGGTGTTGGCGATCGGGTATTGGCCAAGATCTTCCGCAACAAGGACAGTGACGGTCCGGAGTATTCCGCTCGCGTAATCAAGGTTGTCGATCAGAGCAGCAACGCGGTACTTGGCGTATTGCGTAAGCTCAGCAATGGCGAATGGCGGCTCGAGCCAGTCAATCGCAAGCAGCCGGAAGTACAGCTTGATCCAAAGTCGCTTGCCGATGCGGAAAGTGGCGATCTGGTTGAGGTGGAACTGACGTCGTCTCGTCGCTATGGCTTGCCGAGCGGCAAGGTGCGACAGGTGGTGGGTTCAATCGACAGCGAAAAAGCCCTGTCGATGATCGCCATTCACGAGCATGAAATCCCGCATATCTTCCCGGATGATGTGATCCGCGAAGCAGAAGCTGCAAAGCCTGCAACGCTTGACGGTCGTGAAGATTGGCGCGAGCTGCCGCTACTCACCATCGATCCGTCAGATGCAAAGGATCACGATGACGCCGTTTATGCGGAGCCGGACACTGATCCCGACAATGTCGGCGGTCATGTGGTCGTCGTTGCGATTGCTGATGTGGCAGCCTATGTGCGCCCCAACTCGGCGCTTGATCGCGAAGCACTGAAGCGTGGCAATTCGGTTTACTTCCCCGACCGGGTTGTACCTATGCTGCCAGAGCGCATTTCCAACGATCTATGCTCGCTGCGTGAACTGGAAGATCGTCCAGCACTTGCCGTCCGCATGGTGTTTGACGCCAACGGACATAAGAAATCCCACAAGTTCCATCGCATCCTGATGCGTTCGGCTGCAAAGCTTGCCTATGCGCAGGCACAGGCTGCAATTGACGGCGCAACGGATGAGAAGACTGCACCTATTCTGGACACGATCCTCAAGCCGCTGTGGGCCGCCTATGGCGCACTCAAACGCGGTCGCGATGCGCGTGAGCCGCTTGAGCTGGATTTGCCGGAAAAGAAAATCCTGCTCGGGCCTGATGGTAAGGTCGACAAGGTCATCGTGCCTGAACGACTGGACGCCCATAAGCTCATCGAAGAGTTCATGATTCAGGCCAATGTGGCCGCAGCTGAAGTGCTTGAAGCACATCGTCAGCCGTTGATTTTCCGCATCCACGATGAACCGGCACTGGCAAAGCAGGAATCTTTGCGGGAGTTTCTTCGCACGCTTGAAATTAACCTCGCCAAAGGCGTTGCTCTCAAGCCAGCACAGTTCAACCGTATTCTCGAAGCTGTTGATGGAACAGATCATCAAGATCTGGTCAATCAGGTGGTGCTACGCACGCAAAGCCAGGCGATCTACAGCCCGGATAATATCGGCCATTTCGGTCTGCATTTGCGCAAATATGCGCATTTCACCTCACCGATCCGCCGTTATGCCGATTTGATCGTGCATCGCGCTCTGATCAAGGCTTTGGGATTTGGCAAGGATGGTCTGACCACCGATGAAGAAGCGCATCTGGAAGAAACTGCGGCGCTCATTTCTTCGACCGAACGCCGTGCGATGCTTGCAGAGCGCGAGACCGTTGATCGCCTGATTGCCCATTTCCTCGCAGCGCATCTTGGTGATGAATATGAGGGACGCGTAACTGGTGTCACAAAAGCCGGGCTTTTCGTATCCCTTGCGACATATGGCGCAGACGGACTTGTCCCCATTTCAACTTTGGGTAATGAATACTATCTGTATGACGAAGCAAACCATGCACTCGCCGGAGAAAAAAGCGGAAAAGGCTTCCGTCTGGGCGACAATGTAACGGTTAGACTGGTGGAAGCGCTCCCTGTCGCGGGTGCGCTTCGGTTTGAGATGGTTTCGGAACCGCATTCCTTGCCGATGTCGACGCGTTCGCATCACAAGGCAAGCAAAGGGATGCGCGGGCGCAAAGGAAAGCCGGCAGGCGTTTCGCGCTCCAAGAGAAAAGGTCACAGATGAGCACGCTAGAGGCCAATTCCACGGATAGTCAGATCCACGTTTTCGGTGGTGAAAGCCAGAAAACTGCACGCCCGACCCGCGATCTGGGTCAGGCGATGTGGCGCGGATTTAAGTGCCGCTGCCCGCATTGCGGCGAAGGCAAGCTGTTTCGGGCTTTTGTAAAGCCTGTCGATAGCTGCTCTGTCTGCGGTGAAGATTACACCGAGCAGCGCGCAGACGACCTTCCGGCCTATCTGACAATCCTTGTTGTTGGACACATCGTCGTTGGCGCCTTCATGGGCGTTGAAGCAACCACGAACCTGTCGCTCTGGGCGCATATGGCTATCTGGGGACCGATGACCGTCATCCTGTCGCTTCTCATGCTGCAGCCAATCAAAGGCGCAACCATCGGCCTTCAGTGGGCGCTGTTCATGCATGGTTTCGGCGGTCAGGGCGAAGGTGATTACGGCGACGTCACCTGACAGGGTTCATCCCCGTGACATCCCCTTCACACGCCACAACGCATACACCAAGGCTGCCGCTTCGCCCGCGCGATGCTGCTTCATTGCTTCTTATTGACCGCACGGAACGCGTCCCCCGCATTCTGATGGGCAGACGCCATCCGTCTCTGGCGTTCATGCCCGGAAAATACGTATTCCCTGGCGGCAGAGCCGATCCTATCGATGGCAGCATTGGCGCTGCCTCCGAGCTCAGTTCCGATGACACGCAGAAGCTCGTATCTGGTATGGGTGCGCGCGCTTCACAACGCCGCGCAAGAGCGCTTGGGCTCTGTGCCATTCGCGAAACATTTGAAGAAACCGGGCTAAAACTCGCGCGTCCCGGGGCGGAAAACGCCTTGTCATTAAACGGTGCCAATTATCCTGCAAACAAGGACTGGTTGGCATTTCTGGAAGGTGGTGCGCTGCCTGCGCTGGGAGACCTGCGCTATTTCGCCCGCGCAATCACTCCACCCGGAAATGTACGCCGTTTCGACACGCGCTTTTTTATTGCTTTCCGTGACAGCCTGCCGGAACTGGCAAGCCAGAAACTTGTTCCCAGTGGAGAACTACAAGATTTGGATTGGGTGGCCGTCGATGAAGTTGATAAACTGGACGTCGCCCGTATTACTCAGACAATTCTGAAAGAAGCGCAAATGCTGCTGACGGAAACCCGGCTTGAACTGCCAGCCACTCTACCAGTGGTGCAATACAGCAAGCGGCATGGCCGCTTTGTTCGCGAAGTGATCTGACCTAATGAATAAAGAAGTTTATCCTGCCGACATCATCCCCCAGGAACCAGACGGCGGGAACACCCAGGGCCAGATGCATTGGCGTTCCCTTGCAGCGGCAATCGCCACGATCAGCGCCATGGGTGCAGCGATCGGGCTTGGTATTCCGCTTCTGAGCGTTCTGCTTGAAAGCCGCGGCCACTCAGCCAGCCTTATCGGTGCGAACACTGCAGTCGCAGGTCTTGCATCCATTGTTGCCGCACCGCTCGCAGCACCCATTGCCGCCCGCCTCGGTGTGGCCAAGGCAATTGTGCTGATGCTCTTGATTGGCAGCGTCGCATTTCTGGGCTTTCACTTTTTTCAGCCACTCTGGGCATGGTTTGCTCTGCGAATCGTCCTGCATTTTGCGCTGACAGTGCTTTTCGTTCTCTCGGAATACTGGATCAACGCCTCCGCTCCGCCTGAAAAACGTGGCCTTGTGCTCGGCATTTACGCAACCTCGCTTTCGCTCGGCTTTGCGCTCGGCCCTTGGCTCTTTTCAAAGATCGGCAGCGCGGGCGGTTTGCCGTTCTATGTCGGTTTCGCCATCATCTTGATCGCCATCATTCCGGTGGTGGTCGCATGGCGCGACAGCCCGGATTTCGAAGAAGGCGAACACGTTCCCTTTCTACCGTTTATTTTTGCCGTACCGACGGCAACGATGGCAGTCTTCGTATTTGGCGCGGTTGAAACCGGCGGTTTCGCCCTGTTCCCGGTCTTTGGCGCCCGTGTTGGCTATGACGAAGGCGATGCAGCCCTGCTGCTGACGATGATCGGTCTCGGCAATGTCCTGATGCAGATACCGCTGGGAATCATCAGCGACCGCATTTCGGATCGCCGCAAACTGTTGCTGTTCTGCGCCGTCACGGGTCTCGCCGGGATGATGGCCCTGCCTTACCTGATGGAGAACTGGTATCTGATGGCAGCTGTCCTGTTTGTCTGGGGCGGTGTCGTTGCGGGTCTCTACACTGTCGGGCTTGCGCATCTTGGTTCAGAACTCACCGGTCGCGAGCTTGCATCAGCCAATGCCGCCTTCATCTTCTGCTATGCAATCGGCATGTTGGCAGGACCACAGGCCGTTGGCGTGGGCATGGATATGGCTGGACCTAAGGGCTTTCCACTGACTCTGGGCGTCTTTTTTGCAGCTTTTGCACTCTTTGCTGCGATAAGACTTGTTCAAAGGAAGAAGCGGGGTTGACTTTTCGCCCTTAATCCGTAGTGTCGCGCCGAATTTCCGCTTCTGACCAATTGGACAGACTCGCAGCGGTTTAATCATGAAAGAGCAGGTATTTCGATATGGCCAAGGCTACGACCATCAAGATCAAGCTTTTGTCGACCGCTGACACCGGCTTCTTCTACGTAACGAAGAAGAACAGCCGCACGATGACGGAAAAGATGACAAAGACCAAGTACGACCCGATTGCGCGCAAGCACGTCGACTTCAAGGAAACGAAGATCAAGTAATTCGTTTCCGACGCCAGATTACTGGCAGGAATCAAAAAAAAGCCGTCTCTCAAGAGACGGCTTTCTTATTTGGGAGAGCCTAATCAGGCGGCGGAAAGAACGATGCGATTCCGGCCTGTTTTCTTGGCTTCATAAAGTGCTGCATCCGTTCGTGCAAAAAGTGCCTCAGCAGTATCTCCACCCATAAGCCGTAGCCCGGCAATACCGATGCTGATCGTCATATTGATCTTGTGCTTACCACCAATGATGAGGAACGGCGCTTCGGCAACAGCTTCGCGAATGCGCTCTGCTACCGCTGTGGCAGCTGTTAAATCAGTATCCGGCAATACGATGGCAAATTCTTCGCCGCCATAGCGACACATGACATCCATGCCGCGTATCTTTTTACGCAGCCGCGCAGCGAATTCTCGCAGAACATCGTCGCCACCGTCATGCCCGTATTTGTCATTGACGCGTTTGAAATGGTCGAAGTCAATCATGATGACCGAAAGCGGCCTCTCGCGCCCTGTAGCGCGCGACAAGAGTACTGGCATATGCGTATCAAGGTAACGCCGATTATGCAGCCCGGTGAGGCTGTCAGTTACCGCCATTGTGATTGTGCGGTGTAAGCTCTGACGCAGCAAATCATTATAGCATTTGCGCTTGATCTGGGTGCGCAACCGCGCATAAAGCTCCAGTTTCTCAAGCGGACGCATCACATAGTCATTTACGCCCAGTTCAAGCGCACGAACGACCAAAGCGCCCTCGTCTTCATTGACGATCAGAATGATCGGAACAAGCCGTGTGCGCTCGATTGTGCGTATCTGTGAGCATAATCGCAATGGGTCGTAATAGGTAAAATCTGCCGAAATGACGATGCTGTCGTAATCATTCTCAATCGCCTTGATGAGAGCCGCATTTGCGTCATGTGCGACATCGACAAAATAATCCTCGCCGAGGATTAGGCGCAACCGTGCTGCTGCCAGTTCATTCTCATCCACCACCAGAATACGTGCTGCATCCTCCCCGCCGCCAAAGCGCCCGGATAATTTGGTCACGAGTAGAGCTTCGACTTCTGTGTCAGCGACAGTTCCAGTGCGTTGGAAAAGCTCATCCGAAACCATTTTAAGACGCGCGAGGCTTTTCACGCGTGAAAGGAGTTGGAGATCCTGAGCGGGCTTGGACAGGAAATCATCCGCTCCGGCCTCAAGCCCTTTGATCTTATCTTCAGAGCTATCCAGAGCCGTTAGAATCACAACCGGAATATTGGTGGTGCGCGGGTCGTCTTTCAAGCGACGACAAACGTCAAAGCCGTCCATATCTGACATGACGACATCAAGGATAATCACATCGATCTGCCCGCCCAGGCAAATCTCGATCGCTTCCGCGCCTTTATTAGCGGTTACGACCTCATAATATTCGCGCAAGAGCAGCGCTTCGAGCAGCTTTGCATTTGATTCTGCAGCATCAACGACAAGAATTCTTGCAGTCATATCAGCCAGCCCCCCAAATTCTCACCCTTGCGAGATTCCCCAAATCGAAAAGGTTTAAGCGTCACCCAAGTAGGATTTTATGGTTTCTATAAACCGCGGCACCGAGATCGGCTTGGATATATAGGCCTCACAGCCTCCCTGCCGAATGCGTTCCTCATCGCCTTTCATTGCGAAGGCCGTCACCGCAATCACAGGAATATGCCGCAATTCCTCATCATCTTTAAGCCACTTGGTCACTTCCAGACCGGATACCTCCGGAAGCTGAATGTCCATCAAAATCAGATCGGGACGATGTTCGCGCGCAAGATCAAGTGCCTCAAGACCGTTGCGTGTCCTGATGGTTTCATATCCGCTGGCTTCGATAAGATCGCGAAACAACTTCATATTGAGTTCGTTGTCCTCGACGATCATGACACTTTTCGTCATCGAATATTCCCTGGCCTTAATCTTTCCCGAGGTAAAACAAGGCTGTCTTGTTTGTCCTACCCATATAGCTCCCTTATAGTTTAAGCGCATTTCATTGACGAAAGGCAAATATTCGCCAAATCCCGCATTGTCGTTAAGACTTTGGGCGATTAAACAAAGGCCACAGTCTAAAGCTTTCCTCAAAACGGCAGAAAGCGATTTTTCTGCATAAAATCACGTAAAAACAACGAGTTAATTGGAGAGGCCATATGAAGACGCTGTTAAGCCAAACCGACGCGGAAAATCTAGCAGTCGAAGCGCTTGTGTGGTTGGCTCAAGACAAGGATCTATTGCCGCGTTTTCTCGCACTCACCGGCATTGAAGCGTCATCTATTCGCTCTGCAGCACAGGAACCGGGCTTTCTCGCAGGAGTGCTGCAATTCTTTCTCGGGCATGAACCAACATTGATACGTTTTTGCGAAGAAACGGGACGCGATCCTGCCCTTATAGAAAAGGCCATGACACTGTTGCCAGGTGGCCTTAATCATCATCTTTGAAAAAAGCCCCGCCTCGCGGGGCTTTCTCGCCTGCAGCCTGCAGAACTATGCAGCGCTGACCGCTTCAGCGTTTATCACACTGATGACGCTCAGCTCATGAGCTTTGCCGTCGCGTGCAGTCCACGACATGGACTGGCCCGGAGTAAGGCCAATAAGAGCAGTGCCGATTGGCGTTAGAATAGAAATCTTGCCCTGAGCAATGTCTGCCTCGCCGGGATAAACCAACGTTACTTTGCGTTCATGCCCGTCGTTTGAGCGAAACTCTACCGTCGAGCCCATGCGAACGACGTCTGCCGGCAGTTTTTTCTGCGGCACAACTTTTGCGCGATCGAGTTCCTGCATCAACTCCTCAGCCACTTCCTCCAACTTTTCGGAGACGTTGCCGGCCAGAATTGTCAGGCGCTCATGGTCAATATCGCTGACGACGATCTTTGGCTTCTTGCGATTCTTTTCGCTCATGACGATAGCTCACTGCTGTCTAAGGATAATTGTTCTCCGCACCGAATCCCGGCTGGAGCATTTACTTGATTTTTGGATGAAAGCGCTTTTAGCAATTCCGCTTGAAGCCAAGCGGCAACCCGTCCCCCGGAGCCCTCTGCGCAAGGCAGGCCTCGAGGGTTGCTATCCCGTGATCGGTTGAACCCGATGGAGTATGGAAGCAAAGCGGTTGTTCATAACACTAAACTTGGTGATATCTTTGCCAATGTCAAGGGCACAGCTGACAGGGTGACAGAGTATCGATGGCATTGGCTCGCTTTAGTGCTATAAGGCGATGTTCCTTTTATGTTCATAAAAACGCACACTGCCATGGCTGACCAACTCGCTATAAACCGCTCGGAGCAAGGCTTTTGCCGCGATTGTTTGTCGCTGCAAAAGCTGGAATCAGCTCGGCGCTGTCGGACCTGCGGAAGCCCTCGCCTTGTACGTCATCCTGAGCTTTACAAGCTGTCGCTCGCTCATGTGGATTGCGATGCGTTTTATGCTTCAGTCGAGAAAAGAGACAATCCCGATATACGCGATAAGCCGGTCATCATCGGTGGTGGAACACGCGGTGTCGTCTCGACCGCTTGCTATATTGCACGCATTCATGGTGTGCGCTCTGCCATGCCAATGTTCAAGGCGTTGGAAGCCTGCCCACAAGCCGTTGTCATCAAACCCAACATGGAAAAATATTCTCAGGTAGGCAGGGAAGTTCGGCAACTGATGCGCGAACTGACGCCGCTGGTCGAGCCTATTTCTATCGACGAGGCTTTTCTCGATTTGGGCGGCACTGAACGTCTTCACCGAGCGCCCGCGGCCATGGTGCTGGCGCGGTTTGCCAAGCGTGTCGAAACTGAAATCGGAATCACGATCTCTGTCGGGCTATCTTATTGCAAATATCTCGCAAAGGTTGCGTCAGATCTCGAAAAACCACGCGGATTCTCTGTTATTGGTGAAATGGAAGCGCTGGATTTTCTTCGCGACAAGCCTGTCAGCATGATCTGGGGTGTCGGAAAATCATTTAATGCAAAGCTAGAAAGTGATGGCATTCGCACCATTGGGCAGCTTCAGACGATGGATGAAGGCACACTCATGAAGGCTTACGGTACGATGGGGCAGCGGCTGTTTCGGCTTTCACGCGGGCAGGACAGCCGTAAAGTCGAACCTGAGCACGATATGAAGAGTGTTTCAGCTGAAACCACCTTCAATAAAGATCTTTCTCAGGCTACTGATCTCATACCCGTGCTGCGCGCTTTATCTGAGAAGGTCTCACAACGGCTAAAGGTTGGGGATATAGCGGGACGCACCGTTATACTTAAGCTCAAGACACAAGATTTCAAACTACGAACGCGCAATCGGCAGCTCGCCGATCCAACGCAACTTGCCGACCGCATTTTCCGCACCGGCCTGCAGCTTCTAGATAAGGAACTGGACGGAACCAGATTCCGTCTACTCGGCATCGGGGTAAGCGAACTTTCATCAGATGAACGTGCAGATCCGCCAGACCTTGTTGATACTCAAGCTACAAAACGCGCAGTGGCTGAAAGCGCCATCGACCGTCTGCGCGACAAGTTCGGGCGCAACGCGGTTGAAACCGGCTACACATTTTCAAAGGGCAATCTCGCCAGACCGCAAACACCATCAGATCGCGACCCGGATGATTAATCCTGTATTGAAGCATCTTTTGGAAAGTGTTGGAGAAAAATGATTCAATCGTTGGTAACGGCTTGACGAAGTGTGTCTGGATCAATATTGGAACTGCTCAAGAGAGCGCTGACTGATTTGACAGTACTCTTTCGGAAGGCCTCATGGCGGAGTGGTTACGCAGAGGACTGCAAATCCTTGCACCCCGGTTCGATTCCGGGTGAGGCCTCCAACAGTTTTCAAAAATCATTATAACTGATTGAAATCGCCTTGATATTTTTCAAGGTGTGGCAATCCGTTCTTACGGTGTTCTGCCACACTTATTTTGGGGGTGGCAACTTTTTCCCCTTACACACCACCCATCCCAACCTATTTCGTTTATTTTTGTGGGGTCGTATTGACTCTTTTAGCGCAGTGAACAAAATAAGAACATCGTAATATATGGACACGTCTGGCGGCGAGTGTGTCTGCTTTAACGGAGCAGGACAATGAATGCGGTTGCGCAAGAAAATGGATACGACGACGAGATTGAATTGGTGCTGGCTTATCACAAAGGCGATGTGCGAGCGGCAATAGAAGCCCTGTTGAAAGACCGAGACTTCCTCGTCAAAGAGATCGAGTACGCCAGCCTTGCAATGTCGATGGGCTTTGCTCGTGGATGGAAGCCGACCGTCATAAAATGAAAACCGTGCTTAGGAAAGCGCCTACTGTGTTTCTGAATTGATCTGAGCGTCAAAGATTTGCGCAGATTCATACGTGATGGCACTAAGGGTTAAAATTAACTGAAGTATTCGTCTTCAGAAAATATTTTGCCGATTTTAGGTACAATCATTTGATTTCCCTAAACAAATCCCGTCACATAATGGACAAACAAACGTTGAATTTCAAGAATTTATGAAACTTGTTCTACAAATATAAACGCGCTCTTGCACCTCCTTGCTTAATGACAATAAGAAATAATCGGAAGTACTTTAAACTAGGGAGACGAATATGAACCGTTTAATCCTCACAGCGGCAATTGTTGGAACCACATTGACTTCTGCATTTGCTCAGCAGCCGACACCGGAACAAATGGAAATGGCTTATAATGCGGCACGTAATCAACTTGGCGTGCTCGCATACTGTCAGGAAAAAGGTTTCATTGATGGTAGTGCTTCTGAAATTCAGACTAAGCTGATGACACTTGTTCCTACACCTGCGGATGCTTCGAAAGGCGACGCAGCGGAAGCAGCTGGAAAGCAGGGTAAGGTTTCGGTTATGGGCATGGAACAAGATCTGGCGACATCAGCAAAGGCACAAGGCATTGAAGAAGCCAAACTTTGCGAAATGATGGCTAATGCATTGAAACAGGCCGCAGCAAATATGCCGAAGTAAGAAAACAGCCCCGCTGCGTTTAAAACAAGCGGGGCTATATTTTGTCCCACGCTAAACTGGCCAGCATCTGGTCAAGATGCTTGTTACCCTCTTTCGATTGCTCGCGAGTTTCTTCACGCCTTTCACAGTTGCCGAATACCTGCAACGACTACACGACTGGCAATCGGATCCATATTCGGTATTGTCCAGATTAGAGCAGCGATTGAACGAGTAGTGTTGTGATAAAATTTCTTGCCGGAGTAATAGTTCTACTTTCATGCCAAGGCGTCAGCGCTGAACCGTTTGCGGTCCAAAACGCTAATGTCACTTTCGATAATTCGAATGGTGAGCTCATAATAGCGATGAAGATTATGCAGCCAGATATTCGGCGTTTTAGTGACATGACCCAAAGAAACATTGGCCGAACAGTTTCCATTAAGGTCGGCGACCAAACTCTTTCTGAGGTCCGCATAGCTGAACCTATCAAAAATGGCTTTCTATCAATAACTTACCTTGAAAGTGTCCTATCAGCACAAAAGATTGTCAAAAGCATCATCAATGCCGGAACCATTGATGTATCGCCTAAAGATTGACCACCCATTTCATCAAGTGAGCACGAAAGCACCTGATTTGCCATCCCAAGCAACTATGCATGACCGGATTTTTTACCAGTAAATACATTCATTTAAGCAGTCAGTCGAAAAGATTTCCTTGGCACAAAAGGAACGCAGGTATGCACCAATTTCATCCGATAATTGCAATCAGTGCCATTGCGGCTTTAACGCCACTCAGCCAAGTCAGCGCTTCTCAGAATGAGGCATATATTAAGAAAGCAGCTTTTGAACTCACAGTGGCCTATCAATGTGAGAAAGTTTTGAACGATAAAGAAGTGTATAAAACTGCCAAGCGCAACGCCGTTAAGCTGATGGGTGAAAGTGAAGCCGCCAAGCTGATCACTTCAGTAGAAACTCACCCTCGTGATGGCCACACGAAGGATAAAGGTTTTTGTCGAATGATGATAAAAGAAATACGGTGAGGATGTCTCTATACAAAAAAGCTTGGCTATTTCTTATTATAGCGTCCGTTTTGGTTTTAACCTCTCCTGATTGGACAGTGGGTATTGGCATTGCCATAGGAGTAAGCAGCGCCGCGATAGGATCAGTCGCATTAGTCGTTGGTGCGCTGATGTTCATGTTCGTTTTTGTGTGTCCCCAATGCTCGTTTTCACTCTTTAGAAGCGAGAGTATATTTGGCCTATATATTTACCATCCATGGCCAAATAAGCGTTGCTCCAGATGCGGGTCTGAGCACTCACACCATAGTGTGCATTGATCATAGTGGCAGGATTGGCACACGTTAGAACCAATGCCTGGCTGAAGGTAATATCGGCTTCATAAGCGGATCCACGCCCTGCGCATCGAACTGCTCAGCCAGAAGAGTTGCAGTTGTTGGTCCAAGTGTAAAACCCTGATGACCATGACCAAAGTTAAACCATAAACCTTTATGTCTGCTAGGCCCTACGACCGGCAACATATCGGGCATACAAGGCCGCGTGCCTGACCATGGGTTTTCTTCGACTGGTTTTTGCAGCATGAAAAGCTCGCGCGCCGCTGCTTCAGCACGAAGCACCTGCCGCGTTGAAGCAGCAGTTCCCAGCGGGGTCATATGTGCACCGGTTAAAATACGTAGCCCCTTGTTCATCGGTGCGATGAATGCACCGTTTTCAACGTCCAGCGTTGCTATTTGCGGCTCTTGCTCAACGGCGAAATGTCGATGATAACCGCGCTTGAAGACCATCGGAATGCGATAGCCAAAAGCCTCCAGAAGTGATGGCGACCACGGACCGAGAGCGATAACGACGCTCTGCGCGGAAAACGGCCCCTCATTCGACAAAACTCGCCAGCCTGTGGCATCCTGCTTTAAGCTCGTTGCATCGCCGATCGCAAACGTTCCGCCGCGTGAGATGAAGAGCGATGCATAGCGGCTAACCAACTCTCCCGGATCACGGCATGTCCAGGGAGACGTCCAGTGAACTGCACCTGCTAGCGGACGACGCAGCGTTGGCTCGGCCGCGGCAATATCGCTTGTCCCCAGCACTGTGTTTGGCACGCCATATAGCTGCTTCAGACGCTCCGCCCTCACCGCTGCTTCTTCGAATTTAGCGGTCGTGCGATAGGCAATTCGCCAGCCCTTCCGAATAATCAGCTCATCTGCACCTGCAGGCACGATAAACTTTGCATGGTCTTCACTCGCCCGCAGGACGAGTTTCGAATAGGTCGCCACCGTTTGGGCATAAGATTGCGGTGCCGAATGCGCAAAATAACGCCAAAGGGGTTCAGCCAAGCGCGGCATATCACGCACTTGCCAATCAACGTCGTTGCCACGTTTTAACGCAACGGAGAGAATTTCGCGTAAAGAACGCGGAAAAGCATGAGGCTCAACCGCCTCGGTTTGAATGATACCGGCATTGCCATAACTCGTCTCTCGTCCCGGCGCCCTGCGATCGACAAGGACCACATTGTGCCCCCTCTCCTGCAAAGCAAGAGCGGTAGAAACACCGACCATACCGGCTCCAAGAACGATTGCGTCAGTCATGGTTCAGTTCCATCATTAAAATCTGGAAAAATCTGGCAGAAAACTTTTGATGTTCGCGAGCCTACGACTACCCGACCACATCAATCAGTTTGACTTTCCGACAATAAACATATTTTTATTATTCGAAAATCCCATTCTTGTGTTTGAGAGATCAGAATGAAGCTTTTCATCGCCGGACTTGACACAGAGACCAACACATTTTCACCGATGCAAACCGGCCTTGAGGCATTCTCAGAGAATCTCATTGCTTACGGCGATGCGACCCAGAAACCATTGAACTGTTGCTCATCGCAGCTTTTTGTCTGGCGTGATGCCGCACAAAAAAGAAGCTGGCGCGTTGTTGAAAGCCTGTGCGCTGTCGCAGAACCGGGCGGGCGGACCACGCGTTCGGTCTATGAACATTTCCGTAAAACAATTCTCGATGATCTGAAGGCAGCCATGCCCATTGATGCCGTTATGCTGGCTCTTCATGGCGCGTGTGTTGCAGACGGTTATGACGACGTGGAAGGCGATCTGATTTCACATATTCGCGCACTTGTCGGCGCTAATATCCCCATCGCTGTAGAGCTGGACCTTCACTGTCACATCACAGATGTCATGACCACAAATGCATCTATAATCATGACTTATAAGGAATACCCACACACCGATATCGAAACAGTTGCAGCCCAGCTTTTTTCCCTATTGGCAAACACACTTGAAGGCCAAACCCGACCAACCATGGCCACATATGATTGCCGCCTCGTCAGCATTTTTCACCCACATAAAGCTCCATTGCGTGGCATCGTCGATCGCATGAAAGACATGGAAGGCCAGGATGGCGTGCTTGCTGTTTCCTTCGGACACGGCTTTCCATGGGGTGATGTTGCAGATGTTGGGGCTAAAATGCTCGTTGTCACCGATAATGATCCAGACAAAGCTGCACGCATTGCTGAAAATTTTGGTCGGGAAATATATAACGCACGCGAACCAATGCGCGGCGAGTATCTGACAATCGACGATGCGCTGGATCGTGCCATTGCTATAAAGCACGGACCAGTGGTGCTCGCCGATGTTTCGGATAATGCTGGTGGCGGCGCACCCGGCGATTCAACTTTTATTTTGCGCCGCATTCTTGAGCGCGGCATCGAAAATGTTGCTTCTTGCCTCTATTGGGACCCTGTTGCAGTACGCATGTGCCGCGAGGCTGGCGAAGGCGCAATTTTGGATTTGAGGATCGGTGGCAAAATAGGAAAAGTATCTGGCGATCCACTCGACCTCACAGTCAAAGTCAGGCGAGTTGCGTCTGGAGTTACTCAGCATTTCGGACCAACATCGCTTAGCATTGGTGATGCCGTATGGGTTAGTGCAGGCAGCATCGACATCGTTCTGAACACGGTGCGCACGCAAACTTTCCATCCAGAATGTATGTCCGCATTGGGGCTCGACCCATCCAAAAAGAAGATAGTGGTGGTCAAATCCAGCAACCATTTCCGGGCTGGTTTTGAACCTATAGCGAGCGATATTCTTTATGTTGGAGCGCCGGGCGCATTGCAGCCTCGTTTCGAAGACTTACCATTTACCAAGCTTACAAAGCCATATTGGCCACGCGTCGCCGATCCACTGGCTCAGTAGCCAGTCACTAAAACCCGCAAGACGATCGCTCGTAGAATGGATTGCGTTTCAATGACATATTGATTACGCGCTCGTGTTCATTGAATAGTTCTATCACCGCGTAAGCTGGGTTAGTCTCGCTTATCGCACACCTCCACGATCTGGTCGAAGGCGAATTGGAGACGTCAAGAATGAATGATGCGAAATCCAGCCTCGGCGACATTCTGCGAGACATTCGCAATCGCAACCAATGGACGCTCGCCGAAGTAAGCGCGATGACAGGGCTGGCCGTATCGACACTCTCCAAGGTCGAGAATAATCAAATGCAGCTCACCTATGATCGGCTTATTGAGCTTGCGCAGGGAATGAACATCGACATTGCAGAGCTTTTTGGCACAGTCGCCAGCCCCGATGCGACATCAAATGTTATGGGCCGTCGCACATACACGAAATCGGGCGAGGGAAAATCGATCATTACGCAGAACTACGATTACCTGTATCTCTGCACCGAAATATACAAGAAGGCGATGGTGCCTATTCTGGCGGTCGCACATGCCCGCACTCTCGAAGAGTTCGGCCCGCTTATCCATCACAAAGGTGAAGAGTTTTTCTACGTCGTCGAAGGTGAACTGGAACTGCACTCGGAGATCTATGCACCTTTGCGCCTCAAGAAAGGTGACTCTGCGTATTTTGATGCAATGACGGGTCATGCCTATTTGAGTGTGAGTAAAGAACCTGCACAAATCCTATGTGTCTGCTCCACACCGGAAACTGAACTGGTTTCCACGCTCGTCAACCAGCAGACGATTAAGTTCAAGACCAACTGAGCAGAAACTCTCGTATCAATGCATCATTTCGCAGAATAGTTTGCGAAAATTATGTTTCTTATAAGAAAATAAATTGATTGCCTTTCAGAGCTGTGCGAACTTGCACCGACTACCTTCGGGTACAGCTGAATTAGCTGGCTGAAACTATGCATGCGGCCGGCACCACTGTTGGAGACAACATTGTCTGACCATGCGGCAATCGAAGATTTCAATCGCCCAATACCAGCCGACCTTCCTACGCCTTATGTAGAGATCGACGAAGAGCGTTTGATGCGTAATCTCAAGGCGATGCAACAGCGGGCCAACCAAGCTGGCGTCGCTTTACGCCCTCATATCAAGACCCACAAAAATCTTGCAATCGCGGGACGACAGCTTGAACTCGGAGCAATTGGCGTCACAGCCTCCAAACCGGAAGAAGCGCTTGTTTTTGTGGAAGCTGGCGTGCCGTCGGTGACAATTGCATATCCAATCGTCAGGTCTGAATCCATTGAGCGACTTGTTAAGAGTGCAAAAGTCCATCAGACCGAACTCCAGTTCATTGCGGCTCATGAGATGGGTATTGAAGCGATCGGGGCAGCGGCTCAAACGTATGGTGTAAAACTTGGTGTCTTTCTAAAAATCGATGTTGGACTAGGTCGCGTCGGCGTTAAGCCACAAGATCCCGCAACAATCCAATTGGCAGAGAAGATTGCACGCCACCCTCAACTTACATTCACAGGACTACTGTCACACGCTGGGCACTCTTATGGCAGCAAGTCCGTCGAGCAGCTGACAAGCATTGCCAATAAAGAAGCGCAAGACCTGCTCGAACTTGCAGAAAAATTGAAAAAGTCAGGTATCGAAGTGCCCCACATATCGGTGGGCGCAACACCAACCTGTCTGGGCGCAGCTATCCCAGAAGGGATTACTGAAATACGGCCCGGAAACTACGCCTTTCTGGATCGCACTGCACTTCGTTTGGACATCGCATCTTCGGATGACTTGTCGCTCTCGGTAATTGCAACGGTCGTCGCCCATAACGACCATCATTTCATCGTTGATGCAGGTTCAAAAACTCTGTCATCCGATCTTGGCGCACATGGCTCTGGTGGCAGTGGTTTCGGGATTGCGGTCAATGTGAGCGACGCCACCCAAGCTTGGGAAGTAGAGCGCCTTTCGGAAGAGCATGGTTTCGTTCGTTTTCCCGATACGCCACCGGCGATCGGTAGCCGCGTTCGCATTTTCCCAAATCATTCCTGCGCGGTTGTTGCACAGTTTGATCGGGTCATATTGCTCAAGCTTGATGGACGACCGCACATCTTAAAAACCGACGCCAGAGGCCGACAAACCTAAAACGAAAGCTTTCGGCTGGTCGACATCATGCAATCTAAAATAATTGGGAGAGAGTTGAACATGACAAAGGAAGTTGAATGGGCGCGCATGTCCGCCCCTGCCCTTCGTGAAATAGCGGGAAAACCCGGTGCGCTGGCCATCTTACCGATTGGCTCGCTAGAACAGCATGGGCCGCATCTGCCGGTCATTACAGATACGGCTAGTGCTTCGGCAGCATCGATCCGGGCAGCACGTCAGGTCGCCGACGAAATTCCAATCGCTGTCCTTCCCGGGCAATGGCTTGGTATGAGCGAACACCACCTGCCTTTTGGCGGAACGATCACTCTTGATTACGAAACTCTCAGCCGTGTCATCCGCTGCATTGTGAGATCGTTGAAGGCAATCGGTTTCTCGCGTCTTTTTATCGTTAATGGTCATGGCGGCAATATTGATCCACTTGCTGTCGCTGCCCGTGAACTTGCGGTCGAATTTGGAATGCCGATTGTCGTCACCACACCTTGGATGCTGGCAAACGAAGACGCAGCCAAAATCTTCGAGGTCGATAGCGGACCACACCATGCTTGCGAGGGCGAAGCTTCTGTTATGCTCGCGATTGCCGGTGATGCTGTAAAGTCCGAAATGTTTGGTCAGGCCTTTGGCAATCAACAACACCCTATTGATTTGCCAGCAGATGTTTCGCGTTTCTACTCATTTGCAGAGCGCGCACCCATCACCGGAACGTGGGGTGATCCACGCAGCGCCACTGCCGAAAAGGGCGAAAAATTCCTCGATCTTCATGCACGAGAAATTGTGAAACTGATCCGCAATGAAGTGCTTTGGACCAAACCCGACCCCGTTTGGACGGCAGGACGCGGCCTTGGAACAACTGAAGGCAGAACCGAATAATCGGCGACAACAGCCAAATAATTAAGAGGGAACAAACATGATAATAAAATTAAAAAGAGCGCGTCAGACTTTACTCTCATTGGCAGCAGCGGCAGCACTTTCCGGGGTGGCACTGGCCCCGACTATGGCCAAGACGCTTGTCTATTGTTCGGAAGGTTCGCCCGAAGGCTTTGACGCCGCGCTCTATACTACCAACAGCACATGGGATGCTTCTGCCGAGACGATTTATGATCGCCTGACCGAATTCGAAAGCGGCACAACGAATGTCGTTCCGGGGCTGGCCGAAAGCTGGGTTATATCCGACGACAATCTCGAATATACACTGAAACTACGTCAGGGCGTGAAATTCCACACGACAGACAGTTTCACTCCAAGCCGTGAGTTCAATGCGGACGATGTGCTTTTCACTTATAATCGGCAGCTCGATAAACAGCATCCCTGGAATAACTATTTCGTGGGTGCTGGTTGGGAAATGTTCAATGCAATGGACATGCCGACGATTATCAAAGAAGTCGTCAAAATTGACGATCACACCGTCAAATTTGTGCTCAACCAGCCCGATGCTTCACTGCTTGCAAAGCTTGCGTTGAATTTTGGTTCAATCATGTCTGCTGAATATGCAGAACAACTGGGCAAAGCCGGACAGCGCGAGGATCTAGACCATAAGCCTGTCGGTACCGGGCCTTTCCGTTTTGTTGATTATCAAACCAACGCAGCAATTCGCTTTGCTGCAAATACTGACTATTGGGATGGTGCTCCCAAGGTAGATGATCTGATTTTCGTGATTGCAACAGACGCCTCCACCCGTATGCAAAAGTTGCAGGCAGGCGAATGTCACATTGCTGCCTATCCCGCTCCGGCCGACGTTGCAGACTTGAAGAAAAATCCAAATCTCACTGTGATGGAACAGCCCGGACTGAACGTCGCTTATCTGGCGATGAACACACTGGATGCACCATTTGATAAGGTGGAAGTACGCCGTGCATTAAACATGGCAATTGATCGCAAAGCCATTGTTGATGCGGTTTATCAGGGCATGGGTCAGGTTGCACAAAGTGTGCTGCCATCAACCATGTGGGGCTATAATGCTGACATCAAAGGGTACAGCTACGATCCAGCTGCAGCAAAGAAGCTTCTTGATGAAGCTGGTGTCAAAGACCTGAAGATGAAGATATGGGCAATGCCCGTCAGTCGGCCTTATATGCCGAACGCCCGTCGTGCAGCAGAATTGATGCAAGCAGATCTCGGCAAAGTCGGCATTAATGTGGAGATCGTTTCTTATGAATGGGGCGAGTATCTCAAAAAGGCGCGCGACAAGCAGCGCGATGGCGCAATCGTTTTGGGTGGAACCAGCGATAACGGCGACCCGGACAATCTGTTGAGCTATTTCTTCAGCTGCTCAGGTGTTGGAGGAAGCAACAATGCGAATTGGTGCTACCAACCGCTTGAAGACATTCTGCAAAAAGCGCGCGTGAGCTCGAATAAGGATGAGCGCACTAAACTTTATCAGGAAGCGCAAGCCATCATCAGCGATCAGGCGCCTTGGGTACCATTGGCGCATTCAACTGTCGTGTTGCCAATGTCGAATAAAGTCAAAAACTATGTGATGGAGCCACTCGGATCACATCGTTTCGAGAAGGTCGATATTGAGGAATAAAGACTGCCTCTGCCTATAATCGATAAGCAAAACGGGACCGAGGACAGCAATTATAAGAGCTGTCCTCGGGCATAAGACTCAGTATCAGCGCATCATAGCAGCGACATTACCACCATCGACCGTGACCACCGCACCGGTTGAAGTACGCGCTGAAATGAGATGCAGAAATGCGTCCGCCACATCATTCGCCGAAACTTCTCGTTTGAGCAGATTACCACGCATATAGACTTCCGGCGTCACACCACGAGCCTGCGCACGCTCTTCGACCATTTCGTCAGTCATCAGGCCTGTGCGGATACGATCTGGATTGACGGCATTCACTGTAATTCCATCCGCGGCATGTTCCAGCGAATACTGGCGCATCAGGGCCATCAGTGCTGCTTTTGAAGTGCCATACGGGCCGAAGTCGGGACCCGGATTGACCGCCTGCTTGCTCACGTTGAACACGATGGAACCGCCGGTTTCCTGTCGCTTCATAACATTGACGACAGCGCGAGCGATGTAATGATGGCTCCAGAAGTTGAGATCGAATGCCGATTTGAACAAAGCATCATCAACTGACGTCAGCGCTCCCTGAAAAGCCGCCCCGGCGTTGGAAACGAGAATATCAACGCCACCAAAAGCTGCAACGATGTCAGCAATGGCCTTCTCCGCGGACTGGGGGTCTGTCAGATCGCAAGCGATAGCTTTGCCACCTAGTCGCTTGGCTTCGGCTGCCACACGTTCTGCATCAATATCAATCAGCGCGATTTCGGCACCTTGCTCCCGCAGACGTTCTGCAATGGCAAGACCAAGACCGCCTGCCCCACCAGTTACAACTGCTACCTGACGGGTCAGCGGCTTCTCGGTCTGTTTGGCGAGTTTGACCTGCTCTAGCGACCAATATTCAATGTCGAAGAGGTCTTCTTCGCTCAGGGCCTCGAATTGATCAATTCCCTCAGCACCGCGAATGACTTCGATAGTAGCTTCAGCCACATCCGCACCGATGCGCGCCGCGTTTTGCGTTGGCCCCGCAGCAAACAAACCAATACCGTCGATATAGAAAACCCGCGGCATCGGGTCGAGCATGGTTTTACCACCACCAACGCGCGCATTGTTGCGCTCAAAATACTCTTTATATCCAGCGACATAAGATGCAACGCTGTCTTTGACAATCTGTGCCCAGCTCTCAAGATCATGTGCGTAAGGAGCAGGAAGCGATACACCATAACGCTTGATATGGATGACGTGCTCCGGCGTTGCGTTGCCGCGGCGAACAAGATCCGCAACATTGGGCGCTCCGCAGAAATCAAGGATATCGTCATTCGAACGATGCTCCACGATGAAACGGCGCGGACGACCTTCTTCCTTGCTCGAAAGCGCAATTGCTCCGCGCAATATCGGCGCAATATCGGAGACAGAAGCGAGCTCATGCCTATGCTCGCTTTTGCTTGCATGACCGAACGGTTGCGGATTGCCTTCAGCAATCCGTTTCTCGGCCCGATCAATTGCTTCGATCATATTTTCATAGGCGATGCGGGGATCTTCCGACCATGTGAAAATGCCATGTTTAAGCAGGATCATGCCCGGAGCATCCGGGCGCTCAGAAAAGGCTTTCTGACAGGCTTTGGAAAGATCAAACCCTGGCATGACATAAGGCACGATAATCATCTCGGGAAAGAGTTCGCGAATGATCGATTCCCCGTTTGGTTGATTGGTCAGCGCGACAATTGCATTGGCATGGGTGTGATCGACATGCTTGAACGGAAGAATTGCATGGAGGATCGCTTCGACGGACGGATTTGGTGATGACGGATCGAGCAGCAGGCGGCGCTGCAGCATCACCATATCGTCATCGCTAAGCGTATCGTAATTGACCATAGCTCTCAGGCGTTCAAGATTGAGCGCGGGCAATCCTGCGGGCTCGATCTTGCCCATATCCCAACCACTTCCCTTCACACAAAGCACTTCAACCGGGGTGCCATCATGGTCATTCAACACCGTCTTAACTGAGGTATTACCGCCGCCATGAAGAACGAGCTTTGGTTCCGAACCCAGCAAGCGCGTGGTATATGTGCGGATGGCCACATCGCGATTGATACCCGCTTTCTCATATGCATCAACAATTGCGTTGAAATCCGCATCCGACCAATTCGACTTCATCTGCCTACTCCTCAGTTGGCAATCTGTGACCCTCAAGTCGCAGACATAGAAAAGCGCTCACGGAAAGTGTGTTTTTCCATGGCAAAACAATAATTTATGGAGACATCTCCTCACCGGATAACAATTGACACTATATACTGACATTAGTCAACTTCCTTCATTGGCTTGTTGATTAAAACTCGTTTCTGTGCGAACCAGATCAACGGTTAACATCAGGAAATCAGTATGACATCGGACGATCTGACACCGTCTACGCATGCCATCCCGGCTGAATTTGATGACGCGATCGTATGGGCTGCCTGGCTTTATTATGAAGACCAGCTCACCCAGAACGATATCGCGAAGAAGATGGGAGTTTCGCGCGCGACCATCGTCAATTATCTGCAGGAAGCACGGCAGCGGGGGGTGGTGCGGATTCTGATGAATTCGGAGATACTCACCCGAACCGAGATCGCCCAAAAACTCGCAACCCGGTATGGTTTGGACGAGGTCCTAGTCATTCCCAGCGAAAAGGCAGCCTCCCCAGAAGCACGACTTCAGGCGCTGGGAACCGGCGGCGCACGCCTCATTGAACGTATGGTCAAACCGGGCGATACGATCTGCGTGTCCTGGGGGCGAACCGTTCTGGCAATCGCAGATGCGATCTCGCTGCCTCGCCCCATCGAAGGATTGACCGTCGTTCAGGTCACGGGCTCATCGATGGGCAAACGTGAATTTGCTGCAGAGCTTTGCACCTCGATAATGGCCCGTAATGTCGGTGCAACCAGCGTAAACATGCTGGCTCCAGCGATTTTGAGCAGTGCTGGCTTGCGCGACGCATTGATGGGCGAACCTGCGCTTAAACGGCAATTTGAACTAATTGCTCAGTCAGACATGATTGTCTTTGGCGTTGGCGGACTATCATCAGAAAGCACGATGCGCATTGCCGATGTCACCAGCGACGAAGAAATCGACGCCTATGCCAAAGATGGTGCGGTCGCGGTATTGATCTGTCGCTTCCTCGACAATGACGGCAAGCAGGTCATTCGTGAACTCGACAAGCGCGTCATCGGCATCGAGCTGGATGAATTGCATCGGGTTCCGCGCAGGCTTTGTGTGGCGGGTGGTTCGCGCAAGGTCGAAGCGATCCGCGCAGTTTTAACCGGCGGCTACGCAACCCACCTCGTTACCGATTTTGAAGCAGCAGAACTGCTGCTCGCGCAATAAAGCAAAAAGCGGCGGGTCGTTTTAATAACCCGCCGCAGTTTTAATTACTGCTTGATTGGCGCAGTATTCATGAAATTCAGTGTATCCTCAAACGAACGGATACCGGCATCTGAACCAAGTCCTGTGGCAACCAATGCTGCGGATGCCTGCGCAAAATTCAGTGCGGTTTTCACATCCATTTTGCGGTGCAGTGCCGTGATGAAACCTGCATCGAATGCATCTCCGCAACCTGTCGTATCAACCACTTCAATCTGGAATGCTGGCTGACGCAGAGCCGCGCCAGTTGCATCCAAGAAGCATACGCCATCACCACCAAGCGTGAAGACACAATGCTTCACGCCGCGTTCGGTAAAGAAGTGTCCCGCTCCTTCGACATCAGCTGCGCCCGAAATCTGCTTTGCTTCCTCAATAGAGGGCATGAAATAATCAATATGTGGGAAAAGTGGAGAGATCAGATCGAGAGTACCATCATTGGCTCCCAAAAGATCAAAGGTTGTAATGCGCCCGCGCGCCTTGGCCTCGGCCAGCAATTTACGGCTTGGTTCACCATCAAGTTTTGCCAACAGACCGGTTCCGCCCAAATGAATGATTGGTGGTGCCAGAACTGCATCGAGCGCGCTGTCAGCAATTTCAAAATGATCTGACGCGCCACGTGCATGAAGTGCCGGGCGATCACCGTTGCGACGGATATTGAGAATAGTCGAAGACGTAGGAACGCCTTTCAGACGCTGCATCTGCGCAACGTCTACGCCAAAGCGCTGCAAAGTCGCCAGTACGAAATCAGCCTTCTCATCGTCCCCCACCGCCCCAACCGCAAGGCAGTTTAGACCAAGCTTCGCCAGATCGACGACTGTTCCGCCAGCGGTTCCCGCAACTGTCAGCCGGATTTCATCAATAAACTCGACATTACCGCCCGGTGGAATTGCATCAACCGGACGCCCGAGTACGTCGAGAATATAAAGCCCTATAACGGACACATCGTGAGACATGAGATCCTCCCAGATTTCAATTGGGAGCGGTCTGTGTAAACAACACAGACTGCCCAACACTATTCAATTTCAACAGTTGATGGTTTTGCTCATCAGGCTTGCTTTAAGTCCTGTCGCGCAACGCGAAGATCGTGCCAGCAAGCAGGATGAAAGCCCCAACGATTGCCAGCTGCAGCGTGCTTGGAATGCCCACAAAGATCAGGACGTTACTGACAAGCGTTATCAATAAAACGCCCAGCAATGTCCCTATAACCGATCCTGAACCGCCGGTGATACGCGCTCCGCCAAGGACCACCGCTGCAATAATTTCAAGCTCCATCCCCGCAAGGTCGAAAGGATTGGCAAGACGATTGCTGGAGACGTGAACCACACCCGCAATACCCGCCAGTAAACCTGCATAGGCAAAGACAAAAATACGGACACGGAAAAGGTTGATCCCAAGTCGCTCGGCGATGGATGGATTACCACCAACCGCGAAAATAGCACGTCCCATCAATGTGCGTTCAAGGATAAACCACGTCACAAAAGCTGCGACCACCAAAACCAGCACAGTGGCAGGCAGAACGGATACGACGCCGTTCGATGCACGATGCGTGAACAGCGACGCTTTACCGAATGCGTCCATCGCTGCCGGAATATTCATGAAAAGTGCAGTGCCGACGAAGGTCAGAAGGAAGCTTCGGATCACATATTGCGTGCCGATCGTCACGATCAGCGAAGGCGCTTGCAGCTTTTGCACGAGAAAACCATTGAGCGCACCAAAGCAGGCACCGCCGAGAGCAGCTAACACCAGAATGAGAGCCATCGGCATTTCTGGAAACAGGTTCGTCACCAACATTGTCAGCGCATACATGACGAAAGCAGCAATAGCTGTAAACGAGACGTCGATACCACCTGATGCGAGAACGACAAGCACCCCCATCGCAAACAAGCCGCGCACGACGGATGCGCGCAGGATATCAACCAGATTGCTCATCTGCAGAAAATCAGGGTTGGCCGCGATAACCACAAAACAAGTAATGACTGTCAGCAGAAGCGTAAACAGTTCCGGTCTGGCACCCATCAAGTCCCAAAGCCGGAGCAGTATGCCGCGCTCTTTCGCGCTGGCCTTTTCTACCGATACGATGTCGGTCATTGCGCGATCTCCTTTGCAGTGCTGGCCATGGATGCATAGATCGCGTCTTCGGTCAGTCCATCGGCATTGTGTGTGGCAACGATACGTCCCTGCCGCATGACGAGAATGCGGTCGCAGTTCTGCAAGAGTTCAGGCAGATCGTCGCTGATAATGATGACACCCATTCCATCGTCAGCCAGACGCTGGATGATGCGGAAGATTGTATCCTTGGAACCGACATCGACGCCAACCGTCGGACCATGCAGGATCAGAAGCTGCGGATTGATGGTCAACCAGCGCCCAATCAGAACACGTTGCTGATTGCCACCGGATAGAGATTGAACCGGGATCGTGACATCAGGTGCAACAATCTGAAGATCGGCGACACTATCTTCCGCAACCTTTCTGGCACGTCTTCCACTGATCATGCCCAGCGCATTGCGCAAACGATCAAGAACCGGAAGCGTTATATTGTCCTGAATAGGCTTTTCCAGAAACAGACCTTCCGTAAGCCGATCTTCGGGAACATAGCCAATGCCAAAGCGGATCGCGTCAGCTGCCGATTGTGGCGCGATTTCTTCGCCGTTCAACCGGATTTTGCCAGAGCTTGCCGGCACAACACCAGCAAGCGCCAGCGCCAGTTCATTGCGACCTGAGTCAAGCAGACCAGTCACGCCAAGGATTTCGCCTTTCTTCAGCGAAAGCGAAACAGATTCAAAATTCTGTCCGTCACCTAGGTGTTCGACGTCCAGCATCACATTGCCTAGTTTAGGGTCGGTGCGATATCGGGTTTCACTGATTTCGCGACCTGTCATCCAATGGCTGAACTCAGCCTTCGTATGTGTTGCTACATCAAGTTCAGCGACTTTCAGGCCATCACGCATGATGATTGCACGACCGCCGAGTGACTTGCACTCATCAAGCTTATGCGTGACGAAAAGGACAGCAACTCCTTTGCTAAGCAGCTTTTCGACAACGCGCAGAAGATTGACAACCTCCTGTCGCGTCAGTGAGGTCGTCGGTTCATCCATGATAACCAGACGTGCCTCGGAAGCAACCGCGCGTGCGATTGCAATAAGCTGTCGCGTAGCAAGCGGCAATGTATCTGTTCTGCGTTTCAGGAAGGCGTTATCGGTTGGAAGATGCACTTCCGCCAGAGCACGGCGCGCTGTTTCATTCAGTGCCGAAACATCGAGCCTGCGCGCAAGTTTCCCGGACGCTTCGACGAGCTGCTCGGTGAAGGCGACATTCTCGGCAACCGAAAGGTTCGGCAATAGCGACAGGTCTTGATAAACCGTCTCAATACCTGCGCGTAAAGACCCGATGGCACCAATGTCGCCTGCGCGGGCGCCTGTTGGTTCGCCGTCGATATAAATCTGCCCCTCATCGGCAGGCTGCGCGCCGGAAAGGATTTTGATCAATGTGCTTTTGCCACAGCCATTTTCACCCATCAGGTGATAGATTTGGCCCGCTTCGATAACAAGGCTTACTTCCTTGAGCGCTTTGACGCCGCCAAAGGATTTCTTGACGCTTCTGATCTCAAGAAATGGCGGTGTTGATGCAGGTGTTGAATCTGTAGCGTGCATGGAAATTTCCTGAAACTCTCAGACACTTCTGCGCCGTGCATTTTCTCAAGGCGCGAACTGGTTGGGTGCGATACCGCAGTTCCGGGGCCGCTGTGGTGCTACAGCCCCGGAATATTATCGGACAGGCGGCGCGCTTCTTAGAACGGGAAGTTCTTGTAGTTGGACTTGTCCACGTCTACCCATGCCTGACCCTGCATGATGACGCCCTTGCCCGGTCCCTTAATCACCGTCATCTTCTCATAGCCAGGAACACCAAGGTCCATACCGTCCTTGATTTCCTCACCCTTGAGAACCAGATCGGCGACCTTGTTCATGACATAGCCCGCGTCTTTCGGATCCCAGAAGAAGATCTGATCGACGGCACCGCTTTCGAGATATGGGCCGGTATCCTTTGGCAGACCAAGGCCATAAACGCAGGTCTTGTCCTGCAAACCAGCTTCTTCAACAGCGCGGCCGATACCAATCACATCGATAGCCGATGAGCCCTGGAAGCCCTTGATATCGGGGTATTTGCGTAGGATTTCCTTAGCCTTTTCATAGGCTTTGTTGGCATCGTTGAAGGATTCATTCTTCTCGGCAACCAGTTCCATATCTGGATACTGTTTTGCGTTGGCAGCACCTGCATCAACCCACTGATTATGCGTAAGGCTTCCGAGCGAACCTACGAATGAAGTCCATTTGCCAGACTTACCCATGCAGTTTGCGAGCGCTTCATTGATACGCGTTCCGAATGCCTTGTTGTCGAAAGCTTCGATGTCGACATCAACATTGGTCAGGCTGTCACCTTCGTGTGCGATGACCTTGATGCCACGCTGGGCAGCACGACGCAGCACGCCTTCAAGTGCCGATGGGTCCATCGGTACTACGGCAATTGCAGACACGTTCTTTGCAACGAGATCTTCAAGAATACGAGCCTGCTGTGCAGCATCTGCCTTTGCCGGACCGACCTGGCTTGCGCTGACATCGGCATTGTCTTTGCCAAAGGCATCGACGCCTTCATTCATGCGTGTGAACCAGTTTTCACCGGTTACCTTCACGACAGTCACGATGGTTGGCTTATCCTGTGCAACGGCAATACCGGCCATCGCAACACCTGCGAGCATTGTGCAAGCAGCCAGTTTGGAAATTATACGCATGCTTCTCCTCCAATTATAATGATGCTTATTGTTGAGTTTCATTCCTGATGACCAGCAAAGTTCCTCCCGCTGGACATCAGGGAATTGGTTATCTTCTTAGTCGCAACCAGTAGCCCAGATGCACGCGTGCCGAAGCCAGCAGCACCAGAAGCAACACACCCCAGGCAAGGTCGCGGAAGAAATTGGAAATGTTCATGAAGTTGAACAGGCTCGAGAGTATCTGCAGTGCTGTTGCGGCCAGCAGCACGCAAAGAACCTTACCGTAGCCGCCTTCCGGTTTAACGCCGCCGAGCACCGCGATAAGAATAGCGATCAGCACATAAGAGCCGCCGTAATCCCACTTCACGGATGAATTGCGCGCTGCAATGATGATACCCGCGATTGAGGCCAGTACGCCGCAGATCGTGTATGTAATAAGCAGCATACGCTTTTCGTTGATGCCGCCATAACGCGCGGCTTTTGAATTGCTGCCCATCAGCATCAGCTTCACGCCGAATGGCGTGTATTTCAGAAGAAAAGCCAGAAGAGCGGCAATTGCGAGAAACAGTGCAAAGCACATCGGAATGCTTAGCACCGGCATGTTGCCGAAATTATCCAGCGGCTCGATATAGCCAAGGCTGATCGCAGAACCATTGGTCAGGAAGACTGCTACGCCCGTGAAAACCAGCTGTGTGCCAAGGGTCGCAATCAGCGGCGTAAGCCGTGCATAGGCGATCATGATGCCGTTGATGAAGCCGCCAACGAGGCCGACTGCCAGTGCCAAACCGGCAAAAGTCCAAGAAAACAGAAGCGGTGCATCGGCAACCGGAATAAGGTTTCGGGTCAACAGGAAGGCAACAATTCCTGCGAGATTGGCAAGCGCAATACCCGAAAGATCAATGCCACCGTTTCCCGAGATCATGGCGAGCATAACACCCAGCGCAAGCAGACCAAGCTCAGGCACCTGAGCGGCCATGGACTGCAGATTATAGCTATCCATGAAATTGGCGCCGGCAAAAGCCGCGCCAGCAGCCAGAACTGCGCAATTGATCAAAAGCAGAAATAGAGTCTGCCTATCCACGCCATACGATGACACGTCGTCTCCTCCCGGTATTCAGGGGCTCTCACCCCTTAAATGAGCCAGCAATCCATCAGACTTTCGGCCTGAATGATTTATGCCACCTCACACTGACATTTGTCAGCCTATGCTGTCGCTTGTCAACACATTTTGTTTTTGGTCTTTCAAAAGCCCGGATTCGCGGCTTTTCTGGCCCATTCACTCTGGTCCAGGAGAGCCTTCCTCCTAAGCTCAACTTCAACGTTAATCAAAATTCTTACATTTGTCGATTGCCTATCGAAAAATGTAAGAATTTTGAGGTGCGTAATTACACTTTCGGAGAAACATCTCAATCAAAGGCTTCAAATTTCCGGCCACTTCTAGACAATTGGATGCCGTTTTTATCCGTCAAAACGACGCAATAAGCCGATCCGTTGGCGCGGGAAATCAAGCCGCGCAGCAAAGACGATTAAAGACACCATTAAGAAGGGTGGTGGTTATTTTCTCTGTATCTTCGTGACCGGATTACTTTCGCCAAGGGCGCGTTTCACAGCGGCACGCGCCGAAGCCAAATCCGGCATAACCCAGTTCGGCTCGCTGCCAAGAAACTTATCGAGAAACGCGATCGCATAGCCTGGCATTTCCGAGACATTTTCTTTGTAAGACCACCATGTCCGAAGCTCATCGGCACATTGGTCGATATCCGGCACCGTGCCAAACTCCTGCTCCTGCACAGCGGCAATCGCACAGATGCAGTAGTTGGTGTAGAGAAAACCTTCCGGCCAGAAGCTGATGATCTCGTAAAGGCGGGCAGAATCGCCTGTGGCATGTTTCGGCGGTGAAACGACCTTCGCTGGCGACAAACGGATGAGCTCGCGCAACACAAGACCTGCAGCAAAAGTAATGAAATCTTTGCGGTCCACTTTGGCAAAACGCTTATTCTGATTGACCAGCTCTACCCAGTTCAGGAACGCCTCGGTGAGCTTCTTTTCATCAATGTCGTATTCAACGCCATAGAGCTCATGCAACAGAGCAGCATGTTTGCGAAATGTCGCCCTGAACCAGCGCAGCTGGCGCAGTCGATGGCGCAAATCAGGCATTGATGCCATTTGTTCTCTGAGTACCAAGTCCATGTTGCGAGCGACCTCCCGTTTGCAAATGACATTATTCGAAACCGATAGAAATGTCAGTCTTCATTCGTCTTCGAATATCGGAAAAATTATACATATTGACATTCAAGAAGACAAATGTTCTCTAATTGATGAAAGACGAACTCGGAAAATATCCTGTTCGTCCTTCGTGGGAGGAGATCAAAAATGGCTATCTGGCAATGGGCTTTGCTGGCGCTTGCTTTGCTGTGGGGCTTTCAGTCGCTGGGCGTATGGTTCCAGATGCGCCACTATTCCGATGTGATGAAGGGCATCACTTCGAAATATTCTGACGGTTTTGTTGGTGCGGGGCATATTCGGGGACGCTTCGGCAAAGGCGTCATCGTGTTGATCGTCGTAGACCGCAACTTGGTGGTGCGACGCTTCCTGCAAATGAGCGGACGGACGGTTTTTGCACAATTCAGCCGCCGCGAAGGCTTCGAGGGAATGCGCCTCAGCGAATTGCAGGACAATCCCGCAATTGGAGAAGGAACGCCTGAAGTGGTGGCTGCTGCCAAACAGGCGATGGAGCAGATCGGTCGCATAAGAGATCAATCCGATGGGATCGAACTCGAAGGTCTGAAGGCAGTGGGAGCATAGGAGTTGCTTGCCTGAAACAAGCAATCGAGGAGGAACAATGTCGATAGTGACGATGTTGGCACAACATGCCGACACAACGATGCAAACAATACATATGGCTGGCAGCATGATTTCCGATGCCGCCCTGCACGGCAAACACGCCGCAGAGCACACAGGAAATGACTTACTACAGCTTGCACAAGCGACCACCACCGCGCCGGGCGATGCTGGCAGCGGCGGAATTACCGTCGATCAGTTCAAAGAACGACTTCAGAACGTCCAGCAGGAAGAACAGCTTGGCTGGCTTGCCTCTATCGGCAAGCACTTCATTGGCGTCTTTCAGAAAGGTGGCGAAGTTTTCGCCGGATTTGTAACTGGTATCATCCCGACACTCGTCGTGCTGATGACAGCGTTTTACGCCGTAACTGAGCTGGTCGGTGAAAAGCGCGTCCATGGCCTCGCACGCAGCGCCGGACGTATCGCGCTTACCCGCTACACGGTTCTGCCAGTGCTCGCGGTCTTCTTCCTGACCAACCCAATGGCTTATACATTCGGTTCATTCCTGGACGAAAAATACAAGCCTGCTTTCTATGACGCGGCTGTGTCCTACGTTCATCCGCCGCTGGGTCTCTTCCCGCATATCAATCCGGGCGAGTATTTTGTCTGGGGCGGCGTGCTCGTTGCACTTCTCGAACTTGAGAAGAAAGGTGCTGTTCCAACAGGTTATCACATCAACGTCGCCATCTGGTACGCAATCGTTGGTCTCGTCGTGATCCTCCTTAAAGGCATGCTCACAGAACGCATCACCGCCATCATGGCGCGGCGTCAGGGCATTGAGCTTTAAGCGGGAATTGGGGAGGACGACATGGTAAAGACCTATAAGGCAGTTAAGATTTCCCGCGGCTCAAATGGCTGGGGCGGACCACTAGTCATTCAGCCAACCGAGCAGCGTAATAAGGTGGTTTCGGTCACTGGCGGTGGCATCCATCCACTTGCACGCCAGATTGCTGAGCTGACCGGCGCGGAAGCCGTTGACGGTTTCCGCTCACCACCAATCGAAAGCGAAATGGCCGTCGTGGTTGTCGATTGCGGAGGTACAGCCCGTTGCGGCGTCTATCCACGCAAGCGCATTCCAACGGTGAACATTACGCCGGTTGGACAATCCGGGCCTCTCGCACAATTCATCACCGAGGATATTTATGTTTCGGGTGTGAAGCCAGAGAATATTGTTCCAGCTGATGGTTCGGCCGCCGCAGCTCCTGCTGCAGCAGCCGCAGAAGAAGAGGCGCCTGCGCCGGTAGAACTGCCAAGCGAAGGCGGTATTGTCGGCCTCATCAGCAGCATTGGTCGCGTGATGGGTCGTGTGGTTGGTATCTTCTTCCAGGCTGGTCGCCGCACAATTGATCAGGTTATCCGTAACGTTTTGCCATTCATGGCTTTCGTAACGATGCTGATCGGCCTGATCCTCTACACAGGTATCGGTGACATCCTTGCTCAGCCGCTCGGACCGCTTGCCAATAACATTGTTGGTTTGCTGGTGCTTTCTGCAATTTGCGGCCTACCGTTCCTTTCTCCAATCCTTGGACCAGGTGCGGTTATTGCGCAGGTTGTTGGCGTGGCTATCATCGGGCCACAGATCGCAAACGGCACAATCGCCCCGGCGATGGCCCTGCCAGCACTGTTTGCCTACAACACACAGGTCGGTTGCGACTTCGTGCCGGTCGGTCTGGCACTTGGAGAAGCGAAGCCGAAGACCATTGAAATTGGTGTTCCGGCAGTTCTGATCAGCCGTCAGATCATGGGCCCACTTTCGGTTCTGATCGCATGGCTCGTCAGCCTCGCAGTGCTTTAAAACTCTGAGCCTGCCGCGGCAGAAGCGGCGGCAGGCATTTTCCCAAACATGTACAATATCGATGTTCCTGATTGACTTTCGTGGGCATCGAACGACTATACCAAGAAAGGACCGCCTCTATGTCGATACATCTGAAAACGCGGATCACCGCGATCGGCCCGGAAGTAGCGGATCTCGCCGAAGGCGGCGTTCTCATCCTGTTTGCTGACGGCTCGCCACCTGAACTGGCAGAAGTATCTGTTCTTCACGTCGTGGAAGAAGGTCCTGAAGCATCAGCTCCCGCTATTGGAGCAAAGATAACCATTGGTTCTCTCAAAGCAGAGATTACTGCCGTTGGCGAAAGCGCCTGGCAGAAGGTGCGCGAAATCGGGCACGTCGTTATTTCCTTCACAGGCGCGAATTCAACTGATCGCCCCGGTGAAATCTGTGCCAGCGAAATAGCAGGTGAAGACCTTGTCGCTGCTCTCAAAGAAGGGCAGATTATCACCATCGACGGCTAGAAACTGGCGATCTCTGGAATAAGAATTGCGTGTTAAAACAGACAATTGAGATGATTTTTACGTCATGGATGTGAAATCGTTTAGTTGTCGATTTGAGGCTTACATAAATGGAACGCTCGACTATCGTCCGGGTGCATGAGGGGCTGCATGCGCGCCCTGCAACTCGCTTTGTTAAACTGGCCAAAGGTTTTGAGAGTGACATCGAAATTGCCAAAGCCGGAAAAAGCGTAAGTGCCAAAAGCTCCGTCAAGCTGATGCTGCTTGGCGTAAAAGAGCTCGATGAAGTGACCGTTCGTGCTGATGGGGCAGATGCTATTGAAGCCATTGAAGCTTTGGTAGGCTATCTGGAGAACCCCCAGGCTGGCCTTGAAGAAACTACAACCCCGACAACTCCAACTTCTGAGGCTACGCCTAAAGCTGAAGTCGCCCCGCAGCCTGCAATCTCGATCAAGCTTCCTGCTGGTCAGATAAAGGGCGTGGGGGCCAGCGAGGGCATCTCTTTGGGAACAGCTTTTCCGTTCTTTCCTGAAGAGATCAAACCTTCGGGCCGAAAACTCGCAGCATCTGAAATAGACGCCGAAATTGCCCATTTCAAATCTGCAATCTCAATAGTGCAGCAGCGCATGGATGCTTCCCTCTCCAGCGGCAATCTCGCTGACGCAGATAGGGGCATCATCGCCGCATTAAAAGATATTGCTGCGGATGATAGCCTGACCGATGAAGCGCTTGGGCTAATTCGGGACGGCCTTGACGCAATTTCGGCCATGCTCGCTGCTGCTTCAACGGTAGCCGGCCAATTTGCGGCACTTGATGATCCGTATCTCAACGCGCGCGCGGATGATGTGCACGCTGTCAGCCGCCAGATTTGCCTGGCTCTGCTTGGTAAGGAAGACATCAATCTGGAAGGCCTGCCGGAAGGCTCGGTCCTTATTGCCGAAGACATCGGCGCTTGGGATCTGGCGCGCGCGCCGCTCAAGAAGATCAAAGGCGTTGTCTGTGGCCACGGCGGCGCAACATCGCATGTCGCCATTATCGCCCGCACGCACGGTATTCCGGCGGTTCTTGGCCTTGGAAGTGCAGTTCAACAGCTCAAGAATGCGAAAACCGTAGCAGTGGATGGAAGTTTCGGCATCGTTCATGCCGATCCGGATATAGCCACCCGCGACGAAATCGAAGCGCGCATTTCCAAAGCGCTACAGGAAAAGCAGGCGCTAGATGCCTACCGCTCCATCACGCCGCGTCGCGCTGACGGAACAATCATAGAAGTGGCAGCCAATATGGGTGCGCTGGAAGAAATCGATGTTGCCCTCGAAGCCGGTGCGATGGGCGTCGGGCTTTTCCGCACCGAACTTCTGTTCATGAAGCATATTCACTTGCCTTCAGAAGATATGCAGACAGAAACCTATACGGCACTTCTGAAAGCTTTCGCACCAAACTCCGTAATCGTTCGCACGTTGGATATTGGTGGTGACAAGCCGATTGCGGGGATTGAGTTTCCCGAGGAAGAAAACCCTTTCCTTGGTTGGCGCGGCATTCGCATGTGTCTGGACCGCCCGGATGTATTCAAACCGCAATTGCGGGCGCTGTTACGTTCAGCGGTTAACGGCAATCTCAAAGTGATGTTGCCCATGGTTTCGGATGTTGAAGAAATTCGTGCGACCAGGCGCCTTATCGCGGAATGCATCACTGAGCTTAAAACCGAAGGCAAAGCATTTGCAGAGTTTGATCTTGGCGTAATGATCGAGACACCTGCGGCGGTTTTCACTGCGCGAGAACTCGCAAAAGAAGCTGCTTTCTTCTCCATCGGCACCAATGATCTAACACAGTATGTGATGGCTGCGGATCGGCTCAATCCAACCGTTGCGAAGCTCAATGATGTCAGTCATCCGGCTGTAATGGCTGCAATCGAGATGACCGCGAAGGCGGGAACGGAAGCAGGCATCATGGTCGGCATGTGCGGTGAAGCAGCTGGCAAGCCCGAGCTCATCGGCGAATTCATTCGTATGGGATTGACCGAACTCAGTATGAGCCCTGCTTCAATTCCCCGTGCAAAAAAGCATATCGCAGATATGTTTGGCAGCTAAACTTGACCTGCAAGCACTTATAAGATGCCCGGATATTACTATCCGGGCTTTTATTTTATGGAAGATGAGCGATCAAAGTCTGGAACAGTATTTCGAGCTGAGCCTCATCGCGGTCTTCTGCAGCCTGCACGAGACGATCATGGCGTACATCCAGCGCCAGAATGGCGCTTTCCAAAGAATCGACGCCTGCCAGATCTGCCGCTTTTGCAGTTGCCAGACCACAAGCGACACCAACGGCCGCAAAGCACGTTGTTTCAAATCTGCGCAGCGCCTGCGGGTCGCAATGACCATCCATCGAGATAAACCGTACTGGTCTTTCTTCAAGCAGCTCCAAAAACATAGCCGCGACAGTTTTGGCCGTGGCTGCAATCTTCGTATCACCAGCTTCTGACGAGAAAACGCTCTTCAACAACGAGCCATGTTTTTGCATCATTCTGGCGTGGACCGTGACAAATGTGGCTTCCTGAATCAGCACATTCTGCAATTGATGACGGCGGAGCACGTCTTTTGTGAGGTAATACATATCCTTACGAAAAGCGCGTGCGCCCTCCGCACCAGCGCCGAAATAAACCGACAGGCTTTTCACATGCGGCGCGCTGTTGTGCACATTTGGATTAGACGAAATCAGCGAAATCGAAATTGTTTCAGCCGTTGTCAGCGCCTTATCCATCACGCTTGCGGCGTGTCCCAGCAACAATTCCGGCGACACGATTTCTCCCGGACGTGTCGTTGATTGTTCGACCTGCAAACTTTCATGACGATTGCGACGAATCATGTATCGAACCTCCCGCAGGCGGTCCTTCAGGTTGACTGCAATTTCTTCCGAAAGAATGCGTAACATGTTCATTTTCCTCAACTGCAGCGCCATCGTAACAGGATGCAACAAGCACATGAATTATTGTTTGCCTTCGCGTGGAAAAGCAATAGTTTCGGTGTAAGAACACTACTTCTATAATGTAATAATACGCCAATAATTTGAGGGACAGTTTTGAAAAAAGCCGGCAAGAAGACGCAGAAAAATCCGGAAGCGGCAGACCTCATCATTGGATCGGAAGGTGTGGCCGCGGAAAACCGTACAAGCCGACTGCGAACCCGCGCTGCGTGGATGTATTACGTCGAACAAATGACCCAAAATGACATCGCAGAAGCGCTGGGTGTCGGCCGTGTCACTATCGTTCGCCTTCTTGCAGATGCGCGCGCTCGCAATGAAGTAAAAATTACGATCGAAGGCAAGCTGGCAAGTCTGACATCATTGGAAGTTGAGCTTGAGAAAACTTTCGGGCTTGAGCGCGCCATTGTCGCGCCCCTCTCTTCGGCTGACATTGATCCAATACCACCGATCAGTGCGGCAACAGGCGCATATCTTTCGGAAAAAGTGCAGCACGGCATGACGATCGGCGTGGGCTGGGGCCGCACACTTTCCAGCACCCTGCAACATATCGGTGCCCGCCCGCTCAATGATCTCAAGGTAATTTCTTTGCTTGGCGGCATCGTGCAACCGCGTCGTTCAAACCCACCGGAATTTGCGTGGCAGTTTGCGCAGATTTTTCAGGGTGAAGGCTATCTGATCCCCGCCCCTGCTCTGGTCGACAGCAAAGAAACGCGGATCGCACTTATCGAGCGTTGTGGGCTGAATACCGTGTTGGACATGGCCGAAGAACTCGATATGGTTTTGCTCAGCGTCGGTGATATTCAGACTGCGAGCAGCACGTCATATCGCGTGGGCCTGATCGATGAGGCGCAGAAACTGTCACTGATAGAGAACGGTGCCGTCGGCGACGTGCTGTTTCACTTCTACGATAGAAATGGCAAGATCGTTGATGATCCAGTGCATGACCGTGTCATGTCGGCCAAAATTGAGAGCCTTCAGAAAACGCCGCAACGTATTCTTACATCAGGCGGCAAAGAGAAGATCGCAGCTCTGCTTGGCGCAGTGGAGCTTCTGAAGCCAACTGTTCTCATCACTGATGAGGAAAGTGCTGCTGAGATGCTCAGAGCGCAATCCAATTAAATGCAAAAAGCACATCGTCGCAAAACGATGTGCTTTTTTGATTGCCGCATTTGCGACGAAACCGGCATCAATTGGCAGCTGCTGCGCATTCTTTAAGGATTTGCAGCACCGCAGCCCGCTCTTCGATTTGTGGCATATGTCCACAACCTGCAAAAATGTGGACGCCCATCTTCCCCGGCAAACCATGAGCATGAGCAACCGGGATAACACGGTCTTCGACACCGAAGATAAGCCGCACTGGCATCGCTAGCGAAGCAATGCTTGAGCGTACCTCGAAGGTTTGCGTGCCATCTGCAAAGAACCGCGCACCAATTGCTTCCTGCGTATCGCGCAGTTCTGCATCCGCAGCCTGAGTAACGGTCGCATTGATGAAAGGTCTTGTCAGATGGCTCTCATCAGCGACGAGCAGTTTCAGCCAGGGAACGATGCTGGCTTCGCTTTTCGCGCCGACGAGACCCGTTATAAATGCCCCATTGACCTGTGGTCCCAAGCCGCCCGACGAAATGAGCAGCAGCGAACGCACATCGACAACACCGCGAGCCGCGGTGACAGTTGCGACCGCTCCACCAAGTGAATGTCCGACCAGAAGGCAGGATGTTACACCCAATGACGCAAGCGTTGCCTCCACGCTTGCTGCAATCTCATCTATGCTTTCAGGAACGACGCGTGGTGAATTGCCGTGTCCCGGGAGATCGAGTGCAAGGATTGGATGACCAAGCGATGCACCGGCAAACAATCCACGCCACGAATTGAGATCAGCTGCATAACCGTGAATCAGAACAACCGGCAAACGGCCAGCTTCCCCCTCACGCAGCCAGACTGCATTGAGCTGTCCAGGTGCAAGCGGTTCAGCAGTGTTTCTCACTGGCGGTTTAGCCGCAACCGCAGCTATGGCAGGCTTCGCAATGCTGATATTGCCTTCAACGTCCTTTTTCTGCACACGACCTTTCGGACCTGAGCCTTGAACGGATTTGAGATCAATACCTGCCTCACGCGCAAGCCGACGAGCGAGCGGTGTTGCCCGAACATCATTGGCTGAACCCGCTTCATCGTCTTGGGAGGACTGGGGTTCAACCTGTTTCGAAGCTACCGGCTCAACAACCGCCTCCACCTGAGCAACAGCGACAGGTTCTTCAACAAGCGGAACCGACTTGCCGTTACGCTCTTCACCTTCAGCATAAATCCAGGCGACAGCTTGACCGACGGGTACAACAGCCCCTTCCTCAGCAGTAATATCTGCGATTATACCGGATGCTGGAGCATCGACTTCCATCGCCGCCTTGTCAGTCTCAATTTCAAAGAGAAGCTGACCTTTCGTGACGGTATCGCCATCTTTAGCAAACCATCGCGAAATCTGCCCCGTCTCCATATCCATATCGACCTTGGGGAGAATGACTTCCACAGCCATGGTCAGCGCACTCCTTTGGCCAGATCACGAGCGCTTTTCAGGATGTCAGGCACCTGTGGAACGGTCGCACGTTCAAGGTCGGGATTATAAGGAATTGGAGTTTCGGCTCCGCCAAGACGCACAATTGGCGCATCGAGGTAATCGAAGGCATCGCTTTCCGCTACAATGGCAGATATTTCAGCGCCTATACCAAGGGTCTTTACTGCCTCGTAAACGCAAAGAAGCTTCGACGTCTTCTTGACGCTTTTAATGATGGTTTCACGATCAATCGGACGCACGGTGCGCAGGTCGATCACTTCAACATCAATGCCTTCCTTGGCAAGTTCAGCGGCAGCATCAAGGGCTTTGTGCACCATGATTGCAGTTGCAACGATGGTCAGATCGCGCCCTTCGCGAACCACTTCCGCCTTGCCGATTGGTACGATGTAGAAGCCTTCAGGAACCGGACCTTTGGTCTTGTAGAGCAACTTATGCTCGAAAATCATAACCGGATCGGGATCTTCAACGGCTGCGAGCAACATGCCCTTGGCATCGTAAGGGGTCGCTGGCTGCAAAACTTTGAGACCCGGTACATGGCCAAGCCATGCTTCAAGGCTCTGGCTGTGCTGTGCCGCAGCACCCGTTCCCGACCCTGCCGGAAACCGCATAACCAGCGGCACAGAAACCGCACCGCCAAGCATATAGCGAATTTTCGCAGCCTGGTTGACGATCTGTTCCATCGCAAGTGCTGCAAAGTCAGAAAACTGGAACTCAAAGATCGGGCGCATACCGGTCAGTGCTGCACCTACAGCAACACCTGCACCGCCCAATTCTGAAATCGGCGTGTCCATGACCCGGTCTTCACCAAAGCGATGCACCAGATCACCTGTCACCTGAAATGCGCCGCCATAGACGCCAATATCTTCACCCATCAGGAACACGCGGTCGTCGCGTTCCATGGCAATTGCCATTGCTTCCTGGATGGCTTGCGAATAGCTCAACTCACGGATTGTCGTGTCCATATTCAAATATCGTCCGTGTAAACGTCGCGGGTCAGGTTGGTCAGATCAGGTGCCGGGCTGTTTTTGGCGAACTCGATCGCGTCAGCGATTTCCTTCTCCACTTGAGCGCGGATTTCCTCGATCTCGGCGTCATTGATGAAGCCATAGGCTTTCAAGTCGGCCTCGAAATGCGCGATTGGATCGCGATCATTTTGCCAATGCTCGATTTCTTCCTTGGTGCGATAGCGGTTGCGATCGCTTTTGGAATGACCACGAATGCGGTACGTCTTGTTTTCAATCAGCGTCGGACCATCACCGCGCCGTGCGCGTTCAGTGGCTTCATTGATGGCCTCCGCCACTTCCGACAGATTGTTACCATCGACGATCACGCCGGGCATATTGTAGGCCGAGGCACGGTCTGCAACATTGGCAACCGCTGTTGAACGCTTGGTGGAGGTAGACATGCCGTAGCCATTGTTTTCACAAACGAAAACAACAGGAAGTTTCCAGACAGACGCCATATTGAGAGCTTCGTGGAAAGCGCCTTCATTGTTTGCGCCATCACCAAAGAACGATACGACTACCTTGCCGTTCTTCTGTTTTTTGGCGGAAAGCGCAGCGCCGACCGCAATCGGAATACCACCACCGACAATGCCATTTGCGCCGAGATTGCCCTTGGAAACGTCGGCAATGTGCATCGAGCCACCACGGCCTTTGCAATAACCTGTTTCCTTGCCGAAAAACTCAGCAAACATACGTTTCACGTCTGCACCCTTGGCGATGCAATGACCGTGGCCGCGATGGGTCGACGTGATCATGTCATCATCATTGAGCGGCAGACAGGATCCCATCGCGCTCGCTTCTTGACCGATGGAAAGGTGCATCGTTCCGTGAATGAGACCACGCGTGTAGCTTTCTTCCGCGCCTTCTTCAAAGCGGCGGATGAGATACATCTTATGCAGTGCTTCTTTCAGTTGCTCCGGCGAATAGGTGCGGAAGGCATAAGGCAAGTTATGACGGTCACCCGTATCCTGCGGTTCGACTTTTTTGGCTTGAGCCATGATGTTTTGTCCTCACGCTCCGTAAACGAGCTTGTCTTGACGCGCGCGCAGCTCGGCAATCTTGGAACCGGGAGCCACGGCCGCATTATCGTAGGTGATAAGCTCGCCCTTCTTGATCGGTTTGGTCACGCTGCCACCCTGCAGAAGCCCGCAAGGGATCGCATGTGCACTGCGCGCCTCGCCCGAAGTCATGATCCATGCGCGGTAGCAATATTCGCCAATCGCATCGAGCTTTTCGCCCGGCTGCATGTCCTTCTTTGCAACCGCAGCCACTTCGGCGACCGGCTTTGAAAGCGGAACCATGTCAGGCTTGCCGTAAAGTACAACGCGGGCGCAGGTGAGCGGCACTTCGAGAGAAGTCAGGTGATATGGGCGATGGAATGTGAAATATGGACCCTTGCCCATCTTCAGATCTTCCATGCGCTCGGAAATACGTGGGTGCGACATGTCGGCGACGACAAACACGCCAGGTGCTACACCTTTCCCGATCGAATAATCAACAACACCAACTTTGGACAACACACCGCCGTCCTTTTCAGGGATCAGTGTCTTGTTGAGCTGGTCGAGCGTTGCAGCGGGACCGTGCATACCGGCTTTATCCGGGACAAGACCTGTCGCATTGGCAATTGCGGCCATTTCGACCATGGTCTTTGAACCATCGACGAACTCCACCAGCATACGCACGTTCATGTTACGGCGCGTGGCTTCTTCCATATATTGATCGGGAACCGCATCGATATTGAGCGGGTTGTTCTTGCCCTTGCCTGCCGCCACAATCGGATGACCCATGGCAGTCACAAACTCGATCAACTCCATGCAAGATGACGGCTCGTCACCGGCGCCCAGCGAATAGGTAACACCAAGACGTTCGGCTTCCGCTTTCAGATAAGCGCCGATTGTCACGTCTGCTTCGACATTCATCATGACCAGATGCTTGCCGTGTTCCATGGCGCGCAGGCCAATCTCTGCACCGACAGCCGGCACACCCGTTGCGTCGATCACAACATCGATAAGATCGTTTTCAAGGATCAGATTGGCGTTATCGGTTACGGCAACCTTATGCGCTTCCATGGCAGCAGTCAGATCTGACGCGGTCGAAACCTCACGGCCATGACCTTCTTCCTGAAAAGCAATATCGACTGCCTTCAGGGCATTGGGAACGCGCAACTCAGAAATAGCACCAACTTCGATACCCGGCATATGCGCAACGCGCGTGACGATATCGGTGCCCATTTCGCCTGAGCCAATCAGTCCGATACGGATCGGTCGCCCACTATCCGCCCGCGCCTGCATGTCACGCGCCAAACCCGTCAACGCCACATTGGTTGCCATCGTTTCCTCCTGAACGTCCCTGCAAATATTCTCGCAGTCTCCTCTGATACATTATCGATTAATGAACATTTGTTTCTAAGTCAATACCAGTGTTCATAAACCGCACACCTCAACCCGCTTGCAAATGCCATCTTGTTATTCAACTTTAGTTTGCTATAGAATACAAATGTTCTGCCGTTTCGCACAATTCACATTTTGAAACGTCGATACGTGCGAGCTAATAATGGCGTTCTGTTAGCTCGGCGCACTTTGGGAGTGCTCCGGGGGGAGGAGAAATAAATGGACGCATTTCTGAGCGGACTAAAAACGGCAGTCGATACGCTTGGGGCAACGGTTCTGTTGCCTATCGTCATCTTCATCATTGCGGTGGTACTCGGCGCAAAGGTGGGCAAAGCCTTCCGTGCAGCCATCACCATCGGAGTTGCTTTCATCGGTATCAATCTGGTCCTGGGCTTGATGTTCACTTCTATTGGTGAAGTGGCTCAGGCAATCGTCACCAATACGGGCATCAAGCGCGATATTGTTGATGTTGGCTGGCCTTCGGCCGCAGCAATCGCCTTCGGTTCATCGGTGGGTCTTTGGGTTATTCCTGTCGGTATTCTGGTCAACATCGTGCTGCTTCTGCTTCGCTGGACACGCACGTTGAACGTCGATGTGTGGAACTTCTGGCACTTTGCTTTCGTCGGTTCGCTGGTTGTCGCTGCAACCGATAACCTGGCTTACGGCATCATTGTTGCAGCACTTGTTGCGGCACTTTCGCTGCTGTTTGCAGACTGGTCGGCGCGTGCTGTTCAGCAGTTTTACGGTGTACCGGGGGTTTCCGTGCCGCATCTGGCCTCGGCACAGATTCTGCCGATTGCAATCGTGCTCAACTGGATCATGGATCGCATTCCCGGCATCAACAAGATCAACATCAGCACGGAAACCATCGAACGTCGCTTCGGTGTATTCGGCGAACCGGTTGTGCTCGGCCTGATTATCGGTTTGGTGCTCGGCCTAATCGCATTTTATAATGCAGGGGATTTCGGCGTCGTACTCGCGAAAGTTTTCGGCACAGGCATGACACTTGCCGCCGTTATGTTGCTTCTGCCGCGTATGGTCAAAATCCTGATGGAAGGCCTGCTGCCAGTTTCCGACGCTGCACAGGAATTTGTGCGCAAGCGCACCGGCGACCGCGAACTTCTTGTTGGTCTCGACTCGGCAATCCTTATCGGACATCCAGCCGCGATCTCGTCGTCGCTCATTCTGGTGCCTATTGCGATCATTCTTTCGGTCATCCTGCCAGGCAACCGCGTCATCCTGTTTGCCGACCTTGCCGTCATTCCTTTCATCGTCGCCATGACTGCACCGCTTCTGAAAGGAAACGTGTTCCGCATGGTCGTCGTAGGAACGATCACACTGGCAATCGGCTTCTATGTAGCCAATGCGCTTGCTCCGTTGTTTACGAGTGCTGCGGTTTCATCCGGCTTCAAGCTGCCTGAGAACGCCTTGCAGATCACTTCAGTGGTCGACGGATTCCTGTGGGTGCCATACATCATCATATCGGCCATCCAGTGGCTTGGTGCTATTGGTATCGCGGTGATCGCCGTTGTTATTGCTGCACTTTTCATGCTCTATCGCCGCAATACCCAGGCATGGGAGCGTGCGGCAGGCGCTGAGGACGAACCAGCAGACGAAATTGCCGCCTAAAATTGGCAATGATCGACACATGAAATAAAAGTCGCACGTCGAGACCGACGTGCGACCTTCTTTAAACGGAGAATGAAATGGCTGCTGGTCTGATTGATTTTCTCGACCCTCAAGCGATCGAGCTTCAGAGCGAAGCAAAAACCAATGAAGAGATCATCCGGATTCTGGCGGGTAAGCTGGAAAAGCTGGGTTATGTAAAGCCAAGCTACGCCGACGCGGTCGTAAGCCGCGAACTGACGATGCCAACAGGATTGCCCCTTGAGCGCGAAGAAAACGTTGCCGTGCCACATACTGATCCTGAGCATGTGCTTAAGGCTGGCATTGCCTTTGCAACCCTGAAATCACCAATTGAATTTGCCAATATGGAAGATCCTGAAGAGGCCGTTTCTGTTGGATATGTCTTTCTGCTTGCCATCAATGACAAGGACAAACAGATTGAAACCTTGCAGCAAATCATGGCGACAATTCAGGATCCGAATGCACTCGATAGGCTGAAGGCGGCGCGCACGCTTGAAGATATTCAAACTGCACTGAATTAAGAGTAGATCTTAACAGCCGAATTCGAGACAACAAAAATACGATATTCGCGCGTTTCATGGAATGCACGAACACCAATTGGAGGAAACCATGGCTAGAATAAAAACAATTCTCTTCGCTTGCGGAACAGGTGTAGCGACATCTACGGCAGTCAACGCAACAGTCACCGAAGAAATGAAAAAGCGCGGGCTTACCTTCAATGCTCAGCAGGCAAAGGCCACGGAAGTAGCCTCCTTAGCTGACAATGTGGATTTCATCGTTTCAACCACGCCTATTTCCGCTTCCGTCACCAAGCCAGTCATCAAGGGTCTACCCTTCCTGACTGGTATCGGAAAAGACAAAGCGTTGGACGAGATTGAAGCCGAGCTTCGCAAATAATCTCAGTCAGCTCAAAAAGCGGAAGCGGGGGACGCTGTTCCTCCACGTCAAATGATCTAAAGAAAAGCGTCGGTATCCGACGCTTTTATGTTTTTTGAACCACACGGATACGTTGCTCACCGCCGATATCTATAAACTGCGTGGGTGGCGGCAAATGATACACATCATGTGTACCAAAGCTTTCGGGATAAAACGCGTAGCCTTCTGGTGCGTTGGGTGGGTTTCGATCATCGATCAGCCGACCGCCTGTCAATTCCGTCATCGGATCGGGAATAGCGGAGATCAGCCGCCGCGTATAGGGATGCGTCGGGTTCGAGAATATACGATCCCACGGGCCACTCTCAACAATCTGGCCGAAATACATAACGGCCACCCGATCACTCATATGCTCTACGACGCTCAGATCATGACTGATCATGATATAGGAAAGACCAAGCCGCTCTTTCAGGTCCAGCAGCAGATTGATGATCTGTGCCCGGATCGAAACATCCAACGCTGAGACAGGTTCATCCAGCACGATAACTTTCGGATTGAGCAGCAAGGCGCGCGCAATCCCTATGCGCTGGCGTTGCCCCCCGGAAAACTCATGCGGGAAACGTTTTGCCTGCTCGGGCTTCAATCCGACGAGGCGTAGAATTTCCTCAACCCGCCCATCAACCTCACTACGTGACTTTACACCATGAAGCCTTAAAGGTGCGGCGAGCGATGTATAGACCGACTGGCGTGGATTGAGTGAAGCAAACGGATCTTGAAAGACCATTTGTGCCATCTTTGCCCGTTCCAGCCGCGAAGGCTCATTCTTGCCAGTGATCGGACGTCCTTCAAAATAGATCTGACCACTGGTTGGCTTCTGAAGGCCTACGATGGAGAGGGCGAGCGTAGATTTGCCACAGCCGGACTCACCCACGATGGACAAGCACTCGCCTTTATTAAGGGTCAGGCTGAGATTATTGACGGCGCGCAGCAATTGCTTGGAATGGCTGAAGATGCCGCCGCTCACCGGGAAATAAACGCAGACATCATCAATTCTGACCAGTGGCTCTGCCAATTTCGTTGAATGCATATCATTCATGATGGAAACACCTCACCACACCCGCATCCTCAAGTGGCGTCCAGCCCGGCTTTTGCGCGCGGCAAATATCGGTGGCACGCGTGCAGCGCGGCTCAAATCTGCAGCCTGCCGGGAAAGCGGAAATGGAAGGCACCACGCCTTCGATTTCCTGAAGTCGTAACTGACCTTCTTTCTTGCGAGAACCAAGCTGCGGGAGAGAAGCCAGAAGGCCATGCGCATAAGGGTGCGCCGGATGGTGAAACAGACCCGCTGTTATGCGCTCCTCGACAAGATGCCCGGCATACATCACACCCACGCGACGGCACATTTTCGCAATAACACCAAGATCATGACTGATCATGAGTACGGAAGTCCCACGCGCTGTGCAAAGCTCCTGCATCAGACGAAGAATTTCCGCCTGAACCGTCACATCAAGCGCAGTCGTGGGCTCATCGGCGATCAAAAGATCAGGGTTGCATGCAAGCGCAATAGCGATCATCACTCGCTGGCGCATACCGCCCGACATCTGATGCGGATAATTTTTCACGCGTTGCTCTGGCGCTGGCACCTGAACGCTGGCAAGCGCTTCGACCGCTTTGCGCTCTGCTTCATGCCAAGTTGCACCCTGATGCAGCACGAACATTTCTGCAATCTGCCGCCCTACAGGTGAAAGCGGATTGAGTGCGGTCATCGGTTCCTGAAAGATCATCGCGATGCGATTACCACGCAGCTTTCGCATTTCGCGTGACGACATGGATCGCAAATCCTGCCCTTTGAACCGTATCGCGCCACCGGTTATCGATAGTGGTTTGCGCAGCAATCCTATCATTGACAATGCGGTGATACTCTTTCCGCAGCCGGACTCTCCAACCAAACCGAATGTTTCACCGGCACCGATTGTGAAGGATACGTCTTCAACAACATTATGCTTGGTCGAACCAGACACGATATCGATCCGCAGGTTTTCGACCTCGAGAAGTGTTTGTTCGCTCATACTTTGCGCGTCCTCATATGCGGGTCGAGCCAGTCACGAAGACCGTCGCCGAACAGATTGAGACCAAGCACTGTGAAAAAGATTGCTAGACCGGGGAATACGGCTGCCCAAGGTGCATTCACGATCAACTCACGCGCATCAGTGAGCATATTGCCCCAACTAGGATCAGGAGGACTGATACCAAGACCCAGATAGGAAAGGGCAGCTTCTGCGAGGATCGCGTCACCCATTCCCAGTGTGCCGATCACAAGGATAGGTCCAATCATGTTCGGCAAGATCTGCGTAATCATGATGCGAACATCGCTATAGCCCAGCATCTTGGCGGCCTGAATGTAGCCCTGCTTCTTGAGCGAAAGGGTGGAACTGCGCGCAATGCGGCACGTCCAGGACCAGTTTGTGAGACCAAGCGCGAGCAAAAGGCTCGGCAAACCGGGGCCGAGAACAGCCATGATCGCCAACGCGAAGATCAGCGACGGGATCGCCAGCATGAGATTTGTGAGACCATTGACGAAATCGTCCCACCAGCCGCCGAAATAGCCAGCAGAAATTCCAAAACAGAGGCCAATGACCGTGTTGATGCACTGTGAGACCACACCAACGGTCAATGACACCTGCGCGCCATAGAGGATGCGCGAATATACATCGCGGCCTTGTGCGTCAGTGCCAAACCAGAATTGTGCATCGGGTGGCAGTTCTGCATTCATCAGATCGGCATCGAGAACCGGATTATAGTGCGCCAGCAATGGTGCAAATACGGCAGCGCCCACGATTACGATGCAAACGAACCCGCCAAATACGAGATTGAAACGGAGCTTCATGGGCTTACTCGTGACTTATGCGCGGATCGATAACCGCGTAGAGAATATCAACAATCGTATTGATGACCAGAAACCACAATACGATCACGAGAATAGCCCCCTGTACGACGGGAATGTCGCGCAGCGAAACGCTATCAATCAGCAATGAGCCAAGGCCCGGCCATGAAAACAGCTTTTCAACCACCACGGCTTGCCCCATCATCGATCCGAATTGCAGACCGATTGTCGTAATGATTAAAACAAGCGCATTTCGCATGACGTGCCACGTCACCAGCCTGAAGCTGTTCATGCCTTTTGAACGGGCAGTGCGAATGAAATCCGCGCCCATCACTTCAAGCACAGCTGCGCGCGTTGTCCTTGCGAGAAGCGCCAGCGGTGCAACACCCAAAGTCAGCGCTGGCAGAATGATGTTGCGTATGCCGCCATTGCCGTAACCGAAACTTGGCAACCATCCAAGCGTCAGGGCAAAGAGATACATGGCAAGGAGCCCCAGCCAGAATTGCGGCAGTGAAAGGCCAGAGACAGCGCCTATCATGGTCACACTGTCGAGAATGCTTCCGGGCTTCAGCGCCGCTATAAATCCAAGTGGCACCCCAATCAGAATGGCAAATCCCATAGCTGCGAAAGCGAGTTTCAGCGTTGGCCACATACGTTCCTGGATGAGCGAGACAACCGGCTGCCTCGATCGATAGGACGTGCCAAGATCGAACTGTGCCAACTGCACCAGATAGTTGCCGAAACGCACATAAACAGGCTTGTCGAGACCGAACTCCTGCGTGATCTTTTCAACCATCTTCGGGTCGTTCATGCCTTTGCCGTTGGCGATAAGACCAGAAGCAATGCTGCCCGGAACGACGCTGAAAATGACGAAGATAAGCAGCGATACCGCAATGACTGTCGGCATCATCTGCAAGACGCGGCGGGCGATAAAATAGAGCACACAGTCCTCCTTTCGGATCAGCGTGAAAGACGCTGGAGCAAAGGGGATCAGTGGCCCGCCCGAAATCGAGCGGGCCGATCCAGATCAGCCGGAATTAACGACCGGACGGAACCGTGTCGTCGACCCAAAGCTTTTCATAGGACTGTACTGCGAGCTCCGCAGAGTTTGGCTGCAAGCCGTGCAACCATGGCTGATGCGCCATGACGGCCTTGTTGTAGTTGAAGAACCAGACTGGCGCTTCTTCCTGCAGCAGGTTGTTGGCCTTTTTCAGCAGCGCATTCTTTTCGTCTTCTGTTTTCGCAAGTTTTGCTTCATCGACGATCTTATCAAATTCTGCATTGGCGAACTTCTGATAATTACATGCAGATTGCGGTGTCGTGGAGTAGAAGCACTGCATTGCGGTCAGTGCATCTGGGCCGCTTTCGAGCGACCACATATAGGCTTGGAAATTGCCAGCAGGAACCACATCCGCAAGTACGGAGGCTTCAACCGGCTTTGCCTTGACCTTGATCCCAACCTTATCCAGCATCGGGATGATCGCCTGAACGATGGTCAAGCCCCAGCTTTCGTTTTGCGTTGCCGTCAGCTCAAACTCGAAACCGTCTGGATAGCCGGCTTCAGCAAGCAAAGCTTTCGCTTTTTCAGGATCATAGGGATAAGGCTTCGCATCTTTGTCGAAGGCAGGCGATGAGTTCGGAAGCCAACCCACAGCACGATAGGCCTTGTCCTTGACGAGGCGCTTGATGATCAGATCACTATCAATAGCGTAGTTGATTGCTTGGCGGACACGCTTGTCCTGAAACGGCTTGAAATCCGGGTTAAAACCAACAGCGCGGGTATAGACCTCGGCGACTTCCACCATATTCTTCGCAAGTTCAGGATCGGCAAGATAGGCAGTGTACTGCGCCGGTCCGAGCACCGCCACATCAATTTCCTTATTGCGGAACGCAACGTCACGGGCAGCGGCATCGCCCATGATCATGATGTTGATCTTGTCTGCGTACGGCTTGCCCTTTTCGTAATATTTGTCCCACTTCTCAACCGTCAAACGGGAGCCGGGGACGTATTCGGCAAACTTGTAAGGTCCAAGACCGATTGGGTGACGCTGATATTCTTCGCTGTCGCCCTGACCGGCAGGATAAATCGCCGTGTTGTTGCGCATGAACTGATAGCCGGGATCAATTGGCTGTTTCAGTGTGATCTCAAGCGTATGGTCGTCGATCTTCTTCAGACCGGAGATTTCCTTGGCTTTGCCCTGTGTATATTCTTCGGCACCCTTGATTTCGGCAATATAGCGCGCTGGCGGGAAAGCCTTCTTCGGGTCCATAATGCGGGTATAGCTCCAGATAATGTCGTCAGCCGTTAATGGCTTGCCATCATGGAAAAACGCATCCTGGCGCAGCTTATAGGTATAGACGAGCCTATCCTCAGAAACGCTTACATCTGTTGCCAAACCGAGAACGGGCTTGTTCTGATCCGCATCCCAATCATATAGCGTGCGGTGAATGGCCTTGGCATAAAACTCGTCCTGCGTTGCAGGTGAAGCCTGAACGTCAAGCGTCGAGAAGCTGTCACCATAAGGCGCAACAAAATTAATAACGCCTCCCGAACGTGGTTCGTCAGCAGCATAGGCGGCAGTACCCGCCATCAGTGCAATGGACATCGCCGCAAGCAATGTAAATTTCCTCATAGTCTTCCCCTTTTACTTTATTTTTTTGAGATCCGAATGACCGTCTTCAGGCAGCGGGACCGAAGCCTCGCTGCCTGTCCTCCTTACGAACGTTCGAACACCACTTCGCCTTCGCGAATAGTGAGCATACAATGCGTGTCGTTGAGAATTTCCTGTGGTTTTGCGGTAAGCATATTGCGTGAAAACACTGCGATATCAGCCGCCTGGCCCGGAACTAATTTGCCTTTCACATCCTCCAGTTTCTGCGAAAAAGCACCGTATTCGGTATAGACCTGAAGCGCTTCTTCGATTGAAACACGCTCACGGGCATCCATCACCGTTCCCTTGCCAGTTTCGCGCGTGAGCATCGAATAGATGTTGGGGTAAGGATTTGGATGACAGACAGGCGCGTCACTTCCTGTAGCAGGTTTGAAACCGAGGTCTTTCCACGTCTTGAGTGGATAGCTCGACAATGCTTTTTCTTCACCAAGCACGGAAATATACGCATCACCAAAGTCGTAGATGAAAACCTGTTGTGGGCATGGATAGATGCCAGCCTTTTTCATCCGCTCGTGCTGTTCCGGTGTAGAGAAGCCGCAATGTTCGATACGGTGGCGACGGTCAGGATCGGGATGCGCTGCAAGTGCTTTTTCGTAGGCAGTAATGAGCTGACCAATCGCTGCGTCACCGATTGCGTGGCAGGCAAGCTGATAGCCCTTTTTGTGGGCATCAAGCACCAGTGCTTCCAGTTCCGCATCCGGTAATATCTGCACGCCGATATTATTATCGTCGCCGAGATAAGGCTTGCTCATCCATGCGGTCCGCCCACCTGCCGAACCATCAAGGAAAATCTTGACTGCACCAACCGTCAGCATGTCATCACCGACCCCGGAAACCAATCCGGCTTCGTAACATTTCTCCACAATCGACGTGCCAGGATCACCCAACAGAACCAGCCAAGTGCGCACCGGCAACCGTTTCTGAAGTTTCGCGATATTATAGGCGCGAATTTCGTCAAAGCCTGCAACCTGCCCAACGGCTGCATCCATAACACTGGTAATGCCATATGAAAGCAACAGATTACCAGCAGCCTCAATGGCTTCGATCATTTCTTCCGTTGTTGCTTTTGGAATTGCTTTGCGAACTGCCCCTTGTGCATTTTCCGCAACCATTCCGGTCAGCACACCATTATGCTGTTCGATCAAACCGCCGTCCGGCACTGGCGATTTTTCATCGATACCGGCCAGCTCAAAAGCTTTTGAGTTGAAGATCGAAACGTGACCACAGGCACGCACCAGCATCACCGGATGATTGGGTGCTACAGCGTCGAGTTCTGACTTATGCGGATGGCGGCCGATGTCAAGTTTGGTCTGATCGTAGCCACGAGCTCTGATCCATGTCCCTGGTGGAACCGAAGCCGCCATTTCGCGTATCGAACCAAGCAGACTTTCCAAAGTGGGTGCTGCTTGCGGCGTTGCATCAAGCCACTTGAGCGTCAGCCCGACTGAAATCAGGTGGAGATGAGAATCGTTTAATCCGGGTGTAGCGAAACGCCCCTCCAGATCGATGACTTTCGTTTTGTCACCTTTGAGAGACCAGACTTGGTCTTTAGTACCAGTGGCTAGAACCTTGCCTTGCCAGATTGCCAGGGCCTCTACCGTGCCCTCTTCGTATCCACACCAGATCGTGCCGTTATGAATAATGGTATCAGCACGCAATTCGGGCATTACAACAGACATTCAGCGATCCCCTCCCTAAGTCACGCCTTCATATAAGAAGATCAGAGTTCCACCGATGGATCAACCGTGCAAGCCTTTGATATGACAAATTTTGTGTGGGCAATTTAATCAAAACGACGAAGCTACCGTCGTTTTGTTGAAACATTTGCAAAGATCAAAAATCCAAAATCAACGAAATAAAAGCGTTAAGACCTTATTGCACTGCTCATTGATCAGCTTTAACCAACCGCTTCGCATTACATGCTTGACCAACCATGGTCATGGCAGGCAAAGCAAAGTTATATTGTGTGGGATCAAGAGTTGAACATTCTGTTTGATAAAGCCGAGGCGAAGTTTGCCGATAAGGTGGTTCTGGAACCGCTTTCGCTTGAGCTTTCAGAACGGCGCATTGGTATCATTGGCCTCAATGGATCAGGTAAGTCCACCTTCTCACGCATGGTGAATGGGCTGGTTCTGCCATCGTCGGGACGCGTTCTGACAAATGGCCATGACACAGCAATTGACGGAGCGAAAGTGCGCGCGGCGGTTGGCTATATCTTTCAGAACCCCGCGAACCAGATCGTACTGCCACTAATCAAAGACGACGTTGCATTAGGCCTGCAATCGCGTGGGCTGAGCAAGCAAGAATTGGCGAACACGGTTTCAGCGGTACTTGATCGCATTGGGATAGCGCATCTGTCCGAACGCCGTGCACATGAGCTATCCGGAGGTGAGTTGCAGCTCGCAGCGCTCGCTTCGGTTCTGGTCACGGAACCTGATATTGTGATCATGGACGAACCGACCAATCAGCTCGACTTGAAAAACAGAAACATAGTGGGGCGGACCATCCGTGAGCTTAAGGAAAATGTTATCGTGGTCAGCCACGATCTAACCTTGTTGTCGGGCTTCGACCGTGTGCTGCTTTTCCATCAGGGTAAACTCGTCGAGGATGGCCCCGCTGATGAGACGATTGCGCATTATCTGGCTTTGGTCTCATGAACTTCTATGAAGCGCGCGGAAATGGACCAATTGATCGACTGCCACCAGCAATCAAACTCATTGCTCTTTTCGGGTTAAGTGTCGTTCTCTTCATGATCAACACTCCGGTTGCACTTGGAATTTTAACCGCTCTCGTGGCGTTCAGTTCCCTCGCCTTTTGTCGTTCGGCGGTCGTTCAATGGCTAAAATCTTGGCCACTCTTACTGACGATTGTCGTTGTCGTTGTTTGGACTGCCTATGCCAACAGTTTTGAAGCGGCTTCAATCGTTCTGATGCGGCTGGGATCATTGAGCCTTTTTGCAACCGTCATTACGGCCACAACAACGATTGGTCAGTTCATCGACACGATAACCAGAGCCGCACAACCATTTGAAGCAATTGGTATAGGCAACGCTCGTGACATTGGATTAGCGATTGGGCTCGTTATTCGCTTCGTGCCTGAGGTTCATGCACGCTATAAATCGGTGGCGGAAGCTCATCGTGCGCGGGGATTAAAAATGCGGCTATCCACGGTTATCGTACCGATGGTAATTGGCACGATGCAAAGTGCGGATGAAATTGCAAACGCTATTGATGCGAGATGCATTCGTTCGCAACAGCGCAAACACAATTAGACACGTAGGCGCACCGCCGCTTACAGCCACAATATCGTCAGTAAGAAGGTACACGACGTGCAAACGAGATCTTTGGTTATGATCGCGCTGTTTACAGCAATCATCGTGGTGCTGGGCTTGATACCACCGATTATGCTCACCTTCATACCTGTACCTATTCATGCCCAGAGTCTGGGTGTCCTGCTCGCCGGTGTGGTGCTCGGCGCCCGCGGTGGAGCGCTGTCCGTCTTACTTCTGATAGCACTCGTCGCAATTGGCTTACCTGTTCTTTCCGGAGGCAGAGGCGGCCTCGGCATCTTCTTCAGCCCAACCGCTGGATATCTGGTGGGCTTCTTGCCTGCGGCCTTTGTGACAGGCTGGATTTCAAACAAAGTGGCCCAAAGCACGATCGGTGGCTGGAAAACCTTCGCAGGCTTTTTCATCGCTGCAACGGTCGGCGTTATTATCGACCACATCTTCGGTGTCGCATGGCTTGTCGCCTATGTCGGCCTCTCCCCGTGGAGCGCCATAATTGGAGATTTGGCCTTCGTGCCCGGTGATCTCCTCAAAGCAGCGATTGCAGCTTATGCAGGTCAGTTCATCTTTGTAAACTTTGGAAATCGGACCCGCGATATCTAACCTCACTCCTTCCATGCAAGGTTAGCCGAACTGGTCTTTCCAGGGAGTTGCATTGCCGCAACTCCCTGGGACAATAAGGCGACCAATCCCTCTGAACCAAAAGCAAGAATTATACACGCAATCTTTGCGCAATGTTTGTGATTCAACTAGCGGGACGTTTAAGGACACGCTAAATAAGCTGTGGGACGGCAGAAAGCCGTGGGAGGGGATAATGAAAAAGCCTGAGATGCTGCTATCGAGCAGCTCTATACTGACGCTCGCATTTCTGATGAGCATATCGGCATTGGACACTGCCGCAGCCAATTGCAGTTTACCGGGTGGATCGCCCCCTTGCTTTGCAAGCATGGCACCTTCTCTGCTGCCAGTAACGGTTGATGAAGGCGCGGTTGAGATAAATGGTTTCCAGGTATCTCATCCGAGTGACAATGCAATCGTCGGAACGACGAGCGGCAAACAAGCCAGCCTTGTCATTTCTAACGGTGGCACCCTCGAAAACCTGCGCGGTATCGTCGGTGACGTTGCAGGTTCTGAAGGCGAAGTCCTTGTCACTGGCCCAAACTCTGCTTGGAACAATATCGAGCGGCTCATAGTTGGCAATGACGGCGTCGGCACTCTGTCGATTGAAAAAGGCGCAAAGGTTACAAGCGGTCCTTTCTCGGCTGTTGGCTGGGGTGCAGGATCGGTCGGCAACGCTACAATCACTGGCACCGGATCACATTGGTCTTTCGACTATGCAATGGATATCGGTTCCGGCAGCAAAGGCACTATGACCATCGCGGACGGCGGCGCTCTCAGTGGAGACGACCTCTTCGTCGGTTATGACACTGACGGTCAAGGCAGCTTGCTTCTTAAGGAAAAAGGCTCGTCAATCGACGTCAATGAATTCTACGTCGGCTTCTATGGCAAAGCCGACGTTAAGGTGGAAAATAGCGCCGAACTCAAAAGTGCACGAATTCGCCTAGCTACGCAGGCTGGCTCAGAAGGTTTGCTTGAAGTAAGCGGCAACGGTACTGTCGTAACGACCGGCCCTATTCTGGCAGGAACTTCCGGGAAGTCCGACATCATCGTGCGCGAAGGTGGAGCGCTGAACACCAATTCTCTCAGAATGGGGATTCTCGCCGGCTCTAATTCGTCCGTCACAATTTCCGGCTCAAATGCAAAGCTCAACGCCGATGAAATCTGGTTTGGAAACGGCAAATCAACGCTCGATTTCCGTCACAACAATGAGCTTTACGAATTCTCCGGGAAATTGATCAGCAAGCACATTGATGGCAATACGTGGAAAGACGGTATTACCGTTGGAACCCATGAACTGCACCAGAGTTCTGGCAAAACACTTCTGTCGGGCGACAATTCGCTTTTCCAAGGCAAGACCTATGTTGAAGGCGGCACATTGCTGATCGGCAACAAGCTTGGTGGCGACGTACTTGTCAGCGGTGGTGGTGCGTTAGGCGGCTCAGGCGCGATTGGAACAACCGATGCGCTTTCGTCTGTGACAATTGCTTCAGGAGGCATCCTTGCACCGGGCAATCTGAACGGGGGACTGACAATCAATGGCGATCTGATTTTTGCCGCTGGCTCGTCCTATCAGGTCAATGTTGACCCAAAAAGCAATGCATCTGATCATGTTTACGTTTCTGGCAAAGCTTCGCTCAATGGTGGCTCCGTGCTCCATGTTGGTGCAAGCGGCAACTATAACCCTTTTTCGACCTATCGCATCCTGACCGTTGGAAATGAACTAACCGGCACATTCAACGGCGTAACCTCAACCTTCGCATTCCTGACACCAGAGCTTATTTATGACTATGCGAAAAAAACGGTCGATCTGAAGTTATCGCGGAACGATATGAAATTTGCCAACAAGGCTATGACCGCAAATCAGCGGTCATTGGCCGGTGCCTTGGACACCCTCAAGGCTGATGGGAACGCACTTTACACCGCTCTTGTTACTTTGGGCGACGATCAAGCAACAATCCAGAGCAGCTTTGATGCATTATCCGGCGAAGTGCATGCATCAGCTAAATCAGCACTGATCGAAAATACCCTGCTGACACAGAATGCTATAACCAATCGCTTGCGCTCTGCTTTCAATGAGCCTGTCGCAACGCCTCCAATCGAGCCTCTTGGCTACGGACCGGAACGCAAGCAGCCTACGGCATTTAACAGCGTTGTCGATAAAGACAGAGTAGCCGCGACTTATGGTGGGTGGGCGCAAGCCTATGGCCACTGGCTTAAACAGGACGGCAATAGCAATGTCGGCGAATTCAGCGCCTCGTCAGGCGGTTTCGTGGCAGGTATAGACACCACTATCGCTGATAGCTGGCGTGTCGGCGTGCTGGCAGGCTATGGACAGACAAGCTTTCACAGCAATGACCGTGCTTCATCGGGCAATAGCGACAATTATACGCTTGGAGCGTATGCAGGATCGCAATGGGCGATGTCGCATGGCGTACTCGCGTTCAGTTCCGGCATCGCTTACACTTGGCATCAGCTGGAAACAGAGCGATCTGTTGCTTTTAACGGGTTCTCTGATCGTCTAAACGCAGATTATGATGCCGGTAGCCTGGTTGCCTTTGGTGAACTTGGCTACAAAATCGCAGCTGGCAGAAGCACTTTTGAGCCTTATGCCAATTTGACCAATGTCTATCACAAGACCAAAGGTTTTAATGAAACCGGCAATACACTTGCTGCGTTGAATGTAGATTCCGACAAGACCAACACCGTCTTTACAACACTTGGTCTGCGCGCGGCGACGACGTTTGATCTGGGCAATATTTCACCGAAAGCAAGAGCCGACATTGGTTGGCGACACGCTTATGGTGACGTTGATTCAGAATCCTCCGCGCGTTTCACAGGTTCCGACATCTTCACTGTTGGGGGAACTCCCGTGGCAAAAGACGTCGCTACGCTTGAGGCAGGGCTGGACTTCAATCTGCTGCCATCGACAGTTCTTGGGGTCGCCTACACCGGTCAGTTTGCCAAGGATGTGAAGCAGAACGGTTTCAATGTAAAACTGGCTGTTTCGTTCTAAATCAGCCAATTTACAACTTAAGGGTCTGGTGGCGCGTAATGCACCACCAGACCCTTTTTACAACTAAATTTTTCATCTCGTATCATGGATAAAAGCTTGCATTTAAATTGCCTTTTGATGCCTCAAAAGAATATCCAGTCTCCAAAGCTGATATTATCAAATATTAATTTTTTCAACCACTGAGCATCGAATATTATGGTTATACGCCCGTAATGTTTTTGATGATGAAATTTTCCATATAGGATTTTTCAGAAGAGTATATATTTCTATACCTGTTTTGGAGGAGGTGGAATGAGATGGCATTGGCGATTTGACTGGATGACTTTGGCTATACTAGCCTTTTTGTTATCGGTCCTGATTGCCGTTTTCGGCACCAATCATATGATGTCTATCGCACTAAATGGGCTGCATCAGCGTGGTGCCAACACTTTGGGTCTGGCTTCATCGGCGCTTGGCGGCCAATTGGCCCGCTATGAAAAGCTACCGGCGCTCATTGCTGAACACGACACCATTCAAAATCTGGTACGCAATCCTGCAGCTCAAAATGTGACGGCAGTAAATCAGTATCTGCAATCGATCAATAATCTGCTCGAATCCTCAGACATCTATCTGATGAACGACGAAGGCGTGACAATTGCCGCCTCAAACTACAATGAACAAAGGCCTTTTGTCGGAGAGAATTTCAGCTATCGTCCCTACTTCTTCGATGCAATTGCGGGGGATAGCGGCAGGTTCTTTGCACTCGGCACAACATCCGGAAAACGCGGCTACTATTTTAGCGCCCCGGTAATGGTCGATGGTCAAGCACGCGGTGTTCTTGCTTTCAAAGTCGACATGGATGTGATTGAGCGGTCATGGCATGGCAATGATTTCGAAATCATCGTGACTGATCCCGAAGGCATCATCTTCATGTCGGGGCGACCCGATTGGCTGTTTAAAAGTATAGGCCCCCTCACCGCTGATCAGATTGCTCGCACGGCTCACACCCGTCGCTATGCGGAAACACCGCTGATCGAAATACCAGTCCGCAGCACGCAAACGGATCGTGGTGACACTTTGCTTGAGATGGATGACGCAGAGCGCACCATTGAATATCTGATCCTATCGGAAGAAATGGTCGATGCCGGTTGGACCGTCAGCGTGTTGCAGGCGACGCGCCCGGCCCGAAACCAGGCTTATACCTCCGTGCTTGCCCTCTTGCTGCTGGTTGGGCTTGGCGCAATGGCCATTGCTGTCTTTCTGCAGAACCGCACACGGCTTGCCGAACGTCTCGCAGCCCAGCGTGAAATCAAAGAGCAACTGGAGTTTCGTGTTGCGGCACGTACCGTTGAACTGGCGACAGCAAACGACAAACTGGCAAGCGAAGTCGAAGAACGCAGAGCAACCGAGCGGCAGTTGCGGCGAACGCAGGTCGAACTTGTTCACGCCGGAAAACTTGCGGCACTTGGGCAGATGTCAGCGGCGCTATCGCATGAGTTCAATCAACCGCTGGCCGCAGTCCGCGCTTATGCCGAAGTTTCTGGCCTGATGCTCGATCAGGGGCGTGAGCGCGATGCTAAAGCGGGGTTGGACCGGATATTAAAGGTCGTCGAGCGCATGACGAGCATCAGCAAACATCTGCGCAACTTTGCCCGACGACCCAACAAAAAGCTACGCGCTGTGAAAGTGCAGGATGTCATACGTGATACGAAGGAAATCATTTCATGGCGTCTGAGCGTCGCGAAGGCTGATCTCTCCTTCAACCAGCAAGACGAAGAGACCTGGGTGGTAGCGGACTCCGTGCGTCTGCAGCAGGTGCTCGTCAACATCATCTCAAATGCAGCTGATGCCGTTGAAGGTCAAGCGAGCCGATTTATTGGTATTGAAATCAAGACAGAGCCTGAAAAGGTTCAGATCGCGATCACAGATAATGGCCCTGGCGTTCCGGATGCTATAGCGGCCCGCATTTATGATCCGTTTTTCTCGACCAAGGGCGTGGGCAAAGGCTTGGGTCTGGGTCTCTCTATTTCCTACAACATCGTCAAAGATTTTGATGGGGACCTCGCCGTGAAAAATCTGATCGGGGGTGGTGCCGAGTTTTGCATCAGCCTCTATAAGGCGACTGCTCCAACCAACCAAGAAACTGGAAAAGACATATGAGTGTTGGCGAAATCCTCCTGATTGATGACGAAGAAGAGACCCGAGAAGCGATAGCACTTGGGCTTAAATTCATGGGATATCGCGTGCGCCAATTGTCGAATGCGGAACGTGCGCTTGAACTGGTCGGCTTTGGTTTTAAAGGCATTGTCGTCACCGATATACGTATGCCCGGCATGGATGGTCTGACACTCATGTCACGCATTCATGAGCTGGATCCTGAAACACCCGTCATTGTGTTTACAGGTCATGGCGATGTGCAATTGGCAGTACGTGCGATGCGTGACGGCGCATATGATTTTCTCGAAAAGCCTTTTGCCATGCAGCAACTGGCAGAGACGGTCGGGCGTGCACTCGATCGCCGGCAACTGGTCATGGAGAACCGCCTCCTTCGTGCTGCTGCCGGACAAAAAGACGACATCGAGCAACGACTTGTCGGGCGAACACAGGTCATGATTGATTTGCGCTATCATGTCCGCGCCGTCGGTCCTACAGACGCCGATGTTCTGATCGTCGGTGCAACGGGCACGGGCAAGGAAGTCGTCGCGCGTACGTTGCATGATCTGAGCACCCGCGCCGACAAACCTTTTATCGCGATTAACTGCGCCGCACTTCCGAGTAATCTCATTGAAAGCGAATTATTCGGCCATGAACCGGGTGCTTTCCCCGGTGCGATGCGGGCCCGCTTTGGCAAGTTTGAACTCGCACAAGGAGGAACCATTCTTCTTGATGAAATCGCAACCATGCCCATCGACACGCAGGCGAAATTGCTGCGCGTTATTCAGGAGCGTACAATCACGCGGCTGGGATCGAATGAAGTTTATCCGTTGGATGTTCGCTTCATCGCGACCAGCAAAGCCAATCTGGAAGATGAAGTGGCTGCTGGCCGCTTCCGTGCCGACTTGCTTTACCGGCTCAATGTCGTGACGATTAAAGTGCCATCGCTCGCAGAGCGGCGTGAAGATGTTCCGGTGCTTTTCCTCAAACTCGTCAACGAAGCAGCTGCACGCTATCGCAACGACCCGACCCCTGTTCCGCCTCACCTGATAACCACGCTTACGGAGCGTGAATGGCCGGGAAATGTCCGCGAGCTACGCAATGCGGCCGACCGCTTCGGGCTTGGACTTGGCCTGCAATTTGATGATGATCGCAAACATCAGACACGCCCGATGCGTCTTGCCGACCGCGTTGCCGCGTTTGAAAAAAGCATCATTGCAAGTGAGCTTGTGATGCATCGCGGAAGCCTTAAACCCGTCTACGAAACGCTCGGACTATCGCGCAAATCACTTTACGAAAAGATGCAGAAGTTCGGCTTGGACAAGCAGAACTTCATCAGCTCACAAGAAGACTGAATGCCGAGATGGGTGGAAATCCACCCATCTAATTACGCCGACGTTACCGTTTCCACCCATGACCATCCACAAACTGGCAAAAACCGTATGTTTGTGCCGAGCTTTTCCTTGCACGGCAAATGATCAGCCCGCGTTATCGCATTAAGTGGTCTGGGAGGAACCACGGAGTGAGCGGGCATATCGTGTCCGCTTGCTCTATTCCGCCCGTCCACACCGCGAGCCTTTTCAAGGCATCAGGGGCAAAAGACATCCGGGAGGAATTCAATTGAAAAAAGCAATTCTCACTGCTTTGGCATTCACCGCTCTTACTGCAACCGCGTTTGCGCAATCCTTTCCAAGCCAGCCGATCACGATCATTGTGCCATTCACAGCAGGTGGGCCGACCGATACTGTGACACGTCTTGTTGCGCAGGCCATGAGCCGCGATCTGGGCAGTCAGATTGTCGTTGAAAATGTTGGTGGTGCAGGCGGAACGCTCGGCGCGGCAAGGGCTGCTCAAGCAAAGAATGATGGTCACACGCTGCTGCTTCATCATATCGGCATGGCGACATCGGCCACTCTTTACCGTGAACTTCCATACAAACCGCTCGAAGCATTTTCCTATGTCGGTCTGGTTACGGAAGTACCGATGACCATCATCGGTCGCTCAGATCTTGAAGCCAATTCGGTTGAGGAAGTTATCGAATACATCAAGACCAATGGCGAAGAGGTTATGTATGCCAATGCGGGCATTGGTGCGGCGTCGCATCTTTGTGGCCTATTGCTGATGAACGCGCTTGGCACCCAGATGACCACAATTCCTTATCAGGGCACCGGTCCTGCAATGACGGACGTTATGGGTGGACAGGTTGATCTGATGTGTGACCAGACGACAAATACCACCAACCAAATTCGTGACAAGTCGGTAAAGGCTTTCGCTGTAACGGTGCCGGAACGCGTTGCAAGTCTGCCGGATCTGCCGACCATCGCGGAAAAGGGATTCCCAGATTTTAATGTCAGTATCTGGCATGGCCTTTATGCTCCGGCCGGAACGGACGAAGCTGTGGTTGAGCGCCTGAGCCAGGCTCTGCAGGTCGCCCTCAAGGATGAAACCGTCATCGCTCGCTTCGCGGATCTCGGCACGGTGCCGTCATCAGAGGAAGACGCAACACCGACTGCACTCAAGGCGAAGCTTGAAAGTGAAATCGAGCTCTGGCGCCCCGTCATTGAAGAAGCAGGCGTTTACGCGAACTAAAAACTGACAAAATCAAATCCATTTCATTGGGGTATCGCAAAATGCTGTCCCGAGATTATAGAGATATTGTGGGGGGCATCCTGCTGGTTGCCCTCGGTCTCGCTTTCTCCTGGTATGCGGCTGCAAACTACGAGCTTGGCACGTTGCGGCGCATGGGACCGGGTATGTTCCCGACATCACTTGGCGTTGTACTGGCTGGGTTTGGTCTGGTGATTGCCATACCAGCTTTCTTCCGCCCGGGCGTTATGCCGGAAATTCGTGTCTGGACACCAATTTATGTTCTGTTGGGCGTCGGTGCTTTCGCGCTCACGATCCGGCCCTTTGGCTTGATCCCGGCAGTGCTGAGCGTTGTCGTGATTTCTTCCTTCGCCGAGTTGCGTGTGAAGCCACTTAGCCTGACCATTCTTTCAACCGCACTTTGCCTTATCGCCTGGCTGGTCTTCCGTGTCGGACTTGGGCTTCCTGTTGCAATGTTCCGGTGGCCGTTCTGATGGATATATTCTCCAATATCGCGATTGGCCTGGAAACAGCTCTGACGCTTAACAATCTGTTCTATTGTTTTCTGGGCGTGTTTCTGGGAACTCTGATTGGCGTCATTCCAGGTATCGGGGTGCTTTCAGCCATTTCGATGCTTTTCCCGATCACCTTCTATCTAGAGCCTACCACCGCTCTCATCATGCTGGCAGGTATCTGGTACGGCACGTCTTATGGAGGGAACACAGCCTCCATTCTGCTCAATATCCCCGGAACGCCTGCCAATGCTGTCACCTGCCTGGACGGGTATCCGATGGCGCGTCAGGGGCGCGGCGGTATCGCGCTTCTGATGACCACGGTCGCCTCTTTCGTTGGCGGTTCCATTGGTATTGTTTTGCTGATGTTGTTCTCACCCATCATCGCAAAATATGCGTTGAGCTTTGGTTCAGCGGACTACTTCTCACTAATGGTTCTGGGGCTGGTTGCTGCGTCCACAATATCGGATGGCTCGCTGGCGAAGGGCCTCGCAATGGTTGTTCTCGGCATCATGTTTGGCACAGTAGGGGCTGATATCTACACCGGCACTGCGCGCTTTTCGTTTGGCGTACTCGAACTGACCGACGCCATCAGCCTGATCGCGCTTGCCATGGGCATTTTCGGCGTGTCCGAAGTGATTGCCAGCGTGCGTAAAGTCAATGTTGGTGACATTGACCCAGAGAGTGTGAAACTCAAGGCCATGAAACCATCCCGCGAAGACGTAAGCCGGTCATGGTTCCCGATGCTACGTGGATCGTCAATCGGCGCATTCTTCGGCACTTTGCCCGGCACCGGACCATCAGTAGCGGCTTTCATGGCTTATGCTGTCGAAAAGCGTGTAGCAAAAGAACCGGAGCGCTTCGGCAAAGGTGCGATCGAAGGTATCATGGCGCCGGAGTCTGCCAATAATTCCGCAGATCAGACCTCGTTCATTCCCACGCTTTCACTGGGCATTCCGGGCAGTCCGACCATGGCACTGATGCTGGGCGCTCTGATGATCCACGGCATTGCGCCTGGCCCTACTCTCATGACCGATCAACCATCTCTGTTCTGGGGTCTGATCATGAGTTTCTGGATCGGCAATCTCTTGCTGGTGATCCTCAATATTCCACTGATTGGCGTCTGGGTGAGATTGCTAACCATCCCGTATCACCTGCTGTTTCCTGCCGTTCTCATGTTCATCTGCATCGGAACCTATTCGGTCAACAACAGTGCATTTGAAGTTTGGCTCGTGGTGTTCTTTGGCTTTGCCGGATACCTCATGCGTATCTTCAACTTCCCCGCCGCACCCCTGTTGCTCGGCTTTGTGCTCGGACCGCTCATGGAGGAACACTTCCGGCGGGCGATGTTGATGTCGCGTGGCTCGTTCTCCACATTCATCGACCGTCCGATCAGTGCCACGGTTCTTGCTGTCACTGCCGCTCTACTCGTGTGGGGAACATGGTCAGCGTATCGCCGCCGCAATCAGCGTGTGCTGGCTGCGCAAACTCTTAGTTCCTAAAACAAAATGGCCGGTGAGAAATGACTGTCTCACCGGCCACAACTTTGCTCAACAGGGCTTAGAACTTTACGCTAAGCTTGGCCTTACCCGAATTCTGATTAAAGCTCGAACCATACTGACCAGAATATTCAAGACCCAAGGTAGTCTGGTTGCCGAGATCAATATCAAAACCAGCCTTGATAATCGCAGTATCCTTGGCAATTGGTGCACCAGCCACTTCAAATACTGTTCCAGCATCAAATGCAGCAGCTGCAGTCGGTATAGTGTCGCCATAGGCGTGCTGCCAGCCGACAGTTCCGTTGAGCTTGGCATTTATGCTACCAAACACGACAGGAGCAGAAGCACGAAGACCAAGCGTAGTGAACGTAGTTGTCGTTTTTTCTTTTCCAATCTGCAGCGCAGCATTGCCGCCATGCTCGTTAAAGCGGTCTGTTTGCAGACGTACAACAGCAACATTCGCAAATGGCTCAATCGCTGTTCCATTCAGATCGAAACGATGTGAGAGTTCACCAAAAGCCTGGAAGGTATTTGCGCTGTAATCCGCATCAAGACTCTCTGAAAAGCCCGGGAAGGCGACAAAACGATCAGTTTCGATTTTGTGCCAGCTATAGGCAACGCCTGCTTTGAGCAATGTCGCGTCCCATTGAGTGCCACCATAGATACCCAGATGATAATTATCGCTGTGGCCCGACGAGTTGCGATCATTCACATCGAAGCTGGTGCGGCTATATCCTGCGAGAGCACCCAGCCTCCAGTTTTCGACAACTTCCGCATCATAACCTGCAACGAAGCCACCCGTGGATTGCTTCAACTTACCGGCATTTCCGTCAGCTCCGGTTTCACTCCATTGACCGAGCGCCTGTCCCCAGATTGCTGCGCGCGGTGCGGAAATCTGAGCTGAATCAGCATCCGTTGCGACCGACGAGGATGCAGCATTTCGCTCACCACCAAATGCTGCACCAATGCGGTCCATAACTGCATTTCGAACAATGGAACTGTCATTGATGATCGCAGTTCGCGTTGAAGCATGAACTTCACCCGAAAGAGCATTGAATGCGCGATGCGCATTTTCTTCGCTGTCCTGCATGACGACCGTGTCGTAAACAGCGTTGCCAGCACCAAGCTCTTCCACAGCGAGGGCTACCGACTTCTGATTACTTGTCTTTGCTGTAGCAATGAAGTCGACATCGTTACGAGCGATATCGAGGTAAACCGCATTGGCGTCATAAGCCAAACCGAGATCTACGAAAGGCATGTTCTGGCTCATATCGCCAAATGTACCTGTGATTCCGCCTTCAGCACTCAGAATGGTGTAACGCTTGCCCGGCATATAGGTGCCAGCAGCCTTTTCTACATAAACCTTAGCGCCACCAAGCGCTGCCGTTCCACTCACATCGATACGGTCACTTTTACCGGCGGCATCAATTTCAGCAACATAAGTAGCTCCCGCATCAAATGCCAGGTTGCCGGCAACCTTCAGCGTGCCGATAGAATTGCCCGGCGCTATGATACTGCCAGCACCGGCGTAAAGTCCGCCGATGAAGCCTGCACCACTAAGATGTGCACCATTTTCAACGCTAACCGTGCCGCCAAGGAATGCACCTGAATGGGATGCATCACCGATGACCAGACCGCCTTCTTTTACAGTTGTACCACCTGTATAGGTGTTGGCACCATTAAGAACCAGAACACCTGAGCCGGACTTCGTAAGGCTGCCAGTACCATCAATGTTGCCGTCAAAACGCGTATTGGCAGACTGGTTTACAGTCAAAGCTGCAGAGCCAAGGCTCAATGTTCCGCCCTCACCCATCAGTGACGACATGCTCACATTGAAATTATTGAGATCAAGCTTGCCACCATTCACGGCGAAAGCCGTGTTGTTGACGAATGCACCATCTACACCAGCCTGAAGAACACCGCCTTCAACCAAGGTTCCGCCCGTATAGTTGTTTGCCTGCCCCAGTACGAGCGTACCGGCTCCACGCTTGAGCAGAGTGCCCTCGCCCGTGGCTTGCTGCAACAACGTCACACGGTTGTTTGCATCAGCAATGTTGATCCATCCAAGCCCTTCAAGCGACACGGTGCGATCCAGCGTTTTCATATCGCTGCCGGTTATGCGCAAACCGCCATCAATGAGACGCAGGCGAGCAGCGGCATTGCCAAGAGCTGCATCTTCGCTGACGAGGATCGTTCCGCCGTCGGTGACTGCTGTTTCACCAATGAAGGAATGATCATCAATACAATAGTCCTTGATGGCCTGCTGGAAGCGCGCATCGGTGCTATCGCAGTTGAGCAATGTCTTCTTCTCTTCAAGCGTCAGATCGTTCAGGATTGGTTTGCCATTGGCATCCGAAATCTGGCCAAGATAGAGATCTGTACGATGGTTGTTTCGCGTTAGAACAAATTCCTTGTTCTTGTCCGCAAAACCATAAGCATTCGCACCCCAAACGAGGCGTGTTTTCTGAACTTGGTTCTCCGAATAGGTCTGCAACTGAGGCCCGACCCAGCGGAAATCGTGCGCAACGGGTTCATGATCCGAGATTGCTTCTGGCTGGCGGCCCGGCCGCGTGACTTTTACGTCTTTAATCACCCCGGTATAGGGATCATTGGGATCATCTACAATCTCATACCACTTCCCGAATGGTCGCGAGACGAGGAAATGGTCGATCTTGGCACGGTCCCAGCTCGCCCAGGTATTGGTTGCGTCTTCGCCTGCCGATGGCCATGTGGTGCTACCATCGTTGAGATCATGTGGCTTGAAACCTTCACGGGCCGCATCAGTCTGAAGCAGCATATACTGCTTCTTGAGAACATTCATGGTAACCGGCGTGTTGTTATCAACCGCATAGGTTTCTTCTTGCAGACCAACATCCTTACCAGCTCTGTAGGCGGCTGAAAGAGCGTCACCCCATTGCTTCCACGACAGGCTGTCGATGTTTTGTCCAGCATATGCTTCCTGTATGACCGCGCGCATAGTCTGCTGATTGGCGTTGAGAACATATTGCCGTGTCAGGTCGCGGTAAAATGTATTGCCGTCAGACTGCTGCATCAGCCTAATTTGTGCATCAATGTGATGAAGACCACGCTCAGAAACATCACCAGCATTGAAATCGCCAAGAACGATGATTGGCTGATTAAATCCTTTTGCCCATGTATTGAGGGCTTTGGCTTCGTTCAGGCGACCAGTTGAACCGTCTGCATAATCAAGATGAACCGTACCGATCATTGTCTGCGGACGGGGACCTTGGGCATCCAGTTGAGTGTAGCTGACATAGCGCCCCTGCGTCGATCCACCCAGATTAAGTGTTCCAAACGTGCCTGGCAGACGCGAAATAATACCCACATCGCCGACCTGCACGTTGCCGTAAGTGCCACGACCAGCGGTTTGGAGGAAATCGGGGATACGCGTAACATAAGTACTACCGTTGATTTCCTGCATACCGAGGACATCAAAATTGGCGGCTGCCATAAAATCCGCGGTCAGTTCCGGGTTCTGTTTGAACTTGTTCCAGATATTGAGCGTCATGACACGAATGTCATAGCTATCGGCCGCGCGTGCCGGAGCCGCGGCTATTCCTGCAACTGCAACACCACATAAAAGCTGCGCAGTTAAAGCCAGAAGTTTTCGGTTACGTTTGGTTGTCCCCGGTACCATCCCTCAGTCCTTTTCTTGGAAAATGCATCCATTTCATCAATGTGACAGCCGGATTGATCATCCCACTTCACCTGATGCTGAAATGACAGAGTTCAATGTCACTTTTATTACATTTTACTCTATAGCGACTTTGGAAGACTCAATTCTTTCACCTCATGAACAGTAAATGTCATTAATATTACATTTTTATTTGCTATCGCCTCTGGGAGTTCTTGTGGCCTAAGCCCACAATTTCCTTGCCTATTTCAACCTGGGAATGAGAGATGGATCTGAGCAACCACGCGCATAAGGATGCGACAGCAAATATGAGCGAACTTTCTGGTTCCGGTGGCAAAAAGAAAGAAATCCGGCAGCAAATGCTGCTTCAGTGGATTGAGAACAGCCATTATGTTTCGCTGGAGGAGATCGCTGAACGATTCCGCGTTACTACGCAAACAGCCCGACGTGACATTGCGGATCTGGAGCATCAGGGCAAAGTCAGAAGGCTACATGGTGGCGTATCACAGCTAGCTCCGCTGGACCCCGTCACCTATCGTCAGCGCAGGCATGATAGGGCAGATGAAAAGGCGCGAATTGCTGAAGCAGTGGTCGCGCTCATTCCCGATAACGCCACTATTTTTCTTGACACCGGCACCACATGCGAAGCGATTGCCAATGCGCTTGTATGCAGAGAACGCCTGCATGTTGTCACATATAGCCTAAGATCCGCCGCCATTATTAGTGAGAAAACGGATTTCACTTTAGCAGTTCCTGGTGGCTTTGTTCGACCTATCGATGGCGGGATGTTTCAGGAAGATACACCGGAATTCATCCGACGCTTCAAGTTCGACTATGCAATCATTTCCGTCAGCGGCGTTGATGATGACGGTGATCTTTGTGACGACGACCATACGGAAGTGGCCGTCGTTTCAGCCGCATTGCGACAAGCGGCACACAAGCTGCTCGCAGTTGACAGCTCAAAATTTGGCAAAAGAGCGATGGTCAGACTTGGATCGGTTCACGACATTACCGCCGTCATAACCAACGAGATGCCAGCCCCAGTTTTATCCACCTTGCTTGCAACAGCGAACATCCCTGTCGTTTTGGCAAATATGGAAGCATGAAGCCATGAATCACCTACTTTGCTGATCCATTCGTCCCGTTCGGTGCAAGATTCTGAGATCGCGCAACGACTTTAACGACCCAATCAGCAAAAACGCGGAGGCGATTGCTCAAATGGCGATTGGGTGGGTAGACGAGATGGATCGGCATCGGTTCGATCTGCCAGTCCTGCAATACCGGGCGCAAGGTGCCGTTCGCTATATCCTCCTGCACCATGAATAAGGGCGCCTGCACCACGCCTAAGCCAGCACGCGCAGCGGCAAGATAGGTGGTCGATTCATTAGCCGCGACAACATAGCGTCCATTGACCTCGACTTCTTCTGTACCTCGTTTGAAGTGAAATGGCATTTGCTGGCCGGTTGAAGGCCGGAAATAACCCACTACATGACAATTATTGCTCAGGTCGGATGGATGTTTAGGTGTGAAGCACCGATCAAGATATTCCGCAGACGCACAGGCGATAAAATGCATATCACCTATCCGGCGCGCAATCAGCGACTGATCGCTCAACTCGCCGATCCGAATCGCACAGTCGACGTTTTCCGCCACATAATCGACAGGGCGGTCTGATACGCCAAGATCAATCTGAATATCGGGATAGCGTTGATGGAACTCGATTAGTGCCGGGATGATAATCAGATTGGCAACCGCACTCGCCATTTCTACGCGCAGGCGGCCTTTGGGCAGTGTTTGGGCGCTTGAGAGGCTGCCGTCCAGTTCTTCGAGATCGGAAAGCAAGCGTGCAGCGCGCTCATAGTAAAGTGCGCCATCTGGTGTTACGAGAACACGGCGGGTCGTACGATTGAGGAGTTTTGTACGAAGATGGGCTTCCAATCCTTGAATAAGATTGCTGATTGTTGCCTTCGGCACATTGAGAGAAGCAGACGCGCGCGTGAAGTTACCGGTTTCGACAACCCGGAGAAATGCGCGCATGGCGGAGAGCTGATCCATTTTCAATAGCCATCATTGTTCGAAATTTTGGATAGTGTAATCAATACATGGGGACTATTCCAGATAATAGACAATGATAATATCTCAACATGGCAGTTTGCCGCTAGTGGTTTGATTCCGACATTTGCTCTTACGAGTTACAAAGGTCGAACAAATGTCAGAATCAAATGACCGCTAGTCACGAAAGCAAGAAAGATGTGCGAGAAATTTACGGTTGGAACAATGCAGGCTGGTGATGCCACCTGCACGGCACGCATTTATCGCGGTGCCAAGTTGCTTTCACCGCCACCAGTGGTTTTACACCTGCATGGGGGAGCGTTCTCAAACAGCTGTCTTGGTGCCTGCGAACGCGTTGCCGAAACACTTGCCGAGGCAGGTGCGGTGGTTGTGTCGCCTGAATATTCATCGGCCTGTCTCAACCCGTTCCCGGCGGCGCTGGATGTGGCTTATTCGATAATGACCTCAATGCGCGCGCGTTGCCCGGAGTTTGCGCATAAGAAGTCGATGCTGTTCGTCGCCGGTGAAGAGGCGGGCGGTAATATTGCAGCCGGCGTGGCACTCATGGCGCGCGATCAGCATCTGGCAGACCTTAAGGGTCAGATATTGCTCTCGCCCATGCTTGATCCCTGCCTCGCCACGGCATCTTTCCGCAAATATTGTCCGGAAAGTGCCGTTCAGACGATTGCAGACGGCTGGCAGAACTATCTTGGCGAATGTGCAGGGTTCACCCACCCTTATGCCGCGCCCGCCCTTTGTACGCGGCTTGGTGGTTTGGTGCCAACTCTGCTCGTCACCAGTGCCCAATGTCCAATGCGTGACGAAACGCGGGCCTATGCAGAGCGTCTTCGTCAGGCCGGCGTCAAGGTTCAGTCGCATGTCCTGCCCGGACAAGCCGGCTGGATACCCGAGAACAAAGTCACGCGCACGGACTGGACGCCGCAGGAAAAGACACTGATCGACCTGTTTTCGGATTTCTTCCGGCAAGCAGGTGCAAAGCAAATCGAAGCATAACGTCAGCTCGAATGGTCTCCCAACCTTTGGCCTGACGCTCAATTTGAAGCCGGCCCCCACCGGTTAGGAGATACAACATGACATCGAACATTGCCCGCCGGGCCCTATGGGGCGCCGGCCTGAGTATCCTATTGTCTGCAGCAGGTGGTGGCGCCATTCTTTTCGGTATGCCGCACCTGAGAGCCGACGCCGCAACCGATGTATCTGCTCCACCACCCGCAGTTCCGGTTTCAGTTGCAGCAGCCGAACAGCGCGCCATCAACAGTTGGGAAGAATTTTCCGGTCGTTTGGAAGCCATTGACCGCGTGGAAATTCGTCCGCGTGTCGGCGGCGCAATATTGAAGGCACATTTCCGCGAAGGTGCTTTGGTGAAACAGGGCGATCTACTCGTCACAATCGATCCGGAACCTTATGCCGCTGCCGTTGAAAAGGCCAAGGCACAGGTTTCAGCAGAAGAAGCGCGTGTAGCACTGGCCAAAGCTGAACTGGAACGCGGACGCCAGCTGGTGACAACCCGTACCATCGCACAAAGCGGCCTTGATCAGCGTTCAAGCGCCTTTGATGAAGCACAGGCAAGCCTTCGTTCTGCAAAGGCAGCACTGCGCTCGTCTGAACTTGACCTCCAATATACCGAGGTGCGCGCACCAATCTCCGGTCGTGTCGGACGTCTGGAAGTAACGGCTGGTAATCTGGTCGCAGCAAGTTCAGCTTCACCGGTACTAACGACACTCGTATCGGTCGACCCGATCTATGCAAGCTTCAGCGCCAATGAAGAAGTTGTCACCAAAGCGCTTGCCAAGCTCGCGACTTCCCCCGGCGGCAATTCCATCGAGCGCATCCCCGTGCAGATAGGAACAGCGGCGGATAATGGCACACCGATTTCAGGACATATTCAGCTCATCAACAACGAGGTGGATGCCACGACAGGCACGATCCGTGTTCGTGCAGCCATCGATAATCCGGATGGCAGGCTCATTCCTGGACAGTTTGTCCGCATTCGCTTTGGCGAACCGGACCCTGATCAGAAGCTCGTGGTAAGTGATCGCGCAATTTCGTCGGATCAGGACAAGAAATTCGTCTTCGTGGTCGGCGCAGACAACAAGGTTGAATACCGGCAGGTGGTGCTTGGTCGTAACTATGACGGCCTGCGTATTGTCGAAAGCGGGTTGAAGCCCGGCGAAAACATCGTCGTCAACGGCCTGCAGCGCATTCGCCCCGGCGTAGTCGTTGCACCGCAGCCCGTAACCGAGACACTTGCCAAGAATTAATTGAAACGGCGCGTCTGTCGGCGCGCGCAAACGCAAAAAGCTCAGCCTATTCATCCCGCGAGAACACATGTTTTCGCGGGAACGGGAGAGTCTTTTGCTCATCCGCCTAAAGGGGGATAATAAGATGAACTTTTCACGCTTTTTCGTAGACCGACCGGTCTTCGCTGGCGTTCTGTCGGTTCTGATCTTTGTTGCCGGTCTGATCGGCATGACAGGTTTGCCGATCTCGGAATATCCGGAAGTCGTGCCACCACAGATCGTGGTACGTGCACAATATCCGGGCGCCAATCCAGCCGTTATTTCAGAAACTGTCGCAACACCGCTTGAAGAGCAGATCAACGGTGTCGAGGGCATGCTCTATATGCAAAGCCAGGCGACCGCTGATGGTGTCATGACCCTGACAGTCACTTTCGCACTCGGCACAGATCCCGATCAGGCCCAGCAGCTGGTGCAAAACCGTATCTCGCAGGCCGAGCCACGCCTGCCGGAAGAAGTTCGCACGCTCGGTGTCACGACAGCTAAGAGCTCGCCCGATCTTACGCTTGTTGTTCACCTGATATCGCCCGATGGCCGATATGACGTGAACTACTTGCGTAACTATGCTGTTCTCAACGTCAAGGATCGTATTGCTCGTATTCCAGGCGTCGGTCAGGTGCAGATTTTCGGCGGTGGCGACTATTCGATGCGCGTCTGGATTGATCCACAGAAGGCCGCTGAACGCGGGCTTTCGGCCGGAGACATTGCCAACGCTATCCGCCAGCAGAACGTTCAGGCCGCAGCTGGTGTTATTGGCGCGTCCCCATCCGTTTCAGGCCTCGATCTTCAGCTTTCAGTTAATGCTCAGGGACGTCTCCAAACACCTGAAGACTTTGCCGATATCGTTGTGAAATCCGGAAGCCAGGGTGAAGTTACTCGCCTTGGCGATGTTGCGCGCGTTGAAATGGGGGCAGCGGACTACTCGTTGCGCTCGCTGCTCGATAATAAATCAGCCGTCGGTATGGGTGTTTTTCAAGCGCCCGGTTCCAATGCCCTTGATATTTCCGCAAACGTCCATGCTGCCATGGCTGATCTGAAGAAAACCATGCCGGAAGGCGTGGACTTCGATATCGTCTATGACACAACGGCGTTTGTTAAGGCCTCTATCGAGTCGGTTATTCACACTCTGCTTGAAGCCATCGTTCTGGTGGTAATCGTGGTCATCATGTTCCTACAGACATGGCGAGCCTCGATCATTCCTCTCGTAGCTGTTCCCGTTTCCATCGTCGGCACCTTTGCGGTGATGTATGTATTTGGCTTCTCCATCAATGCATTAAGCCTCTTCGGCCTCGTGCTTGCGATCGGCATCGTCGTCGATGACGCGATCGTGGTGGTGGAAAATGTCGAGCGCAATATTGAAAAGGGCCTCTCTCCGATTGAGGCGACCTATCGCGCCATGCAGGAAGTGTCCGGCCCGATTATCGCCATTGCACTGGTGCTGGTTGCGGTTTTCGTGCCCCTGGCCTTCATTACCGGTCTGACTGGCCAGTTTTATCGTCAGTTCGCGTTGACTATCGCCATATCGACCGTGATCTCGGCGTTTAACTCGCTGACACTGTCGCCAGCGTTGGCAGCTTTGCTGCTGCGCGGCCACAATGCGCCGAAAGACCGTTTGACGCGCATTATGGACAAGCTGTTTGGCTGGTTCTTCCGCGGCTTTAATCGCTTCTTTGGTGCAAGTTCAAATGCCTATGGTCGCGGTGTTGGTGCTATTCTCACACGCAAGTCGCTTGTGATGGGCCTCTATGTCGTGTTGCTCGGCGTCACCTTCGTTCTGTTCCGTGCGGTGCCCGGCGGCTTCGTTCCGGCACAGGACAAGCAATATCTGATCGGCTTTGCACAATTGCCGGATGCGGCGACGCTCGACCGTTCTGAAGATGTTATCCGCCGGATGACGGATATTGCACTCAAGCAGCCTGGCGTCGCCAATGCTATCGCCTTTCCGGGCCTATCAATCAATGGTTTCACCAACTCGTCGAACTCCGGCATTGTGTTTGTAACCTTGAAGCCGTTTGAAGAGCGCAAGACAGCTGAACTCTCTGCAAATGCCATCACCATGCAGCTCAACCAGCAGTTTGGATCCATTCAGGATGCCTTCATCGCCATGTTCCCACCCCCTCCCGTACAGGGACTGGGCACCACCGGCGGCTTCAAGCTTCAGCTGGAAGATCGCAATGGTTTAGGCTTCCGCGCGCTTGACGATGCAACCAAGGCATTTCTTGCCAAGGCGTATCAGACACCGGAACTGGCGGGTCTGTACTCGAGCTATCAGATCAACGTTCCGCAACTTTTCACTGACATTGACCGCGTGAAGGCACGCCAGCTGGGCGTGGCCGTTACGGATGTTTTCGAAACTTTGCAAATCTATCTTGGTTCACTTTACGTCAACGACTTCAATGCCTTTGGCCGCACTTACAGCGTGCGTATTCAGGCAGACGCGAATTATCGCAGCCATGCCGAAGATATCGGCAAGCTGAAGGTTCGTTCGCAGTCTGGTGAGATGATCCCATTGTCCGCCCTTCTTAAAGTTGAGCAGACCGTGGGGGCAGAGCGCGCAATCCGTTATAACGGCTTCCTTTCAGCCGATATCAACGGCAACCCGGCTCCCGGCTTTTCATCCGGTCAGGCACAGGCTGCCATCGAGCGGATTGCGGAAGAGACCTTGCCTGCAGGCATTGCCTATGAATGGACCGACCTGACATATCAGCAAATTCTGGCTGGCAATTCGGGTTTCCTTGTCTTCCCGCTGGCGCTGCTACTGGTTTATCTCGTACTGGCTGCGCAGTATGAAAGTCTCACTCTGCCACTCTCGATCATCCTGATCGTACCAATGGGCATTATGGCCGCACTGATCGGCGTCTGGCTTACAGGAGGTGATAACAATGTCTTCACCCAAATTGGTTTGATCGTTCTGGTGGGGCTGTCCGCCAAGAATGCGATCCTGATCGTTGAGTTTGCCCGTGAGCTGGAACTATCCGGAAGAACGGCAGTTCAAGCGGCTATCGAGGCAAGCCGACTGCGTCTGCGTCCGATCCTCATGACTTCGATGGCTTTCATCATGGGCGTCGTGCCGCTTGTCATATCGACAGGGGCTGGTGCGGAAATGCGCTCGGCAATGGGTATCGCAGTGTTTGCAGGAATGATCGGCGTGACGGCCTTCGGTATCTTCATGACGCCGGTGTTTTATGTACTGATCCGCAAATTGACCGGCGAACGTCCATTGAAACATGCTGGACCGAAAGTAGAAATACTGGATGCTCACGCTGAAGTCTAAAACATTAAGGCCGGAGGCAAAACCTCCGGCCTTTCTGCATATGAATGACTAATCGTGTAACCCAAAGCCTTTCTCAATGGCTTTCATTCGTTCACGTGCTCGGGCTTACGCAGCACAAGTTGAGCTTGAGCCATATGAACTTTCGGAATGAGAACGGCTTATCTTAAGTGTTTTCTCAAATGACATATCGTTCCACATTGGCGACCGGCGGGGGAAGAATCGCCTTCGAAACTAATGCTGCAGAACTGGTTTGAACGCCTTCCCTGTTATAGGCGTCAGAATAGCTTCATCAGAAGCGGTAGTTTACGCCTGCCTTTATGACATGGTCATGCACATTCGTCTTGGTGGTACCATATGATGTCGCGCTCGAGACATCCTTGGTTGTCACGTAGTTATACTCGATTTTTGCCGACAGACCGCCGCCAAATCCCTGTTCGATACCACCGCCCAGAAGATAACCAGATTTCCAGCCGTTAGGACCGGTAACGTCATCGCCGTCTTTGAATTTCGTCATGGTCAAACCTGCTGTGCCGTAAACCAATGACCGATCAAACGAGAGACCAGCTTTGGCCTTCGCTGCACCACGAAACCGCTCTTTCAACCGGCCATGCGGTACGCGCGCTTCATTTCCCATGTACGAACCTTCAAGTTCGGCACCAAGAACAGCAGGGCCAAACTGGAAATTGTAACCAGCCTGCACACCGCCGGTCATGCCCTTGCCGCCAGTAAACGGATTAATCTTCGGCGAAGCCAAACCACCATGAGCACCGATATATGCGCCGCCCCATGAAAATGCTGGCGGGGTTTCGTAATCGTAGGACCCTGAATTGTAGTTGAGATCAGCTGCATATGCGTTCGTTGCGAGCGCCAGGGCGGCGGTCGCGGTCGCAAGGGTTTTTGCGATAAAAGACATGTATAACTCCAGACGAAGCCAGCGCATCATTCATTGACGCTTACAAAGCTTCAGTTCGCGTTGGAGAGCCCGAAGCAGGCTCCTATTGATCTCCCAACCCAATCAACAATGTGCGCTGACTAATTCAGAAGATGCTGGCATTCTCCTCGCGAGAGTTGCGTCTAGATTGCAGGGACATTAATTTCATAAAATTTATTTATTATTTTTATATATTTACACGTATTTCTTTAACTAAATAGTAAGCAATTATGCTTTGAGACATGAACCGCTCAATGCTGTTATTTGTTTAGATCCGCGCCTGATCTCGCCGCGACTGAGTGAATCTGTAGACGCACGCAAAAGCCAGGCTTCAAATCAAAAAACACGACTTTTCCGCCGTGAATTTCTGCAGCCTTTTGGACAAGGTTCAATCCAAGTCCGGCACCCGATGAATGTGTATTAATGCGCCGAAATGGCTCAAACACATGCTCGCGCTCAGAAAGAGGAATGCCAGAACCCTCATCACAAACATCGATAATGCCAGAAGCGCCGACTTTGATAACGATAGCCCCTTTGCCGCCCGCATGGTCGATCGCATTGCGGATCAGATTAACGACTGCCATCTCGATAACCGAAGTCTGAACGGTGAAAATAGCTTCTTTGCTGCTCGGTTCGAAATCAAAATCATAACCGGCGTCGAGCGCCAGCGGTGCAAGATCAGCAGCCAGTCGCTGAACAAGCACATTCAAATCCTGGCGTTCAGCACGCAGTTCAACAACACCAATAGCCTGCATTTCAAGCAACTGATGTGCCACACGAGACAGACGATCAATATCGGATCGCAACTGCTTGCTTACATCATCATCGGCTAGAAGATCAGCTCGTGTGCGAGCTATGGCGATTGGTGTTCTAAGCTCGTGAGCAGCGTCTGCAAGAAAGCGGTTTCGGCGATTATAACCTTCATCTAGTTTCGAAAGCGCGGTGTTGAAGGCGTCGACCAGCGGAATGATTTCCTGCGGAACCTTGGACCGGTCAATCCGTGCAGAACGGTTCTCAAAATTGATAGCCTGCGCTTGTTTCACAGTTTCCATGAGACCGCGAAGGGAGCGGCCAACAGCCCGTGGTGTCACGATCAATGTCGCAATGCTAGTCAGGATCAACATTGGCACGACAGCGATCAGGACGATGATACCCAGGCCCGGCAACACATTGGACCAATGAATTTCCCCATCAGGATATTTTGCGAGATCCACCTGCATGCTGATCCAAAGGCTGATACCGTCGTTTTCAAACCCCTTTTCCGTGGCCGCTATCACTTGAAGCTTGCCAACGGAGGTATTGCGATTTTCTACTGTAGCACGCGTCGTATTGGCCGTTTGCACACGCGCACGGTCAATGGTCCACGGGAAGGTCGCATCAAGACCGGCCCACGGTATCTTTCCATATTGCAAGACAATCGCATTTTCATTTCTCACGATGAACCACAGATCAGGATACCGTTGTTTGAGCTGCGTAAACTGCGGCGTCTCTAATAGCTGAACATGGCCCTGACCGTCTTTCATCACACTTTCGGCAACGACGCGCACTGCTTCTTCATTGGCATCTTCCAGCTCGGGGTTGATGATCCAAATCCATCCGACGAGCAGAATGACGAAAAGCACAAGTAAAAACGCCTGCAGTACGAAAAGGCGTTTCATCAGACTCCATCGCAGCGATTGGCTACGCATCTTTTTCATGCTTTTGACCGGATCAAATAACCAATGTTTCGCACCGCCCTAATCTCGACGGTCGCTTCGGCTTGAGCCAGTTTCTTCCGAATACGGGAAATGTGAGCATCAAGAGCGTTTGACTCAATCTCATCATCAAGTGTGTAAACGGCTTCGACGAGGTTGGAACGGGTTACAATACGGTTTGGTCGCCGCATTAACGCTTCCAGTGCCAGATATTCTCGCCGCGGAAAATCAATAACCGCATCAAGCACAGTGACCTGATTGGTCCGAGGGTCAATGATAAGGTTTCCGAAACTCATAAACTTATCTGACAACGAAGTTCCCCGTCTTCTAAGTGCGCGCAGTCGTGCAAGCAGCTCTTCAATGGCAAAAGGCTTGGCAAGATAATCATCTGCACCTGCATCTAGCCCATCGACGCGGTGATCGACGCTTCCCAACGCAGTTAAAACAAGAATGGGTACGGAGAGCTTACTCTTGCGCAGCGCTGCGACCAGATTGAGCCCCTCTCCGTCAGGCAGACGACGATCAAAAACCAGCACATCGTAATTGCCATCACGCGCCAGAGCATCGGCATCGGCAATGGTGCTGACATGATCAACCAGCACTTCATGTCGCCTCAACGCTTCAAGTAAAGCGCGCGCCATTTCAGGTTCATCTTCAAGAAGCAGGATACGCAATGATTTTCCCTCAGAGGCCAGTTCTTGCCCTCATTCCCCCAACTAGCCATCCAACATTGCGACTACATTGCAATTGGCATCCCTTACTATTTAGCACCTTGCAATAAGCTTTCCGAGCGGCATTGTTAAACAGTGGCTAAGAGCATCTCTGAACAACCAAAACGTGCAATGTACTTGCAATCTTGGCTCATATCGTTGCTGCCAATAGCAACCGATAGGAACAATCATGGCAATCAGTTTATTTCCTGCCTCCCACTGGGGAATAGCCGCTCTTGGCACAGCTGTAATGCTGACAGGCTGTGCTTCGCAAATCATGAAGAACTATATTGGCGCACCCATCAGTAGCGTTATGCTCGATTACGGCCCTCCCGATAATGTCTATAAGCTGAGCGCAAACGAGCAAGCCTATCAATGGAGCCGAACCAAAACGCAAGCCATTGCTGGTGAGTATAACGGAGAGGTACAAGAAACACGTCGCGGAGAACGTTATAAAGGAACTGAAACTCCCGGATATGTCGAACATACCGAGTGCTTCTACACCTTCTATACGCGAAGATCAGACCATGATTGGTTGGTAACAAATTTCCGTCAACCATCGCTACAATGCGAATGATTTCAAAGTGTTACTCGCGCATCCTGATGAAGACTGATAGCTTAAAAAACTAAGGCTTTCGACACATTATAGCATCGAAAGCCTGGTAATTATGGCAACGGCCTGATGCAGCTGCAAAAGCAAAACCCGATCAGTTCTTCTTCCACTGAACCTCTTCAATCGCGACTTTACCTGAACGCTTGTCGTAGAGGCAAACAACAGTTGTATCTTTGGCTTGCTTGCGATTGCGGGTCGACCCTTCACGCAAAAGCAGTGCTACTTTCCCAACGCTATCATCAAAGTCGACAGGCTCGGAAACAAATGGACTGACCATGGATGATTTCGCCATGCATGAACTGACGACTTTGGTATGAAGCGCCTCCCAAGCAGCCGGACTGGATGCATGAGCAGAGCCCACGCAAAAAGCAAACGCAGTAAGTGTAAATGCTACCGTCTTCATTGAGAGACCTTTCAAGCAGGATAGTTATTGCTTGCCGATCAGTATCGCACATTGAATAGGCTGTCGGCTCTAACATTTCTAACAATGAATAAGCCGCAAACAAGGCATTGGTGGCAGGAGGGCGATCACCGCCCTTCTGCCGGTTAAACCAACTCAATCACGACTTAGCGCGAATTGATGGTCCAGAAATCCTGCCAATCCTGAAGCTTTGAATAGTCGCTTTCAGCGGTCTCGGAATGTGGCACATAGAGCTGATCGATGACTTTCACGATGCCAGACACTTCGCTTTCTGGAATCTTCGCGCCCTTGTTCGACGAAATTTTTCCGTCTGCCAACTGCGGAGCCATACCCTCTTCCGTCATCATGTAATGCACGAAGAGCTTCGATGCATTCGGGCTTTTCGTACCGGATGCGATAACGGCAACGCGTGGCGTCAGCTGTCCGGCCCAAGGCTTCATGCCTGCACAAATGCCCATCGTGTAGCCATTCTTCTTGGCATCACGGAAAATCGAGGTGCTGAGGAAGCCCATGAATGGCTTTTCCTGTCCCTTTGCACCAATGATCGGACCGACCTCCGTATCGCTCCGCGTAACGCTCGGGCGGTTCTTGGCGAAGCGCTTGACCCACTCAGCAGTCGCGCTTGCTTCATCGGTTTTCAGTGGCTCACCGAAGAACTCTTCATAGGCCTTGCGCATGGCTTCATCATCATGCTCGGCAATCTGATTGAACCAGAACATGGTTTCGTTGCGCAGGAGCGGATCAGGAATAGCAATGCGGCCCTTCCATTCTTCCGTGGTCAATGCCCAGATATTGTCGATTGGGCACTTATCTCCATGGACATCCGAGTTATATGCCCACACCCATGGGTTAAGGCTGGTAATGGCCGGGTTCTGATATTCCGCAGGCACCTGATCTTTGAGATCGACGGGAAGCCAGCTGAGACCTGCGCCCTGAACGATGATTTCCGATGTAACTGATGGCAGATTGCTCATGTTGAAGACATCAGTGCGAACATTGTTCGCAGCCGCTTCACGCAGAATGACCTGTTCCTGGTTCTGGCCGTTCATTTTCACGCCTGTAGCCTTCACACCGTATTTTGCGGTGAAGGCTTCAGCCATGGTGACGATCTTGCCAGTTGCGTCCACAACGGTAATGCCCGGCTCTTTCTTGGCCGCTTCAATCAGCGCTTCGAGCGAGTAATCCGCATCCTTGATGCCGATTTCAGCAACAGGCTCTGCGAAGGCAGCCGTGCTTGCCAGAAGTGTGGCACTCAATGAAAGGGCCGCATATTTGCGAAGGGTTGAACTCATTATTTCCTCCAAAGTTGATAATTATTGTTTGAAAGCGAAAGCATCGACGCGCATTTGATGCGCCGCTTTTCAGTCGCTGATGCGCTTGCCTTCTCTGTCGAACACATGGACGTGACTGCGTTCGACATGGAACCAGATTTCATCGCCAGCCTTCTGGGCTGGAGCATCTGCAGCGATTGCAAAAAACTGCTCGCCATGAACTGACATTTCGACGATCCAGCTACCGCCGGTGGGCACGATATCGACCACTTTGGCCACACACCCCTGCTCAACAGGCGTATCGCTGAGACGCACGGATTCCGGCCGGATACCGACGGATCCGACATTGCTTGCCGCGATGCTCTGCGCCTTGAGGTAATCGCGTGCCCATGTCGCCAACGCGCCGTTATTGCTGTCATTAAGCTCGATGATATTGATCGGCAGATTGCCGATGAATTCAGCCACAAAGCGATTGGCCGGCCGCTCGTAAATGTCGTCAGGCGTGCCAAGCTGCTGCAACTCGCCTTCGCTCATCACCGCAATCGTGGTTGCCAATGTCATGGCCTCCCACTGGTCGTGGGTTACGAATACGACCGTCGACCCCATTTCCTGATGAATACGCTTGAGTTCCGCGCGCATTTCGAGACGCAGTTTCGCATCGAGATTGGAAAGTGGTTCATCGAGCAGAATAATATCGGGCTTAAGCGCCAGCATACGCGCAAGCGCTACGCGCTGCTGCTGACCGCCAGACATCTGTGCTGGCAAACGGTCGCGATAACGCTCGATGCCAAGCTTCTGCAGAACGTCATCTATAATACGCTGACGCTCAGCCTTGGCGACCTTATGCAACTTCAAGCCGAACTCGACATTCTGTTCGACCGTCATATGTGGCCAAAGGGCATAGTTCTGGAACACCAGCCCCATGCCACGCTTTTCTGGTGGTACATAAATGCCGTCATCAACCGACACGATCTTCTGACCATCGACGAGGATCTGACCTTCGGTTGGATATTCAAGACCCGCAATCATGCGGAGCGTCGTCGTCTTGCCGCAGCCCGAAGGTCCAAGCAGGCAGAGAAACTCCGACTTTGGAATTTCGAGTGAAAGCTTTTCAACTGCGGCGCGGGCGGCTTTGCCGTAGCTCTTTCTGACATCGCGAATAGTAATGCTCGACATTATTTGCCTCCCAATCCGTCAGACAATTTGCTGTTGGTGAGTTTTTGAACAATGACCGTGCCGCCAAAGGCGATGACGCAGATCATCAAAACGACTGCATTTGCGGCCTGGCTATAGCTGTAATCGACGAGGCGCAATGCATAGGTGGTGAGAACATCCATGCCCGGCACAGCCAGCACGACGACGAGGCTCAAGCCTTTGATGCCAGAGATAAACGGCAGCAGAATACCTGAAACCAGAGAGCCTTTCTGGATCGGCGCGACAATCGAAACCAGACGACGCCAGAAACCGGCACCGACGATTTGGGCCGCTTCTTCAGGCGCTTTGCCAAGTTGCATCATTGCAGAGATACCCGCGCGCGATGCGAACGGCATCTGATCAGCAAGGATCGCGAGAACCAGCAGGATCGGCGTTCCGTAAAGGGCCGGAAGCGGACCACGCTGCACTGCAAACATCGTGAGATAGGCCGCAGCAAAGGCAATGCCCGGAACCAGATAAGGCAGGAATGTCACCTGACGCAGAAACGTGCCAACAAGCGAAACAGGCGTACGAGCCACGACATAGCCGACCAGAAGACCAAGCAGACCTGCACCCAATGCAGCCGAGCCGACGATCCACAACGTGTTCCAGGTCGCTTTCCAGAACTCGCCTGTCAGGAGGATGCCATTGCTCATTGCAGTGGTGTTAAGATCGGTGCCGATCCAGAAATCCAGCGTGAAATTATCCAGCGTGAAAACGCCCGGCACGCGCATAACCGTCGTCAGCAGAAGCGCCATCAGCGGAATGAACGCGCTGACAACGAACATGAGTGCGGCGAAGCTGAATGCAGGCACACGGAAACGACCGAGGTCTGTCTCGCGGTTCATAGAACCCTTATTGCCAATAGTGACGAAACGGCGCGCTTCCTTGAGCAGATACATATCGAGGAAGATTGATATGCTACCAAGCACGACAATGGTCGCCGCAAGAACGGCACTCATGCCTGCCTGGCTGGTCGAAATCGCGCGGAAAAGAGACGTCGCCAGAACGTCAAAACCAACCGGCACGCCAAGAATATAGGCGACACCAAAGTCGCCGAGGCATTTGGCGAAGATCAGCGTTGAAGCCGACACAAGCGAGGGCAGCATCAATGGAAGAATGATACGGCGCGCGATCAGCAATTTGCCTGCGCCCATGACACGGGCTGAATCTTCAAGCGTGGAATCAAACTGCCGCAACGCATTGCCGAAAAGCAGTATCACGAATGGCGTATAGTGCATGGCCAGAATGAGCGTGATTGGCAACATGCCGTAAGCAAGCCAATCAGGTGGCGAGAAGCCCAAAGCTTCCATCCAGCTTGGCTGACCACCGGTGGTGCGGTTTTTAAACAGGGTCAGCCAAGCCAGTGCGAAGGTCCACGAAGGCAGCATGTAAGGAACGATCAATGCTGTCGAGAACCACTTCTTGCCCGGCAAATTTGTGCGGCTTAAAAGCCATGCCAGCGGAATGCCCGTGACAAGCGCAAAGGCAATCGAACCAAGTGCGATGATTGCTGTGTTCCAAAGCGGACGCCAGAACACATCTGTCGAAATCGCCGAGAAGAACGCACGGTTGAGATAATAAAAGGTCAATTCTCCAATCTGCTGGCCCGAGCGTGCCCGATCAGCAAATTGGACAATCACTGCATCTGACAAAAGCAGCACGATTGGCGCTGCAATCAGATAGGCAAAGACGATTGCCAGCATAACCCCGATCAGTGTCGTGGGGTCTGCATTATAGACCTTATATTTGTAGGTTAGTTGCTTGTAAAAACTCATTATTTTATCCACTTTGAGCCGAAGAGACTCCGACCGAAACCCAATCGGGTTGCAGTTGACTGTGTTCTGGCTTGCTGCGGGAGCTGGCACTCAGAGAAATGCCATGCGAATTGATCGCTTGCTATGAAGCGAATTATGGAGGCGGTGCGCCAGCCTTCTCGCTCACCTCGCGCACCACGGACCACGCGGCTGCGTAATCTATGGGAATGAAGTGATCGTCGCCCTGAAACTCGGCTCTCATTTCAGGCGTGAATGTGAAATTGAAGAAGCAGCGCTTCATCTCCGCCACGAGCGACGGCGCAAGATTGTGAGCATAAGCAAATGAAGAGGTCGGAAACAGATCGCTCTGATAGATCAGACGAACGGCATCACGCTTCACAAGCCCCCGCTCAATCATGCGTTCAAGCACATCGGAGGCAACCGCCGCCATATCGTAATCACCGGCGACAACACCGAGGATCGATTTATCGTGTCCGCCCGACATGATAGGCGCATAGTCCTGCCCCGGCGTGAGGCCTTCTTTTGGAAAGAGAGCGCGTGGCGCGACATTGCCAGAATTTGAGAACAATGACGCATGGGCGACGCGATGCCCTTTAAGATCACCCAATTTTTCATAGGGCGATTCCGCGCGCACGACCGCCACCAGCCGATAGCCGCGCATCTGATCGCCAGTGCCTTTGGCGGCAAAAGGAACAGCACCTGCGCGATTGACCGCCTCAATTGTCGGCCCTGTCGAGAAGCCCGCAAAATGCAGACGTCCTGAACGCATCGCCTCAACTTCATCGGCACTGGACTGAATCGGATAATAAACGATCTGCCGTCCAAGGCAGGCCTCAAGATGCTGGGTGAACGGCTTGAAAAGCCGCGCATAAACCGCCGGATCTTCGATGGGCGAATAAGCCCATACGAGTGTTTGCGGATCACGCCACTGGGAAGCGTCTTTGGGAGTATCTGCGACAAGGTCGCGGTTCTCGTCGCAATAACGCTCATCCAGCGCACCGCGATAAGCGCAAGCCGCATCAGCGGCATTCGCATAAGCGATGCACAGCTGAAGCCCAAACAAGGTCATGCCGATACGACATGCCAACCCGCGCCAGAACATTTTTTCCTCCCTGGACACTTGCTATGATACAAGCGCCGCAGCCTCATCCAGTATTGTCCCAGATACTAGCAATTCTAACTGTCAGAATCCTGTCGTCCCGAAAACCTTGAGTAGAATCGTCGAACACAACATGCGTATCCTTCTTGTAGAAGACACAATCGATATTGCGTTTGCTATTGCTTCAAAGCTTGAAAAGGAAGGCCACTCTGTCACGACTGTCTATGATGGCGTGCAGGGGGAAGATCTGGCTGTAAATGGCTCCTTTGATCTGGTCGTACTCGACATCAACCTTCCGGGACGTGACGGTTTTGCCATCCTGCGCAGTATGCGCGAACAATCCTTGTCGTGTCCGGTATTGGTAATCACCGCTCGCAATCAGATTGCCGACAAGATCGACCTTCTCGAGCTTGGCGCTGATGACTATCTAGTCAAACCCTTCGATCTCAGGGAGCTTGTTGCCCGTATCAGAGCTGTCGCAAGACGGCATATGGGCGTGGCGCAGCCGGTTTTGCGGATCGGCGAACTATCGATCAACCTGACACAAAGATCAGTGATGCAGGGTGACGAGCCACTGGATTTCGGGCGGCGCGAATTCGACGTTCTGGAAATGCTTGCCACCCGTTTCAATGTCACGGTCCCAAAAGATATGCTGGTTCTGAAACTGTTTGGGCATGAAGATACCGGCACACCCAATGCTATCGAACTGCTGGTTTCACGCGTGCGGAAGAAGCTCGAGAACAGCACAGTTGAGATCGTTACACAACGCGGCGTGGGCTATCTGCTCAGGCTTAAAGCGCCGCAACTCTGATGGTCAAAGGAGCCGCAAACAGGGAATATTCAATCCAGCGCCGCATTCTGGTGGGCAGTGGATTGACGCTGCTTGCTGTCACCGTTCTGCTCTTCTTTCTTGGCCGCTGGTATGCGCATCGTGCAGCTGATGAAGCGTTTGATCGTGTTCTTGGTGCTGCCGCCCTATCCATCGCAGACACGATAACTCTGCAGGATGGATCGCTCAGCGTCGATCTCCCACACTCGGCCTTTTCCATTCTGGGCACCTCACGGCTCAATCGCATTTTCTATCGTGTCGTCGCACCTGATGGCAGCCTCCTGACTGGTTCGCCCATTCTCGGGCTAGAAATTCCGCATGGCAATAATAGCCGTGTTCGCCTCAGCGACAGCATTTATCGTGGGGAAAAAGTACGAATTGCTGCTGTCGCACGCTATCACAGCGACGCAAAAGGCGGCGGCTGGGTCGATGTCCTGGTTGGGGAAACGCGCGAAGCACGGAGACAGCTGACCTTGCAACTAAGCCTCAACACTCTCTTGCCTGCGCTTGGAGTGGCTTTGCTCGCACTGGTGCTTATCTGGGTCGCAATCAGATTTGCATTCAGACCGCTGCGGACGGTTGAATCTGATCTGCGCCAGCGTTCCTCATCCGATCTCAATCCGCTGGCCGGTCCAATCCCTAAGGAAGTCAGCGCGCTTGTCGCAGCACTCAATGACTTCATGGGACGTCTGAACAATGTGCTTGCCGGATTGAAGCTGGTCACTGCCGATGCAGCGCATCAGATGCGCACGCCACTCACGGCCTTGCGTGCGCTGACCGAACTGTCGCTCGAAGAAACTGATCCAAACCGGCAAAAGGAAATCCTTGCCCGTGTCCATGCCAATTCCATAAGCGCAAGCCTTCTCGCAAATCAGCTTCTGTCTGAAGCGACGACACTGCACAGTATTCAGTCGCGAAAGCTCGAAACGCTCGATCTGCGGCAGATTACACAGGAAGCAGTCCGGAGACTGCGCGCTGAAGGCAGTTATTCTGATCTACAACAAACCATCAGCTTTGATGTGCCTGATGAGCCGCTCTATGTGAGTGGCGAAACCATCAGCCTCAGAGAAATGATCCGCAATATCGTCGAAAACGCACTCGTTCATGCACCCGGCCCTGTTACAATCAGCCTTAGCCAGAATGGAGCTACGATCACGCTTGGCGTTCATGACAGAGGCGCTGGGCTTGCGACCGACATGAAAGACCGTGTTTTCGAGCGCTTTGTCCGAGTGGACCAGTCAAAGCCCGGTTCCGGCCTTGGTTTGTCGATAGCAAAAATGGTTGCGGAGGCATTAGGCGGCCAGATCGAACTGCGTGACCGCGAAGGTGGTGGAACAAGCGTGCTGGTGAAATTGCCCGCAACGACACCAGAGCAGCGCACATGAAACGCATCATCCTGCAATTCTGTGCCGTTCTGATATTGATTGTTCCTTCATGGCATAACACGCATGCGCAAGATGACCCGGCATCAAAGCCCGAGTTTCAGATTGTCGGTGACATCGCACCCGAAACCATAGCCCCCGTACAAGCTGGTCTGTCCCGTCAGTTGCCTAGCGTCAATATCGCTTATCGACAGATCAGACCGGGCGAATGGACCTCGCGGCTTCTAGCTGGTGCCGAAGAAGCGAGTGCCGCCGATCTCGTTATCCTCTCGACACCCGATCTTGCAGTACTCATAGCCAACGAAGGCGGCGCGCAGCCAAGAAATGGAATTGTCCGCAATGCCGGATTAGCACCACAAGCTCACTGGCGCAGCGAATTGTTCAGCATCGGTTTCGATCCAGCGGTGAGTGTTGTCAAACGCCGTGCGCTCGACAATGAACTACCAACGACACGCATCGAACTCGCACGATTGCTGGAGCAAAACGCAACGCGGTTTCAACGGCGTGTCGGGGTCGTCAATATTGGCATTGATAATGTCAGTTACACACTGGCGGCTCAGGATTCGATCCGATCGCCGCTGTTCTGGCGTATCGTCCGCGCTTTCGGCGCGTCACAAGCGCGTATTTTTGATACAAGTGAGGAGCTGTTACAGGCGTTATCGGCTGGCAAAATCGATCTTGCTTATAACGTGCCGTTGTCAGACGTAAGCAAATGGCAATATGACGCCCGGGATTTTGCAGTCATCGTACCACAGGATTACGTTGTCGCCCTGCCCTGGACCGCACTCATCCCGGATCGAAGCAAACACGCAAACATCGCCGAGCAGGCGATCACATTTCTTCTGTCTTCTAACGGTCAGGCGATCCTTCAAGAAACTGGTCTTGTATCAGAAACGAGTCCCTCGGACGTTGCATCACTGCAACCTGTCGAGCTTGGACCGGAGCTTCTGGTTTATCTCGACGGATTAAAACGCAGTCGTTTTCTCGACACCTGGTTCCAGCTTATCGTGCATGAATGATATTTCATATCACGATATGCGATCACCTAATTTGGTGAATGTGCTGGGCGATTTCTCGCCCAGCATCACAGTTTTCGGAGTATGTTTAAAGGTATCGCGCAGCTGGCTTTGAATTGCCAAACAACGTGGAGAGTTCACCGCGCGCAGCTTCAAAACCTGTCCATTTCTCAACATCATGCAGCCCTGGAATGGTAACGCGCTCACCATTTTTGAGACCAGCAAGTGCGGCATCGACCATATCATCCGTTGACATCACAATGCTTTGCGGCAGCTCTTCCACTGGTTTACCAGCAATGCTCCAGAAGTCGGTGGCCGTCGCGCCCGGTAGAACTGCTTGAACACGAATACCCTTGTCTGCCAGCTCATGGTTGAGGGAGTGGCTGAAGCTCAGAACATACGATTTCGAGCTACCATAGACGCCATTCAATAGCTCTGGTGCTATCGCAACAACTGACGCGATGTTGATGATTGTCCCACGCCCCCGCGCGATAAACCCAGGTACGGCGGCATAAGTCAGCCGTGTCAGTGCGGTGATATTGAGCGTAATCATCTTCTCCATATCGTCCACATCGCTATCGAGCAGCGGCTTCACGCCACCCGCGCCAGCATTGTTGATCAAAAGACTGATATTCTCGTCAGATTTAAGTACATCTTCCACGGCGCGGACATCATGAGCGTTCGTCAGATCCGCTGGAAGCGCTTCAACTGATCGCCCTGTCGCAGCGATGAGTTTATTCGAAAGAGCTTCGAGTTTATCCGCACTTCGCGCCACGAGGATGAGGTCGTAGCCTTGTTTGGCAAGACGATCGGCATAGACAGCACCGATGCCAGTTGAGGCACCAGTTATGAGGGCTTTACCTAATGAATTCGCAGACATTCTAGTTCTCCAGATGGTCGGAACGACCCGATATCTGAAAAATAAGCCAGATGCCTCACGTCTCAAATGACGTATATATTACGTAATTAGGACATCTTCTGTTCTGCAAAGAGTGCGACTAGATCGCCCCTTGCCGCGCATTACGACGGATGACCTGAGGTGGCTGGCCGAAGCCACGAAGAAAAGCTTCACGCATCCGCCGCCGGTCAAGGAAACCGGTTTGCCCGGCGATCTCATCAATGCTGTGTCGGCTTTGCTCCATCATAAGACGCGCGGCTTCAAGGCGAAGATTTTCAACTGCCTTCGCGGGAGAATGTCCGGTTTCCGCTTTGAAGGCGCGGCTGAACTGACGCGGACTAAGCCTTGCAACCTCAGCCAAATCTTCAACCGTTAAAGCCCGCGAGAGATTTGCGCGTGCATATGTAAGGGCTGTTTGGATACGATCCGACTTTGCGCCCATATCAAGCAGAGCAGAATGCTGCGACTGACCGCCAGCACGCCTGTGGTACATCACAAGAGCCTGCGCAACGCGGCGGGCAACATCTGGGCCATGATCTTCCTCTACCATTGCAAGTGCCAGATCGATGCCGGCAGTCATACCCGCTGATGTCCAGACTTTGTCGTCTTTCACAAAGATGCGGTCTTCATCCAGAATGACGGTTGGGAAACGTTCTTTCAGGCTGCGCGCACAAGCCCAATGGGTCGTCACCTTTCGGCCATCTAAAAGTCCTGCCTGTGCCAGAACAAAAGCGCCAGTGCAGATGGAAGCGACACGACGCGACGATTCAAAACTGCTGCGCACAAAGCGGATCAGCCCTTCGGAAGCGTCCTCAAAAGCCGTCGTACCACCAGCGATGATCACCGTATCAAACTTATTGTCTTCCAAAGGAGCGGTCATGATCGAAAGACCACCAGACGAGCTGACAAGGCCGCCATGCTCTGAGAAGACAGCCGCGTGATACTTTTCCTCACCCAAAATCGAGTTGGCTGCCTCGAAAACCGGCTGCGCGGCCAGAGCCATTGATGAAAATCCGTCGAAGACCACAAAAGCTATTGTTTGCATTCAGTATGCCTCAATGAGATGAAATGTCTCTTTTATGTAATATAGGCTTATTATAGGACACATTAAACTATCCCGATAAAAGTGGGAACAGGTGTCGCTTTAAACATACGCAGACAGACAGCTAGAGCCGCCAAATGTTAGTCGCAGCCGCTTATCGAGCCGCGATTGGAAAGCAATATGGGGTTTCATAGAGCGGGTGTGGCACGACCAGCGCCTCAATCCCAAACACGTCCTTCACCAGTTTCGGTGTCAAAAGCTGCGCTGGTGAACCCGAAGCATAAACGCGGCCCTCGCTGATCGCGATCAGATGATGCGCATATAGAGCGGCGTGATTAAGATCGTGCACAACCATGACGATGGTACGTCCACGCTCCTGATTAAGCTTTTTTAAAAGCTCAAGAACTTCAAGCTGGTGAGCAATATCAAGATAGGTCGTCGGCTCATCCAGCAACAGTAGTGGCGTTTCCTGAACCAACGCCATGGCAATCCATGCTCGCTGCCGCTGACCGCCTGAAAGCTGATCAAGCTGGCGCTCCGCAAAATCGATCAATCCCGTTGCTGCCAGTGCCTGCTCAACCAGCTTGTCATCGTCTTTCGTGAGAGGCGATAGAAAGCCTTTATGCGGATGGCGCCCAAACCGGCACAGTTGCCGCACGGTCAAGCCATCAGGCGAAACAGGGTTTTGTGGCAGAAAAGCGAGTTGTTGTGCTACAGATTTGCTCGTCATCGACGCAATAGGTTTTCCACCTAGATGAATGGTACCTTCTGTCGGCTGAATAAGGCGCGCGAGTGCACGTAATAAGGTGGATTTTCCGCAACCATTAGCACCGACAACAGCCGTGATCTGGCCGTTAGGAATAGTTACATCAACATCCTTCAGAACTTCGGCTTGTGCATAGCCAACCGTGATGTTGCGGGCATATAGGCGAGAAGGATGGATATCAGCCATTTCAACCTGCTTCCTTGAAAAGGAGAAAAACGAGATACGGCCCGCCGACAACTGCAGCAATGATGCCTGCGGGTATCTCATTGGGTAGTGCAATCACGCGCCCGATCAAATCCGCAAGACAAAGCGCCAAGGCTCCCACCAAAGCGCTTGCCGGAACCAAATAGCGACTGCGAGAACCAACCATCAAGCGGCTAATATGCGGCGCCAACAGACCGAGAAATCCCATACTGCCGACAGCCGCAACCGCACCGGCGGAAAGCAATACGGATGTGAGAACGAGCCCGCCCCGTAAAATGGCAGGCGGCAATCCGATGCTGTTCAACGTGTCGTCGCCAAAGCCGCTGGCGTCAAGCTTGCTCGAAGCAAGGACCACCAATGGCAGGCAGGCAAAAAGCCAGACCGCCAGGATGACGACATCATTCAGCGTTCGTCCATAGACACTACCTGCAAGCCAGATCATGGACTGATCAGCGCGTGTCGGAAACAAGACCATCATATATTGCATTAATGCGTGCGCCATCATGCCTGCCGCAACACCTGTCAGAACCAGTGCTGTAATGCTTCCACCGAACTGTCGTGCAATCAGAAACAGTGTCGCGGCACCCAGCAAGGCACCTAAAACAACACCGAGCGGAATGGCCCAAACACTCCAGGCAGCTGGCGCCAACATCGCAGCACAAAATGCGCCAAGACCGGCCCATTTCGTAATGCCAACGACATCGGGCGAAGCGAGTGGATTACGCAATGCACCCTGCAGGAAAGCCCCTGCCAATCCGAATGCACCTCCGGCCAATATACTGACGCCGAGGCGCGGCAGGCGGTATTGCATGACGATGAAAGCGTTTTTGCCGCCGCTGATTGCGGTTATGATGTCGGACAGGCTCAAACGCACCGCGCCAACCATGATACTAAGAATGGAAATCGCGACAAGCAGCGCAAAAATAAAGCTGCATGCTACAAATGCGCTTCGGTTAGCCTGATGTTCGGCAGACGTCTTCATTTAAGCCGCCTGCCATAAAGAATGAACAGAAAAGCAGGGGCGCCAATCAGTGCCGTCACAATACCAACCGGCACTTCGGCTGGAAAAGCGAGAACACGCCCTAGCAAATCAGAAGCATTCAACAACAACGGTCCAGCAATGGCTGAAAGGGCAATGACACTCGTCTGATCTGCGCCGACCAAACGCCGCATAGCATGAGGTACAAGCAATCCGACGAAACCGATTGGTCCACTGACGGCCACTGCGGAACCGGCCAGAATGACGATAAGTAGCGCAGCAACACCACCTACACGCTGAGCATTTTGCCCAAGTGAAGCACCCGTATTCTGATCGAGCGCCAGAATGGCAAAATGCCGTGAACCAAGAAGCGCAATGCATCCGCCCAATAGCGAGAATGGCAGAATAATCCAAACCTTTGCCCATTGGGCCGCGTTGAGCGAACCGGCAAGCCAATAGATGATGTCCTGCGCGGAGTTGTTGGCAATCAAAATCGCCTGAACCAGCGCAGAGAGGACGAGCTGGATCGAAATACCGGCAAGAGCCAGTTTTATATCGCTCATGCGTCCGGAGATCGCCAGCATCCACATCGCAAAACCGACGATTGCCGCGCCAAAAAAAGCAGGCCAGACAGTTCCAACACCACGAAATGACGGAAAAGCGATAAGGCAGATCACGATTGCAAGTGATGCGCCGGCATTGATGCCGAATGTTTGTGGTGAGGCCAGCGGATTACGGGTCAGCGTCTGGATCAGCACACCCGCAACCGCGAGGTTAGCGCCGACCAGCGTTGCGAGCACGGCACGCGGCAAACGTATATCCCACACAAGCGCGCTTTGTGCCGAGCCATCTGGTTGAAACAGGAGTTGTAACGCACGACCGATAGAAAGATCAGACACGCCAAAGGCAATGCTTGCCAGAAGCACCACACAAAAGACAGCCAGCAGGATCGCGCCCAAAAGAACAGGGTTGATCAAACCTGACGTCTGCTTATGCCCGGCCTCCACTGTCACAGCTACTTACTTTCCGCCATAGACTTTTGAAAGCACTTCCTGAGCGAGCAATTCTGCGATTTTCAGCCCGCGGAAACGTACAAACTGCGTACGGTCTATTTCAAACGCCATATGGTTTTGAACGGCAGGAATATTGTTCCATGCAGTGTTATCTTTCCACTGATCGACAATCGTGCCGCCGGAATCGACACCAATGAGTAGAATCTCTGTGCTTACGGCAATCAGGCGCTCAAGATTTGCACCACTCTCTACAGGCTTACCCGACTGTATGGCAGGCGTTAGTCCCATCGCTTTGAAAACGGAACCCGTGAACGAAGAAGATGTGTGTAGACTAAGCGAATCCGGTGTCGCCACTGCAAGCAGGATACGTCGCTGTTCAGTGGCCGGAATCCGAGCAATAATTTTCGACATAACTTCTGAATGTCGTGCAATAGCTTCATCACCTTTCGCGCGCTCACCGAGCGCTTCGGCAATTGTAATAACCGAAGACTTGATGGTGTCGTAGTCACCTTCCCAACTATTGAGTACAATGGTCGGCGCAATGGAACTCAACTGCTGATAAACGGCAGAATGTCTAGTCACATCGGCGATGATCAAATCGGGCGAGAGCGTGCTGATCAGCTCAAGATTGGGCTCCAGACGTGTACCGACAGACGCATAATCAATCTTCTTGCCAAGCAGTTGCTCGACGCGTGCTGATTGATTGTCGTCCGATATACCAACCGGAACAACGCCCAATACATCAAGGGTCTGCAAAAACGAAAATTCAAGCGCAACGACACGCGTTGGCTTGCCCGTAATCTCAGTTGTTCCAAGTTCATGTTTTATTGAGCGAATGTCGTCACTTGCCAATGCCGGTACAGACGCCGCACAGGCCTGCGCTACGATCATGCTCATGAACGCTAAATTGAATTCGCGTCGGTTGATGCCTGCCATGTACTCATCCGAAGTTTTGAGCCATTACCCGGCGCGCCCGAGAAAAGCTCTCACAGTAGCTGGCTACGCCGGGGGAAATCCCAGCGTAGCAATGTATGCTCTTAAAACGTGACCGATGCATTCACAAAGAACGTCCGTGGCTGGCCAACAAATTTGCCGCCATTGTTATCGGTCGCTCTCGTGAAATACTCTTTGTCAAACAGGTTTTTAACACCGAAGGCAAATTTAGGGGCGTACTTCATGTCTTCAGGCTGATAAGCAACCCGAAGATTAACGAGCCCATAACCGGGAATGTCACCCAGACGGCCGGTCGCGTCCTCTTCTGTCACATAGGTCGCGCCATCGGTGGCATTACCCGGCGAACGCTGCTTGGACTGTGCTGTAACATCGGCATTGAACAACCAATCAGCATAACGATAGCTCGCACCGATCATTCCCGTGTGGCGTGAGTAGAACGGCAAATCCTTCCCCTTGAACGCTCCAGCGCTGTAGGTCGCCTGCGTATAGGTATAATTGCCATAGATGGACAAGCCTTCCAGCGCTTGTGATACCCCACCAAGATCGTACCGAGCGGCCGCTTTCAATGCCCTTATGTTCAGTTGCGCCGAGATTGGTCCAGATGCCTTCACCGACAATCGTGCGCCCCAGATAAAGCTCCTTGTCGAAATCGATATAGAAAGCCGTGAACTCAGCACTCAGGCTGTCGCCCTCATAGTGCGTGCCAACTTCATAGGTCTTCGCTTTCTCAGGCTGAAGACCTTCGGTCGTCGAAGCGAGGTGGCTATATTGTTGCGGGCCAAACGATACACCCGCATTGGCAAAAACACTCCAGACATCATTGACCTGATAAGCAACAGAAATGGTCGGCAGGGCTTCTTTTGCATCCAGTTCCGGTGATTTCTGCCCAGTCACTGCACCATTACTGAAATCGGTTACTGTGTTGTTGGTGTTGATTATTTCATAACGAACACCCGGTGTAATCGTCCAGTTTCCATACTGAATCTTGTCATCGATATAGACGGCATGAGCAGTCGTTCCGCCATCGCTCGTCTGATAGGTGTTCATCGGAAGCGCATAAGGATTAACGCCCGAGGCACGGTTATAGAATGCCGTTCTCGCCGCAACCTCCGAACTTTCTTCCGAAAGATACCGATAGCCTACAGTGACTTCATGGGTGGTTTGTCCCATCTCAATCACACGCGAATAGCGCGGCTCGATACCGTAATAGGAATAATCACGCGGTGCCGATGTCAGACGATAGCGTCCTGCATTCGCCCCGGTGCCCTGCTGTTCGACATGGCTGCCTCGGAATGAGCTGACGTAATAGCCAAGAATTTCCAGATTGTTGACACCGTCATTGTGCTGATAACGCAGCGAAATATCGTTACGTCGCCCAGTGAATTCGTCGTAGCGGCGCGTGGACTGGAACGGATCCTCTGCAAATTCAGCGGTTGTAAGCCCACCCGGCATTTTACCTTTGCCGGTATAGTGATGGTACTGAACGCTTAATGTATCCGTATCCGAGAGTTCGTACTTGCCCTTCAGGATAAGGTCATCAATATCAGTCCGATCATTGCTGTCGCGATAACCAGTGCCATGAATGCCTGAATACAGAAGCGCTGCGCCAAAACCGTCAGCATTCGTGCCACCGATAAGCGCACTAGGCGTTGCTTTGGTGCCGCCATTCATTTCAACACCCGCCGAGAAACGTGCTGTGAAATCTTCAGGAATTGGGTGGGTAGCAAAATTGATGATGCCGCCCACATTTTGCGGACCATACCGCACCGACCCTGCGCCACGAACCACGTCGATGGTTTCCACATTGCCTAAAGTCAGCGGAAACAGAGACAACTGCGGCTGCCCGTAGGGTGCGTAAGACAGAGGAATACCGTCCATCAGTACCGTCGAACGTGGCGACAGGCGGGATGTCAGACCGCGAACACCGAGGTTCAAAGAAACATCGCTGCCGCCGGTGCCATTGCTTTCCTGCACTTGTACGCCTGGAATTTGATTAAGCGCGTCGCGAATATCCTGCGCGCCGCGTTCCTCGAACTCCTTGCGATCCACGATTGTTCGTGCGCCGGGATGCTTGAGCATCTTTTCCTTATTGGGCGCATCAAGCCAGTTGCCCACAACGGTAATCGCGTCCAGGACAATTCCACGATCAGCATCAATTTTCTGGCTGCTCTCAGCATCCTGAGCGAAAGCATGAAAAGGCAGGATGGCGACGGAAGCCAGCAGAGCGGACGTGGCGATAATGCGATGGCGAACCATGGAAGTTCCTCAGGGCGGAAAAAAGTTGCACTGAGCCGCTGCGAAAATGTCATTTCGCATTTTGGCATTGTGCTCGGAAAGGAAGACAGAAAGCGGTGCAGGTCAGATGAAGGCGACCCTGCCGTCATGACCTATTGTCAGAACAATATCTCAGGAATGGATTTCATCTGCTGCGCCTCAAAAACAGAAATTGGGTCACCGCCGATTGCGGCAATGTTGTGACTACTACATTACTGAAGTGAGAATTTCAATAAACATTACCATAACCCTCATCTTTTTTCGATCAGGATCGAATTTCTATTTTTGAAGAAAGAGATACGGAGAGCATGGCCATTATAATTATATGATACTAAAAGGTTTTTTAGTCATCAAGCACAACGAGTCCGATCAACTACGCTAGGCGGTTTCTGAAATCAGCGAGCTTCTTTTTTGTATCGAGGGCGCGTTGCTGATTTTTTGTTGCGATGCTGTAAGCCAGAGTCTCAGAAACGACAATGGCACCGACCGTCCAGCTGGCAAGTCCTGTCGCAGAGCCGACACAGCACAAAACTACCGCCACTTTATCCTGATAGGCATCCCTAAGCTGCGCGCCGCATACGAGTATAACGTGGCAGCCAATGGCCGCAAACTGATCAAGAATGAGTTTAAATTCTTTGGTCTCGCGCGCTGCATGAAAAAGCACAATGACATCGCCCGAGCGCAGATCAATGAGCTCGTTGGCGAGCGAAAAACCAGCTTCACCGCTAAACCTTGTTCGCAGCCCGACGCGGCTCAACGCGATGGAACAGTGTTTCGCTTCAACTTCGGAGCGGCCAATGCCGATGCACCAAATGGTGTCAGCCTGTTCGAGCACTTGCATAGCTTGCGCAAGGGCATCCGCTTCGAGCTTTTCTTCAGTGGAGGTTACAATTTCGCGGGCTGTTTCAAAAACCCGCTTTTTGACGACCGAGAGGTCATCGCCAGTTGCGCGAAACCGTTGGGAAAGCCTTTCAGTCGTTGGCTGTGCCTTTGCTATGGGACGGCTGCAAAGCCGCTTGAGCTCCGGCAGACCGCTGAAACCCAGCCGACGTGCCGCACGAATTACCGTCGCGTCACTGGTTCCGCTCTTTGCAGCTATGTCCTCAGCATTCTGAAAGATCATTTCTTCAACGGGCATCGACAAAAGATACTCGATGACCGCGAGCTCGGAGCGTGTCAGCTCCGAACGGTGCTTTTCAAAGCGCTGTCTCAATACCGAATCTTGAGAAGATGTGGTTAGCATTTCGGTCTCCAGTGATGCCCGTCGATACATCAAACTTTCACAACCGAAAAGCATTCCTCTTTAAATATCAACTCGAAAGCAGATCAGAGATCGCAACACTCAACCAGGTTGTACTGCCCGTGCTCGTGCCGTGCTCTTCTCCCAGGCAACCAAAACAAGGCTCGAACAAACAATCAGCACAGCACCGAAAGCGACATTTGAAGCCGGGATTTCCGCCCATATCGCGTAACCATAGAGGAACGCCCAAATGAGGCCAGTAAATTCTGTCGGCGCGAGCGCAGAGGCGGGTGCGTGACGAAAACCTTCATAAAGAAGATATTGTCCAATCGTTGCAACAAGGCCAAGGCCAATCATCAATACCCATGCCGATGCGTCAGGCGTCTTCCACACCCAAGGGAAGGACACAGCGCAGGCAATACCAAAAAGAAGGCTTGTGGCCCACATCTGGGTCAAAGTCGTTTCGGTCCGACTAACGAGGCGGATCAAAATCGTGCTCAGAGCCCAGCAAAAGCCTGCAATCACGCACATAATAGCGGGTATCAGGTTTGGAGTATGGGTTGGGTTGGCCGCAATCAACACACCGACGAAGCCGCCCATACACGCGACCCAGCGCCCTGCCCCGATCTTCTCCTTGAGAATAAAGATCGACAGAAACATCACCATGATCGGCGCTGAGAAGTAAAGTGTTGTGAGCTCGGCAAGGCCAAGATGGCGGGCGGCATTATAGAACAGAAGCCAAGCCAAGAGCATCAGACCAGCGCGCAGTACGAGTGTGCCGCGATACTTGCTCTTGAAAATTGAGGGATGGCGAAGCCGCCACGCAAGCCCACCGGTAATGACTACAATCACGAGGCTTCGCATGAATAGAATTTGCGGAACCGCATAATCTGCAACCAGCCATTTAACAATGGCATCTTGCAAGGCGAAGCAGGCATAACCTGCAGAGGCAAGCGCGATCCCGAAAATCGGTTTCGACTCAGCGTTTCCAGAATCCATGATGACCTCACAGTGAAGCGAAGCCGCTATAGCTCAGGACGAGTGACTTGAGAAGGCTTGTTCTGATGTACGTAGGCCACCGAGCATCTTGCAAAGGCATGAAGCGAGGAGTAAGCAGATTCTATTCAAACATGCAGCGAGATTATCCGGCAAACTTCAGCAATGGATTTGCGCACGAGAACGCGTTGAACCAGTGGTCGGGGCACCCAGAAATTATGAATAAGAAAGCGGCACTTGCCGTGGGCGGCAACGCTGTATTGGCCGGCATCCTTCTGATGCTGCTTGGCGATTTCATGTTCGCGTTAAACGACGCCATGGGCAAATGGCTTGTAGCCAGTTTCTCAGTTGGTCAAGTTTTGTTGATCCGCTCGTTTGGTGCCTTCTTTGTGCTCGGCCCGATGTTATCGCGCCAGCCGGCAAGCGCCCTATTTCAGGTTGAAAAGCCTTCGCTTCAATTGGCGCGCGTGGTTCTGGCAACTGCAGATACAGGCCTTTTCTATGCGGCGGTTACTTTCCTTCCGCTAGCAGACGTGATGACCTTCTACATGGCAGGCCCAATCTACGTCGCAGCTCTCTCGCACTTCCTGCTTGGTGAACGCATCGGCTGGCGGCGCTGGCTTGCTGTCTTCATTGGTTTTATCGGCGTTATCATCGCGCTGCGTCCATCTTCTGCGATGCTGTCATGGCCTTCCGTTTTCGGCCTTCTGGGCAGTGTTTCCTTCGCGATGACACTGGTACTAGGACGTGTTCTGCGCTCCACACCAGACGCGACGCTCGTAACCTGGCAGACGTTGGGCTGTCTTGTTGTTGGTGGTGTTCTGAGTATCGGACATTGGACGCCGTTTACCACAGGCGAATTGCTGGCTTTGCTTCTGCTTGGTATCGTTGCCTGCCTTGCACATCTGCTGATTACCCGGGCACTCAAGCTCGCACCGGCATCGGTATTGGCGCCACTACAATATACGCTATTGCTGTGGGCGATCGTGTTCGGTTGGATGTTCTTCAACGATCTACCGGATCGCCAAACCCTCTTTGGGGCTGCAATCATTGTTCTGGCTGGTCTGTTCATCTTCCACCGTGACAAGGTGAAAAAGACAGAGCCCCTCGTTCCGAATGATGCCAGCCATGGTTGATCTTTAAAGCCCGCTAATTCGCAGCCGTATCAACCCGAACCACAACAGACATGCCGGGTGCAAGCAAATCAGCATCCGGCTGCCCCTCATCGATGGCGATGCGGACTGATAAACGTTGTGTGATCTTGGTGAAGTTGCCAGTTGCATTATCGGATTTGATAACACTGAACTCAGAACCCGCAGCTGGTGAAAACGCCTCGATATGGCCTTTCAACTCAGCGTGGCGAAGTGCATCAACAGTGAACGTCACCGGCTGACCAACCTTCATGCCGTAAAGCTGGGTTTCCTTGAAATTCGCAACAACCCATTTGGTGTTGGGAACAAGCGAGACAAGCTGAGTGCCTGCCGTCACATATTGCCCGAGCCGCACGCCAACCTCGCCGAGTTTGCCATCACGCGGAGCCAAGATCCTGGTGTTTTGTAAGTCGATCTTTGCCAGTTCTACTGTTGCCTCCGCATTGGCTATATCCGCATTCAAGCTGTCTCGATTGACGATAATGGATTGGAGATCCTGCTTTGCAACCGCAAGAGCTGCCTGCGCCTCTTCAACGGAAGCCTGCGCCTGCAACAACGTACCATGCGCTGTGTCAGCCGAGCTTTGCGTTGTAACACCGCGCGGCAGCAAAGCCTCTACGCGCTTCGCATTGGCCTGCGCCACTTCCAGCGCTGCATTAGCACCTGAAATCTGTGCCTGCCGCGACTGGATCGTTGCTTCCGCAGAACGCTGGCTCTGCTCGGAATTGGCCAGTGCTGCCTTTTTGCTGGCAAGCGAAGCCTCTGCCTGATCCAGCTTCTGTTGATAGCTGCGACTATCGATTTCAAACAGAAGCTGTCCCTGTTTGACCGTTTGATAGTCGGTTACATCGACCTTGGTAACATAGCCCGCAACCTGCGGGCTTATGACCGTGACCTGCCCCCGGACATAAGCATTGTCGGTCGTCTCGATGCTGTGCTTGAAGGGCGGCAATTGCCACGCCCAGAGAACCATCAGAACGCCTGCAAGGCCGATGATAAGGGCTAAGCCGCCGCGAATATATTGCTTTCCAACAGACATTTTCAAACACTCATTGATTAACGAACAGTCGTCACTTGTGGATGACGACGGATTTGCATACTTTCATAAATGCGATAGGCGATCAGACAGCCAAGCGAGACGACAGCGATTACCGAGATTGCCAGAAAGGCATCATTGTAAGCCATCACTGTTGCCTCACGCGTAACCTGTTGCCCGAGCAGAGCCAGCCCTTCAGCCTTGGTTAGCCCCTGATCGGCCAGCACCTTCGAGTAAGTACCCGAAAGCGCCTGAACGCGTTGTGCTACCAACGGATTGGACATCACGAGCTGTTCGACCAGATGAGCCGAATGATATTTCTCGCGGATCGCAATGAAGGTGCTGAACACTGCCGAGCCGATCAGCCCACCAATATTCTGCGTAAACAGGAAGATGACGATGAAGCTCGTCATATAGGTCGGCCCCTGTTTGAGCGCCTTCGTGATGCCCGTCAACATGGCAGGTGGCAGGAACAACGCGCCACCAAAGGCAATCAGCGCCTGACTAAGATAAGCATTGTGCGGACGCGTGAGATTGGTGGCGTGACTATCCATATAGGCACCCATCGCGATGAAAATCAGCGCCAGTCCGAAGATGGTCGAGACGCGTTCGAGGCTCATCCACATGCCACAAACAAGGCCACCCGCCAATGATGCGGCGAGGATGATGAGATATAGCCCCTGACTTTGCCCATCCTGCAAACCGAAGGCCTGAAACAACCCCACAGCACCTGTTGTTTGTTCGGCAAGCACGATGCGGAATACAAAGAGGATCAGTGTGAAACGCAGGATTTCCGGCGAAAACAGCCAATGCAAATTCATCAGCGGTTGTTCGCGGTTTAGTTCTATCGCTGCAGCGCACGCCAAAGCCGCGATTGATATCGCAAGGCACACGCCAATCCATGGCGCTTCAAACCACCAATAGTTTTTACCCTGAACCAGAATGACAGCCAGAAGACCAAAGCCGATAGCGATCAGCCCATAGGCCACAAAATCGAGCCAATGCAGAACTTTGGCACGCGGAACCTGTGTCATTGGCAGTACATAAACAACGGCAAAAGCCGCCAGCGACAGGCCAATCTCGACCATATAGAGCTGCTGCCATTGTCCGATATCAAACAACATTGGCGAGATCACACGCGCAAATGGACCAGCGGCCGCAGAACAGGTGAGCGCGAGGCTAAGCCCCCAGGTCATCTTCTTTGCTGGCGGAAAAGCTTCCAGCATATAGAGAAAGCCGATGGTCGAAACAGGCGCGGCGGCGGCACCGGCGATGAAGCGGATGGGGATCGCTGACCAGATGTCATAGACCAACAGATGCAGCAGCGAAGAAACCAGAAAGATTGCAATCGCGATTTCTGCAAAGCGGCGTAGACCAAACTGCGTTCGGATTTTGACCAGAAGAATGGTGAGGCTCGCATAGGGCGCCATGTAGGCGGCAATCACCCATGAGGTTTCGGTCAAGGTCGCGCCGAGCGAGCCTTGAATCTGCTGCGTGTTTGCCGAGATGAAATACATGCTGAGGCCGCGCGTCGACCACATGAGAACAGACGCTGCTATGTAGATTGCAGACATGTAAACCGGCATATGCGGAGCGGCAGGCGTTGCAACCTGTGTCGGAGCGGCAGGCTCTTTTTCTGCTATCGGTTTATCATCGCCTCTCTCGGACATAGCGCATCACCTGTCTTTATCAGCCAGCGTTGCTTCAACGGTCTGATTGATTTCCTGAAGGACGGTAAGCGCTGTTTCGAGTGACTTCTGATCAATCTTTTGCAGAAGCTCCGCGCGGATGGCTTGTGTGATTTCCTGAAGTTGCTTGACCTGAGCCTGTGCCTCTTCAGTCAGTTCAATGCGCTTGGCACGACGGTCGCCCTCCACAGCCGCGCGATAGATAAGCTGCTGCTTTTCAAGACCATCAAGGAGACGCACAACAGACGGATGCTCAATCTCAAGAGCATCGGCAAGTTCGCGCTGGTTCCAGTCTCGCTGCTCGGCAAGCAGCAGCAATACGCGAGCACGCGCAAGCGTTAGCCCGCGTTCGCGAACACGAGAGTCAAAAAGATTGCGCATTTTTCGAGCGGCGGTTGAAAGGCCCATCGTGAATGCGGCTTCTAATTCTAGTTTGGACTGAGACATTGTATAGCTATCTATAATATGAGTAGCTACATATATAGTGCACAATCGGGCAGCAATCAATAATGTTCTAATGTTGTGCCAGCTAATGAAAACGTTACCCAGTCAAATGAATATTTTTTCCGAACTGCGGGAATAAAATGAGTGTCGCGATTGTCTTACGTCATATCGCATGTCGCGATTGGAACCCATGTGAGGCAAACCATGAGAACCGCAACGTTTATGTCTGTTTTGGCTATTGCAGCAGTATCGGTAACTTCAGTGCTCGCAGCGCCCATGGTCAAAACGATGGAAACATCCAAAGGTCAGGTTTTGGCTGGTGCCAAAGATATGACGCTCTACACTTTTGACAAGGATAGCAAAGGCATGTCCAATTGCTATGATACTTGTGCCACGAACTGGCCGCCTTTTATGGCAGCAAAGGGTGACAAGGCTTCTGGCGCCTATACACTGGTAAAGCGCAAGGATGGCAGCGAGCAATGGGCAAAAGACGGAATGCCGCTTTATTACTGGATGAAGGACAAAAAAGCCGGCGACGTGACTGGAGACGGCGTTAATGGAGTCTGGCACGTCGCAAAGCCATGAGGCCGATGTGAGCCGTCCTGCTCCCGACAGTTTCGAGGGCCAGCTTCTGGCCCTTCTGCCGATCATGCGGCGCTATTCGCGCAGTCTTGCAAAATCCGATGCCGAAGGCGAAGATCTTTTGCAGGATTGCGTGACCAAAGCGCTGTCCCGCCGCGGCCAGTGGCGAGGCCTCAATCTGCGTGGGTGGATACTCACGATGATGACCAACCTTTATCGCAACAGCTATAAAAGCAAAATACGCACCCGGCACGAAACGCTGGATGCTGCTGAAAACATCAGCTCTCCTTCAACGGAAAGCGATCCTTTTCAGTTGCAACAGCTTGAAGAAGCCATCAACAGTCTGCCGGAAGATAATCGCTCGGTCCTGATGCTGATCGTCGTTGAAGGATATAGTTATGGCGAAGCGGCAACCATGCTTGATATTCCCGTAGGGACTGTAATGTCGCGCCTCTCACGCGCGCGGCAACGGCTCGCAGACCACATGAACGGCTCAAATATCGTAATGCTTCGGAGAAACCCATGACAAAACGCAATTCTCCGATAACAGAAGCGGAACTGCATGGCTTTGTGGACGGTCAACTTTCCAGTGAGGAAAACGCGCGCATTGCAGCGATCCTCGAAAATGACCCTGAACAGGCAGCAATCGTCGATGAATGGCGCAAGCAGAATGAGGGCATCAGACAGCTCTTCTCCGGCTATGCGATTGAGAAGAATAGCGATGCGAGCCTGATCCGTGCGAGAACCAGACAACATGAACGCCGCTATCGCTGGGCTGTTGCGGCGTCCATTCTCGCCGCACTGGCGATTGGCGGCATCGGCGGCTTTGCCGGTTCCCGCATTTATGACCAGCCTCAGCAGATAGCCAGCATCGAAGCATTACCTCAGCAGGCACAGGCGGCCTATCTGGTCTATGCAAGCGAAGTGCGCCACCCGGTTGAAGTCTTCTCGGAAGAAGAAGCTCATTTGGCGACGTGGCTTGGAAAGCGGCTTAATATACCTGACCTTAAAATCCCCGACCTAAGCACGTTTGGCTTTCAGTTGGTTGGTGGTCGTCTGTTGCCAGTCGACAGCAAACCGGGTGCCTTTTTCATGTATGAAGATGCAGCTGGAAAGCGTCTTTCAGTCATAGTCTGTCGGAACCCTGAAAACCGGGACACAAGCTTCCGCTTCGCCTCAAATGACGGCGTTGAAACCTTCTACTGGATCGATGGCGAGCTTGGCTACGCGGTAAGTGGCGAGATATCCCGAGACCAGCTACGGCAGATAGCTGAAGAATGCTATCGACAGTTTCCGAGCTGATGAAATCAGCGTACATAAAAAAGCAACCAAGATTTCGATAAATTCTGCGCACTTCTATAATACATACAAGTAACTATAATAGACGTTCTCTAAAGACAGACCTGTAAAAAAGGCTGTATGCGTTTGCACTAAAAGATTGCACGCAAAAAAACTATGGGGAACCCGTGCTTAAATTCCAGAACACTGTTCTTGAGCTGATTGCAAGAGGCAAGCCTTTGGAGCAGACACTTGTGCAACTCTGTCTTGAGATGGAGGAGCTGATCGCTGACGCAAGCGTGATGGTCTGCTCTGTCGATAGTGCAGGCATGATGCACCTGCTTGCAGCACCGGGCATCCCTGAAAGCTATGGCAAAATACTGGACGGAACAGTGGTCGGCCCGGAAGTCGGCTCCTGCGGAAGCGCGATCTATCACAACGCCGCTGTAAGCGTTGCCGATATAGAAAATGATCCGAAGTGGGCAACCTACAAGAAATGCGTGCTGCCCTTTGGTCTGCTGGCCTGTAGTTCTGTACCTATACGAAACGAGGCTGGTGAGGTCGTCGGCGCGTTGGCTGTCTATTTCAGCAAAAAGCACACCCCGTCGGCACAAGAGCAGCAAGTGATCAATACGGGTGCAACGCTCTGCAATCTTGCGATGGCGCGTGAAATGCGCATTCTCAACTATGAGCGCAGAGCGACAGTTGACGAACAGACAGGACTTCCCAATCGTGCCGCATTTGATGACGCTCTTTCACAATTGCGCTGCGAACTGGCTGGCAGCTGGGCCTTGTTCGTCATCGATATCGACAATCTCAAAGTTACCAACGATACATTCGGCCATGAGGTCGGAGATTTTCTGATCCACACTATCGCAACCAGCATTTCGGCAACAATGGCACCGGACATAACTTTCCGGACGGGCGGCGATGAATTTACCGTCATCATCCAAAGCCACAGCGCACTTTACGATCTCGACCACACGGCGGAGTTGATCTTTAAATCACTTTCCTCGCATGTCGAATTTGACGGTCAGACAATCCTGCCACGTGTGACTATTGGCGGCGCTGTTCTGGCCGCGCAAGATACACAGCCGCAAATTGTGCGCCGCAACGCAGACTTTGCGCTTTACCACGCCAAGGAAAATGCGCGCGGCAGCTTTGTACGCTATCAACCGAACGTTGATACGCGCATTGTCCATCGACGCAATTCGATCCGAGAAGTGCGCGAAGCACTCGATCAAAAGCGTATTACCGCGCATTATCAGCCCGTAATGCGGCTCGATACCAGGGAAGTCATCGGTTTTGAGGCTCTAAGCCGCATGACCACAACGTCGGGCGATATTCTACCAGCGTCGGTATTTCAGGAATCCTTTTCGGATGTGCATATCGCATCCGAAATCACGCAGTATATGCTCACCATCGTTGCTCAGGACATTAGGCGCTGGCTCGATCTCGGCCTGCCTGTGCAGCATATTGGCGTGAACGTGACGGCTGCCGACTTTTATGTCGGCGATCTTGCGGCTTTTGTGTCTAAAACTTTCGCCAAATATGACGTACCACTCCGACATCTCATTATCGAAGTGACGGAAAACGCCTATATCGGTCAACGCGATGACGTGGTGGCGTCTGGCATTCGAAACCTCCGAATGCTCGGCGTTCGCATTGCTCTTGATGACTTTGGAACGGGGTTCGCTGCCCTTGCGCATCTCCTCACGGTCCCCGTCGATATTATCAAAATCGACAAGTCGTTCGTATGCAGGTTGGCACCGGGCGACCCAAGTGTCGCAATCGTCAAAGGTATCGTACAAATTGCCGGAGACCTGAAAATCAAACTCGTTGCCGAGGGGGTCGAGACTATGGCCCTTGCTGAAAAGCTGCAGCAGATGGGATGCCAGCTCGGCCAGGGCTATGCCTTCTCCAAGGCCGTCAATTACAAAAAGGCAACTGTCTTATTGCGGGATCTCGGTCAATACGCAGATCAGGCACCGACGGTCAGAGCGAAATCGTTGAAAGCAAAAAACTGAAGCCTTTTACCCCGGCCTGTGATCCAGTTTCATCTAGCCTTCGTATGAGGCTTCATGAATACAAACGTTTCCTTTGGCTCACAGACATGGCACAAGAAAGTAGAGCGCAATTTGCTGCTTCTGGCTTCGCCACATCTGAGCGTACGGGATTCAATACGGATGAATGAACGGACTGCTTCTGAAAATCAGCCCTCATTGGAGGAATTGATGCTGGCGGTCAGTTCCCGACGCGACGTGGACGCATTCGAGGCGATTTTTAAGCATTTCGCACCCCGGGTGAAGGCCTATATGGCCAAACTGTCTGCCGATACGCAAACAGCGGAAGAATTAATGCAAGAGACCATGATTACGGTCTGGAACAAGGCGGATCAGTTTGATTTTTCCAAAGGAGCCTTGTCGACCTGGATTTTCACCATCGCACGCAACCAGCGCATTGATGCAGTGCGACGCGCCCGCCGCCCGGAATTTGACCCAACCGATCCGGCCTTTGTACCCGATGAGGAGCAGCCAGCCGACTTGAGGATTGCCGAGCGGCAATCTGCCAGCCAGTTACGCGCCGCAATGGCCGACTTACCGAAGGAACAATGCACCCTGCTTGAACTCGCTTATTTCGAGGAAAGCACGCATAGCGCCATAGCAAAGAAGCTTAACCTCCCGCTTGGCACCGTCAAATCCCGGCTTCGACTTGCATTCAACAAATTGCGCGCAGCGCTCGATAATTCGGGAGCGCACTGATGGATATCAAGCATCATCTAAGCGACGAACTCCTTTCAAGCTATGCCGCTGGCACACTGGCAGAAGGCTGGAGCATCGCCGTCGCCACACATCTTGCACTCTGCCCTCAGTGTCGCTCTAGCTTGAACCATTTCGAGTGCATAGGCGGGCAGCTTCTTGAAACCGTCGAGCCGCAGAAACTCGAAGCATCCACATGGAACAATTTCAAAGAGAGGCTCCAGAAGCCACCGCAGTCCACAGCGCATTCGGCACCACACGCCGAGATAAAAATGCCTGCCGTGATACCGGAACCGCTGAGATCTTATGTCGGTGGTGACTTACCGGATTTGAAATGGAAATCGCTCGGTCGAGGCGCCTATCAGGTGCCAATCGAAACGCGCGATAGCGAAACACAGGTTCGCTTGTTGAAAATTCCAGCGGGGAAGCCAGTGCCCGAGCATGGGCATGGCGGTCGCGAATTGACATTGGTGCTAAGCGGCAGTTTCCATGACGAAACCGGGCTTTTCGCTCGTGGCGACATTGAGGAAGCGGACGGTGATCTTGTGCATCAGCCGATTGCCTCGCCCGATGGGGATTGCATCTGTCTGGCGGTAACTGACGCGCCGCTCAAATTCCAGAGCTGGCTTATGCGGCTGGTTCAGCCCTTGATTGGCATCTAAAGAAAAGGCGGCAAATATGCCGCCTTTTTTGTTAGTTCAACACGACAATTGCCGCGTTCAATGCGGTCGCCAGCGATAGCCATATGAGATAAGGCACAAATAGCAGCGCCGAGATACGATCTGGTTGCCATGCGCGAATGATAAACAGAAGTACGCAAAGCCAGACCCCGATGATTACGACAAGTCCCAGCACTGTCATATGAGCGCCAAAGAAAATAGGCGTCCAGATGAAGTTTAAAATCATCTGGCCAAACCATGGTCGGCGCCGCTGCCACCCACTATCACTTATCCATGTACGCCAGCCCGCAATGGCAATGAAGATATAAAGTATCGTCCAGATGGGGCCAAAGGCAGCGTTAGGCGGGGTAAACCACGGCTTTTGAAGCGATGCATACCATTCGCCCGGCGGGAAACCGATGCCGATTGCCATTCCGACAACAATAATGACGAAGGCGAAGACGGCCAGAAGACCCAATTTTTGCATATGATTACTCCAGTCTATCCGCTGATCCGCGACGTGACCCAATAGCCAATATAGGCCGACACTGCAGACAGAACAGTGCCCCAGATCAGGTCTGCAATCGTCAGGGTCCACGACCAGTTTTTCAAGGTGGCCTGATTGGTCAGATCATAAGTCGCATAGGCAACAAACCCCAGAAGTGCACCATGAACAAGCGTAACTGTGCCACTGCCAGCAACAAGTCCGGGCCTCACCGCGAAGAAAATCAGTCCGAACACAAAGATCACATAGAAAACGATAGCCGGTGCAAGACGAAAACTCGGCGCAAGCATATCGCCCATGACAGGGCGGTAAAACACATTCGCCATGTTGGATAGCCACACGGAGTCGATTGCCAAGAATGCAATCGCCGTCACCACATAGGCGATGAGATAGTCTTTCATCGATCGCTCACTCTCTTATTTGATGCGGGTCCAGCCCACATTGCGACACAGGAGGCCAGCCAGAACGCAGCCATTGGTCGTCATATTATCGCCGTCGACTTTCACGCTGATCTTGTAGGTCAGGTTGCGTTGCGGGTCGAAGGCAGTGCCTGAATATCGCCCGTCTGCAGTCTCGTTGATACTCATCACCAGCCGGTCGCCAACCTTCTCTTTGGGTGTTCCAGGCTTGATCCATGTGTTTGTGGCGCAGATATCCTTGCCGCATCCGGCAATTTTTACCCGCGCGTTCCCATCTCCGCGCGCCCAGTTGCCGTTGATCTCAGCCGCATGCGCCGAGAAGGGAAACAACACCGTCATCATGCTGATCGTCAGTATCCATTTCATCGACGCATCCTCCGTCAGTGGGTATGGAGCCTAAGCATGTTCAATCGTGTAAAGGCCGACATTGATCGCGCCTTCCTCAAACCCACCTTCGCAATAGCAAAGGTAGTATTCCCAAAGCCTCCGGAATTTATCGTCAAAGCCAAGCTTTTCGATTTCCGGCCAATTGGCGACGAAGCGCTGACGCCATTCGGCAAGTGTCAGTGCATAAGAATGACCGAAATGCTCGGTATCCGTTAACACCAGACCGGCCTTCACAAGATCGCGCTCAAGCACTTTGTCTGACGGCAGAAAGCCACCCGGAAAGATGAACTTCTGGATGAAATCGGCTTTGCGGCGATAGTTTTCGTAACGCGTTTCTTCTATCGAAATGACCTGCAAGACTGCTCGACCGCCGGGCTTGAGACATCGCTTCAAGGTTGCGAAATATTCCGGCCAATAGGCTTCGCCAACGGCCTCAAACATTTCGATCGATACGATGCGGTCAAACTGACCTTGCACATCACGGTAATCCTGCAGGCGAAGATCAACGGCGTCGCTTTTCCCAACCTCTTTAACCGCAGTTTGCGCCCAGGCGAGCTGCGATGGAGACAGGGTTATTCCCGTCACATGCGCGTCGCCATATTCTGCGAGATAGCGCGCCAAGGCGCCCCAGCCGCAACCGATTTCAAGTATCTTTTCGCCGCCCTCAAGCGCCAGTTTTTCAGCAATGCACTGCAACTTCTGCTCCTGCGCATTCTCAAGGCTATGCGTCGTCTCATTCCAGATCGCAGATGAATAAAGCATCGAAGGATCGAGCCACCGGGCATAGAAATCATTGCCTAGATCGTAATGCGCTTCGATGTTGCGGCGGCTGCCGCGCCGTGTATTGGCGTTGAGCAGATGGCCGATACGGTTTAGCGCCCGCATCCAACCCGACCCACGCAATGTGGAGAGCAGCGTATCGCGATTGCGCGCTGCAAAGCGGATGACTGAGGTTAGATCAGGCGATGTCCATTCGCCTTCGATATAGGCTTGCGCAAAGCCAATATCCCCACCCGTCAGCAACCGGCGCAGGCTATTCCATTTAACGATTGCGATCTTGGCTTCTGGTCCGGGTGATGGACCATTGACAGCAATAACCTCACCGCCGGGCAGCGAAAGCACCAATCGACCATGCTGGACCTGTTTCAACAACCGTTTCAACACAATAGCTGAAGGGCTGAAAGCGGGTCGTTCGATCCGGCTTGATGCGGATAGTGGATGATATTCGTCGAGCTGGCTCATGCGGCCTTGTTCCTCTGCTGGACGGTCTCGTTACGAACAGATGTAATGGGAGTGTCAGGCGCTGCGGGTCGTTTGCGTAAACCGATGCCCTTCAACCAGATTTTCAGCGCTTCCCAGTGAATGCCGCCCACCACTTTCAGCGTGAGAAAAGGAATTGCAAAGAAGGCACGCAGCAAAGCGGCGTCGCTTAATTCAACCCGGCGCGCCAGATGACGAGCCGTCAAAAGCAGGCCTTCATCGTCAAAACTGTTGATGCGGATAGAGAGCCTGTCTGTGGGGGGAATGACTTCAAACTCATATCGCAGCTTCATATCCATGAAGGGCGAAACGTAAAAAGCCTTGTCACAGCTTTGCACGATGCGTCCATTTGAGGCGTTTTCGACGGGGATCATATAACCGTGGCGCTGGCGGAAGGTGTTATCAACTTCCCAAAGGATCGCCACGAGTTCGCCGCCACGATTATAGCAGAAGAAAACGCTCAGCGGATTGAAAGCCCAGCCTGCAATGCGCGGCATGGTGAGCAGGCGGATCGCACCGCCATCAGGCGTTACTCCGGCTGCATCCATGGCACGTTCCACCTGTGCGCGCAGCGGCACAGTCGATCCATCGCCTCTGTCTTTTCTGTAGAAAGAAAACAGATTGAAATGGTCGAGAGAGAACAGCTTCAACTTACCATCAAGCGCTTCCAACTCGTCGAGATCAAGCATGAGCGAGTAGATTTTATAGGCCAGCTTGTGAACCTTGGGCCGCAAACGCGCATGGGTCACATGCCCGGGAAACAATGCCGACTGGAAGCGTTCGGTCATGCCAGCGCCCTTTCCCTGATCGGCAAAGGTTGGCGAACGATGCGCGCACTTTCCTGCTCGACCTGCCATGGGCGGCGCAGGCCGCCCAGATCTTCTGCCACGGCAAGACCTGCCTGAAGCCCGTCCTCATGAAAGCCCGAGCCGAAATGCGCGCCACAAAACCATGTCCGGCGCTGTCCCTGTAGTGACCAGATTTCCTTCTGCGCACGATCCGTTGCCATGTCGAAAATCGGATGCTCATAGATCTCGCGACGGATCACCAGTTCCTCACGCGGCGCCCGACACGGATTGAGTGTGACAAAAGTCTCGGGCGCCTGGCCCAGCGGTTGAAGGCGGTTCATCCAGTAAGTGATGGATGGCTGCGCCGGGCCAGTGGCTGCATTGGTAAGGTAATTCCAGCTCGACCACGCCGCGCGACGTTTGGGCATTAAAGACACATCGCTGTGCAGCACTGCTTCATTGCGTGAATATTGAAACGCACTGAGAATGCGGCTTTCGTCCGCGCTCGGATCGGCCAGCATCCGCAAGGCCTGATCGGCATGAGTGGCGATCACTATATCGTCGAAAACATGGGAAATGCCGCTTCCGTCAATCAACTCGACAGAGTTTTCAGAGCGTCGAACGGATTTGATCGGTGTCGAAAGCCTGACCCGGTCTGCATAGGGTTTGGTGATACGCTTCACATATTCCCTGCTGCCGCCGGATACCGTACGCCAGATAGGCCTGTCACGAAGAGCCAGAAGACCATGATTGCAGCAAAAGCGAACGAAGCTTGCTGCCGGATATCGCCCGACTTCCATCGCGGGTGTAGACCAGATCGCAGCAGCCATCGGATAAAGATGGTCTTCACGGAAAGCCCGGCCATAACCATTGCGTGCAAGATAATCATCGAGCGAAATTCCGCCCATAATGGCGAGGTCCTTTGGCGCATTGCGATAAAATCGCAAGAGATCGCGGATCATAGACCAGAAGCGCGGGCTAACCAGATTGGAGCGCTGGGCAAAGAGTCCGAGGCCCGTGCCGCCCGAATATTCATAAGCGCCATTTGCGACTGAAACGGCAAATGACATGTTCGATGCCGCGGTTGGAACTTCAAGTGTGCGAAACAATGCAGTCAGATTTGGATAGGTCACTTCATTATAGACGATGAACCCGGTATCGACCGCGACCGGACCGAAGCTGCTTTCAAACTCGACGGTATTGCTGTGGCCGCCGATGCGATCCGATGCTTCAAACACAGTCACATCATGGCGTTGCGAAAGCAGCCATGCAGCCGACAATCCGGAAATCCCGCTGCCGATAATCGCGACGCTGAGACGTTTAGAGCTGCCCGAGTGGTTCGTGATATCCATAGTCCCTCTCTTCACCGCATGCTTGGGCCGCGTGTTTGCTGCATTTTCATCGTCTTACGTTTTGAGAAGGGGTTTGGTTCAATCGGCTATCAAACTTTTTTCATTTTTTTGAGCTGCTTACGAAACCAAACGGCCGGACCGAACGTATTGGAAGAAGAAAAAGCGAACTCTCGGCTAAAGGTCCACCATGCAACCCGGTCTGCTTTTAATTGTTGCTATCAGCCTGTCTGCCATCATGGCTCTCGCGTGGGCGCTTGAAAGAAAGAGCGGCAAAAGCGGCTGGATCGATGCAATCTGGTCATTCTCTGTAGGTTTAGGTTCAGTCATAGCCGTGATGCTTGCGGATGCGACATGGCAACGGCGATCCGCGATACTGATCCTCATTCTGGCATGGTCGCTTCGCCTTGGCTTACACATAGCGCAGCGAAGCATGGGCCATGGTGAAGACCCACGTTATGCAAAGCTGATAAAAGAATGGGGAGAAAAGGCATCCTCACGCCTTTTCTGGTTTTTACAGATTCAGGCTCTCGCAGCCTTCATGCTGGTTCTGGCGGTCTATCTCGCTGCTGTTAGCCGCCCCGCTTTTTCATCTTTATGGGATATAATCGCGGTTGTAATCATCGCCATAGCGCTGATTGGTGAAGCCCTGTCTGACGCGCAGCTCGCGCAGTTTCGCAAAACGCCAGAAGCCAAGACCGAAATTTGCGAAACCGGCCTTTGGGCCTATTCCCGACATCCAAACTATTTCTTTGAATGGCTGTTCTGGTGTGCGTGGCCGCTGATGGCCATCACCGCATCGCCATGGAGCTGGCTGTCACTGATCGCCCCGATCCAGATGTACTGGCTGCTCGTGCATGTCTCCGGCATCCCACCGCTTGAAGAACATATGCTGAAATCGCGCGGTGAAAAATTCCGCGCCCTGCAACGCCGGGTTAATGCGTTTTTTCCCGGCCCCCGAAAAAGCCCCGCAAGATCAGGAGCCTCAACATGAATATGCTGGCATATGCAATCAATGCTGCAGAGCGCATTCCTCTGAGCGATACCATCACGCTTGCGGGTATCGATTATCTATGCGCCCGAACCAAGCGTCGACTGGCTGGAACATCTGAACAGATCGAGCTGGATTTCCTGAAAACCATGAAGGATTTCCCGGTCGCCACCCATACGGATGATGCCAACCGCCAGCATTACGAACTGCCGCCACAGTTTTTTGAGTTGGCACTGGGGCCGCAACGCAAATATTCCTGCTGTTTTTATCCGGATCAGAACACCACGCTTGAGGAGGCAGAAACCTATGCGCTCAGTGAAACTGTGCGCCATGCCGATATCAGCGATGGAATGGACATTCTGGAGCTTGGTTGTGGCTGGGGCTCATTGTCGCTTTATATGGCTGAAAAATTTCCCAACGCGCGGATCGTCTCCGTTTCAAACTCCGCCTCACAGCGCGCCTATATCGAAGCACAGGCAGCAACGCGTGGTCTTAAGAACCTCACCGTTATTACAGCCGACATGAACGATTTTTCCATCGACCAGCGCTTTGATCGTGTGGTTTCGGTGGAAATGTTTGAACATATGTCGAACTGGCAATCCTTGTTTGAACGCGTACGCGGATGGCTTCATGCAGATGGACGATTGTTCATTCATGTCTTCACGCATCGCGATCGTTCCTATCGCTTCAACCATGAAAACCCCGCCGACTGGATCGCACATCATTTCTTCACTGGCGGCATCATGCCTGCCTTCGACCTCCCGCATCGCTTCGACGATATTTTCACCGTCGAGCAGGATTGGCGCTGGTCTGGACGCCATTATCAGCAAACAGCTTTGGATTGGCTGAACAATTTCGACAATTCGATTGATCAGATCAGGCCAATTCTGCAACAGGTCTATGGGCAGGATTCCAGTCTTTGGGAACGCCGCTGGCGACTGTTCTTTCTGGCGACTGCCGGACTGTTCGGCCACGAAAATGGTGATGTCTGGGGCGTCGGACACTACCTCTTAAAGCCCGTCAAATAAGGATCATTCAATGACTGCGAATGCGCTTGTCTGGTTGCGTAACGATCTGCGTCTTGCCGACAATCCTGCCCTTCAAGCCGCCGTTAAGTTGGGTGGCAAGATCACAGCGCTTTATGTGCATGAAACCAATCCGCAATTGCGCATACCCGGAGGTGCCGGGCTCTGGTGGCTGGAACAGAGCCTCAATTCACTCGAAAAAAGCCTCAACGACCGTAATGTCGAGCTGCTGGTGGCGCGCGGTGATGCACTCGATATCATTGAGAGCCTGATTGAAGAAAATGGCTTCGATACGGTGTTCTGGAACCGGCGTTATGCGCCGCAGGAGCGTGATGTCGATGCAGTCGTCAAATCCACATTGAAAGACAAGGGGCTGAATGTGGAGTCCTTTGCAGGCAATCTTCTGGCTGAACCCTGGGAGATCAAAACCGGCAGCGGCGGCCCTTATCAGGTCTTTACACCCTATGCCAAAACGCTGCGTCAGCAGGGTGTAAACCGACCGCTCTCCTCCTCTGACTGGAAGGCAGAACCATCGAGCCTCAAGCACAAGCCTGCAAGGGAAGCTTACAAGCAGCCTTTCTGGTCAAAAAAGATGAATGGCCTGTGGGAGATAGGCGAAGCGGCTGCCATTGATCAGTTATATCATTTCTTCGATGAGACCATCCGCAATTATGCCGGCGACCGTGATCGTCCGGATGTCGAAGGCACATCGAAACTTTCGCCGCATCTGCGCTTTGGTGAAATCAGCCCAAGACAGGCATGGTATGCTACGCTTTCGCTGATGGATGAGCATCCGAACACACAGACCGGCGGTGAAAAATTTCTCTCCGAACTGATCTGGCGCGATTTTCATTATCACCAGCTCTATTATCGTCCAGACATCGCTGAAAATGATATGCGCGATACGCTGGCTGACGTTCAGTGGCAAAGCAATCCACAAGCGTTCGAAGCCTGGAAAAAGGGTAATACCGGCGTTCCGATGATTGATGCCGGGATGCGCCAGCTCTGGGCTACTGGCTGGATGCATAACCGCGTGCGGATGCTGGTGGCATCAGTCCTAAGCAAAAACATGCAGGTCGATTGGCGCGACGGCGAAAAATGGTTCTGGGATACGCTGGTGGATGCAGATATCGCAAGCAATCCAGGGAGCTGGCAATGGGTTGCAGGTTGCGGCATGGACGCGGCACCCTATTTCCGTGTGTTCAATCCTGTATTGCAAGGCGATAAATTCGATACAGGCGGCGGATATGTGCGCGAATGGGTGCCGGAAATCGCCGCATTGCCGGATCGTTGGATCCATAAACCCTATGCTGCACCGGAAGACGTGTTGCAGAAAGCGGGCATTGTTCTTGGCAAAACTTACCCGCTTCCCGTTTTCAAGGCACCCAAAGCGGGTAAATAAACCCGCTTACTGCGTCTAAAGTTAAGACAGGATACTTGGAACCACTATATCCGACGCAAAGCCGCTTCGCACTTTTGCTGGAAATACTTTAAAACCTCTGCATCAACCGACGCGCGGCAAGCTCGCTGCGCTTCAGATTTTTGTAGATATCGCGTTTCGCAGCATGGAACTCGCTGACCAAGCCTTTCTGCGGCGCAATCGTTTCAGCGATTGCGCTCATGCTGGCAGCAATCTGAGCGAGATCCGTTTTCTCAAAGGCGCTTGCGCCCGCGATGCCTGAGCCAAGAAGAACCGGCTCGGCAGAAGACGGCAGGGATACTTCCAGCCCTGTCGCATCAGCCAATATCCGACGCATGAGCGGGCTGCGCGCAGCACCGCCACTCACGATTATTGTACGGATTGGAATAGCTTTGGCAGTCAGTGCATCAAGAATATCTGCCGTGCCATAGGCCAGACCACAAAGACCCGCAACGAACAGGCGAACCAGATTTTCCCGCGATGCATCAAGCTTGATGCCCGTTATCGTACCGGTCGCATCAGGATCGGCGTCTGGCGCGCGATTGCCCAGAAACTCCGGCACAACGTGAAGCCCCTTTGCCAGCAGCGCTGTCTTTGAAAGCTCACCTGTCGCATCAATGGCCAGCTGCTCAAGGTAGTCGAGAAGTGACAGGCCTTTGGCTGCCGCTTCCTTCTCAGCCTCAGCCTTATAGGGATGCATACCAACCAGATAATCAGTCGCAGCACCAAATGCCGACTGCCCACCTTCATTAAGCCAAAGGCCGGGCATCATGGCGCCCCAATAAGGCCCCCAGACACCATCCACAAATGCAGGTTTCTCGGTAACACTCATCGTGCAGGCAGAAGTGCCGATAATCAGTGCCAGTCTTGACCGCATATCGACGGCGCTGTTCTCATCCGCACTTCCCGCGATTGTGCCGACGCCGCCGGCATGTGCATCGATGAGCGACGCACCGACCGCCGTACCGGGCACAAGACCCAGCTCTTTTGCGGCCTGCTCAGTTAACCCCTGACCCAACGGAGTGGCGATATCGACAATGTCGGTTCCAATACGGGCAAAACCTTCATCGGCCAGCACACCGAGGCCAATGGTGCGGAAGTAATCCTCATCCCATCGCTTTTCGTGGCCAAGATACGTCCATTTGCAAACCACCGTGCAGAGCGAGCGCGAGTGGCTTCCGGTTGCACGATAGGTCAGATAATCCGGCAAGTCGAAGAAGAGACCGGCGGCGTTGAACGTATCAGGGTTGTTTTCCTTCAACCAAAGCAGCTTCGGTGTTTCCATTTCTGGGGAAATGCGCCCCCCGACATATCGCAAAACGGGATGGCCCGTCGCATTGATACGTTCAGCTTGTTCGCGGGCGCGATGATCCATCCACACGATGATGTTTCGCTCTGCGTCACCGGCACGGCTCGCAGGCAATGGATTGCCGTTTTTGTCGAGAATGACCAGCGAACACGTCGCATCAAAGCCGATGCCTTTGACGGATTCCGGGGCGACATTCGCCAGCTCTAATGCTGCTGCCACTGAGCTGCAAACGGCCTGCCAGATATCTTCCGAGGATTGCTCGACAATATCCGAACCTTGCTTCCACATGCGGATATTTTGCTTGGCACTCGCCAGCAACTCTCCATCGCGTGTAAACAGCCCTGCCCGCGCGCTGCCCGTACCGACATCAACACCCAGAAATACGTCCACCTTATGCCTCCCATGCAGGCAAGTTGCGCCAAATCGGCGCTCCGTGCAGCGTCTTGGCTACAACATCGGTTAGAAAATCGGAACCGGTTTTTTCTGCTCTATTGCAATGGCGCACCATTGGCGCGCGTCCCGCAAAGATGAACTTCAATGCCCAGCTGGTGTGCGAGACTTGCCTTGGCCAGCATTGCATCGTCTGCCGCAGAAACATCATGCGAATAGACAACCTGTATATGGTTGGCCTTATGACGTGCCATCATCTGATCGCGGCTGACGCCATAGAGTACACCGTGCATCATCGGCCATTCTCGATTGGTGAGAGTCCAGCGTCTTTCAGTTTCCTGAGGAGAAAGCGCCACCGCCTTTCCACGGCCGATATCCATTTTAAGCCGCCCATCTTCCACATAGATGCGCGACCAGACCAGCTCACCGGGCTTGGCTATACCACGAAGGGTGCCGCCACCTTTACCAAAAAACATCGGAGGCTGCCGCACAGAATCCGATCCTCGATAGCCACCCTCATGATGAGCAGGCGGCGCTGCACCTGAAATCTCAAACACCCAGACATATTCATCTGTCGTCCCGCCTCGATCCACATCACCCCAACGCAGATCATGAAGTGTGGTCTCGACCGGCTCACCAAGCGCACGATGCAGGCGATTGATCATCAAAGCATCAAGACCCGCACATTCATCCACTTCATTGAAATGAACTACGGCCTTACCTTCACGGATGATCTCTCCTTCTGCGTTGCGCACAGGCGGACGATCCTCGTTATTAAGAAGTCCTTCAACGAGGTCGGAGGCTGGAAGCAGATCTTTCAAGCCTTGCTGATACTGGATACCAATCGTCTCGCATCCAAACTGCTCTGCCATACGTACAGCAGCGATATAAATCTGGCACTGACCAAGCACCTGTGCTTCCGTCAATTCCTGCGCTTCATCTTTGCCAAGATGAAACGTCATTCCAGCATCAAGCAACCATTGATAGGCTTGCCGAGCGTCCTCCTGAGAAACATTGATCGCAGCATGATAGAGCGCTGACTGCGAGAGGCGTTCTTTGAAAACACCTAACGGAAACAATAGTTCATCGGGAATGATCGCATTATACATTCCCATGCACCCCTCATCGAAAATGCCCATGATGGATCTGTTCTCGACAAGGTCTTTTGCAATGTGCGAAGCTTGCTCAACAAGATGCACCGGCACAGTCGCATGGTTAAACAACTTCACATGGGATGTATCATGTGAAGCAATCTTACCTGTTTTCAGCCACTCATCGAGCTTGTTCAGAAACCACTGATCGGTGAAATCTTCACTCCAAAGCGACGCATATTCAACATCTGCCTTTGTCAGTGAGCCGTTAAGATTGAGCAGGCCAACCAGGCCGGGATAGGTTCCAGACCAGTTGGCGACTGTCAGGATCGGGCCACGATGAGCGATGAGGCCTGCAAGAATATTCTGGGAATATTGCCAGACCGCTTCCGCAACAATCAGAGGTGCATCGCGATTGATCTTCGAGAAAACCTCAATGCCCTGCTTTTGCGTTGCAATGAAACCGTGGCCGGTTTTTGGATCGATGCCGTGTCCGCGTACCGCTTTCCTGCCAAGTTTCTCGATTGCCGCAATGAGACGGCTTTCCATATTGGCCTGTTCAGGCCAGCATTGAATATTCGCGCTTTCACGCAAGTCGCCATTGGCGACGAGAATGATATCCTGCATGTGATCGTCTCCTCCAGAACCGATGCTTGTCCTTTACAAGCAGTTCAACTGCTCGTCAGACAGGCCCGGTTGACCCCAAAGGCCAGACACTCTGCAACTTCTCACCAGACAAGATACGTTCGCGGCATTGGATTTCACCATCACCATTGGCATCTGCATCATCGGCGATAACGGCAACCAGTTCTTCAGGAATGACCACTACACCCGAAATATCAGCGAAAATCACATCGCCAGGACGCACACGAACACCATTGATGTTCAACTCGACCTGCGACTTGGTCGGCTCCATACGTCCAGAAACCCCGACCGGGCTAACGCCACGCGCAAAAAGCGGGTAATCGAGCTTTTTCACTTCGGCAATATCGCGCACCGTACCATTCACGATTGTTGCAGCAGCACCGGCAGTTTTCGCACCAGTCGACATCAGCTCGCCAGTGCCAGAACCTTCAGCACAGGATGCGTCCACCAGCAGAATGCCTCCCTCGACGACATTGTCGATTGTGCCGTGATAGACATCCTGCGGCTGGCCGGTTCGCGTGCTTTTTTCATAGAGAACAGTATGAACTGGACCGCAGATCACCTGCCCCGGGTTCAGTTCGCTTTGCAGGCTCAGTCCCTGCAAAAAGCCATAAAAGCCATGCTTGTCCATGACATCTTGAATATCGCCCGAATACCAGCGCGACAGGCGTTTGATGGCATCCCAGTTGACGCGCGAATAATCATAGCTGCTCATTGTTTTGTTCTTCCGTTTTAGCCCGTTTCAGGCCTGTTTCTGGATTGTCTGATCGCCTGTTCGAGATAAGCCGTACTGTTGGTGATGTGCTCGCGCATCGCTTCGCGCGCATCGCTGGCCTTACCTGCTGCAATCAGCCCGTAAATATTCTCATGCTCGGCCAGCCCCGCGCTCAGTTTTTTGCTCGGAACCCGGCTCGATACTTTGATGACCTCTGAGATGAGCGAATGAAGATTGCCGTGCAGTGACGTTAAAATCTCATTGCCCAAAGATTGCACCAAAGCCCGATGGAAAGCCGCGTCGCCTTCGGCGAAACGGGAGAAGTCATTGTCATCGGCAGATTTCCGCATGACATCAAGTGCTGCGGTCACTCCATCACGCAGCTCTCCCTCGCCATAAGCGAGGCGCCCCGCAACATCCACTTCGATCAGGCGACGCACATCCATGGCCTGAACGAGATAGGACGAGTCTCGCGCAAAAAGTGATCCAACTGACGATACCAGTGAGTCCATGAACTCGCTGACATCATCCCGGACAACTTCAGCTCTTTCACCGTGGCGACGCCGCACCAGCCCTTTAGTTTCAAGAACCTGCATGGCTTCGCGCACAGATCGCGTGCTGACACCGAATGTCCTGCCAATCTCGGCCTCAGAAGGCAGACGTTCTCCCACCTGAAGCTCACCAGACAGAATGCGTGCCTCTATCGCGGCAACAATATGCATATGCAACTTGCCGCGATCGACATGAGGGGAAACTGAACCAATCACCATTTTACCGCTCCGAAGCCGCGATTATCGCGTTTTATTTACATTAGAGTTATGACATATGTCATATGTAAATTCGCAGTTCATGTCAAGGTTTTGACATAATCAGGTTCTGGTTTCAGCCTCCTCCCACTCGGTATTATCGAGCTTTACCAAGCAGTAAAGCCGCCATCCACAACGACATTCGAACCCGTCATGTAAGACGAAGCGTCGGATGCGAGGAAGCGGATGATACCGTTATATTCATTGATTTCAGCCTGGCGGCGCATTGGTACGCGATCAAGGAACGCATCGATAAATTCTTTATCGAAGCTCGCAGTCTTCACACCACCGAATGAAATCAGGTTCACACGAACGTTCTTCTCACCCCAATAGGTACCGAGATAGCGCGTAAGATTGATAAGTCCCGACTTGGAAGCGGCATAGGAAATTGCTTTGATGAACGGCTTGCCATCGCGTTTTTCACGATAGGAATAGAGCGCCTGATTTGGCGAAACGAGACCGTAGATCGAACCGACATTAATGATTGAACCGCGACCTTCGGATGCCATGTGGCTACCGATAACCTGACTGGTCAGCATAACGCCGGTCAGATTGGTATCGATAATCTCATCCCAGAATTTCTGCGGATAGACTTCAAACGGCGCATTCTGCTCTGCCGAACCGTCTGGCTTTGAATCGATACCCGCATTGTTGACGAGTACATGCGGCACGCCCCAATCAGCGATCAGCTGTTTGGTTGCAGCTTCAAGGGCAGCCTTGTCTGTGACACTCGCCTCATAAACGCGGATACGATCTTCAAGTCCCGGAAACTTTTCAGCAATCTGCTGCTTCGTGAATGGGCGACGGCTGAAGATTGCCACCTTCGCACCTGCTTCGGCCAAAGACTTGGAAAACTGCGTTCCGAGCTGCCCAAGTCCGCCTGTCACAACCGCAACGCGGTCTTTGACACTAAAAATATCAGTCATTGTAGGTTCTCCTCGCAGATTTTACGCTTTGGCTGAGGCGTCGATTGCTTCGCGCGCGCGACGATTTCCTTCGTTGAGGAACATCACGTCATTGCCCATAATAATCATGTCCACGCCCTTCTTTTTGAGCGCGGTTACGCTCTCGGCGACCGGTGGAATGCACGGCGCCATGACCTTGATGTCGCGCGCGTGGCACTTTTCGATAAGCTCGCTCAGCTTCTCATCGACTTCCGGATGCGACATGGAATAATCGATCGAAATGCGGCGCGAGATCGAGTAGTCGGCTGGGCCGAAGTTGATGACATCAATGCCTTCGACATCGAGAATTTCATCGATATTGTCGAAGAACTCGAAGCTCTCAGCCATCGGGATCACGAGCTTGTTGGCATTCTCGCGTTCCATGTAGGATGACCACTGGAAGCCCGGCCCGGCAAAACCCGCGGCACGACATGAAGCGTCACCACCACGACGGCCGTAAGGCGGAAACTTTGCCGCGCGAACGATTGCACGAGCCTGCTCTGCGGTATTGACCTGCGGTACGATAATGCCGGTTGCGCCGATTTCCAGCGACTTGCGGATATCCCATTCATTCGTGCCGCGAACACGAACCAGCGGTGCGATGCCCGAAAGAAGCGCTGCCATCACCAGCTTTTCCATATGGGTATCGACGTTGACGGGCGTATGCTCGGCATCGATGAAGGCAAAATCCAAGCCCCAATTACCAGCAACCTCGATTGCTGTCGTCGAACCGGTGTAGAATGTTGTGCCGAACGTCGCTTCGCCATTGCGCAGCTTTTCAGCCAGTTTCAGATTTTCAACTACAGGCACTGCTCTCTCCTTGAGTCAGTAGTTATGTGGGGAATTGATGATTGCTGGTTCACTTCACATCCGAGGAAATAAACGCCTGCAATTCCGGCGTTTTCGGATTTGCGAAGAGTTCTTCGGAAAGCCCGGCCTCCCAGACTTTTCCCTGATGCATGAAGACGGTGTGGGTCGCCACACGACGGGCAAAACCCATCTCGTGCGTTACCAAAAGCATGGTCATGCCGGTCTTGGCGAGTTCAGCGATGGTCTTCAGAACTTCTCCAGTCAGTTCTGGATCAAGTGCGGAAGTCACTTCGTCAAACAGCATGACCTTAGGCTTCATTGCCAATGATCTGGCGATCGCCGCACGCTGCTGCTGGCCACCGGACATAGAGTCTGGATAGGCATTTTTCTTTTCCAGCAAGCCGACTTTCGACAGCACTTCATCGACCAACTTTTCCTGCTCTGCCTTGGACACATTCTTCACAAGACGCGGGGCCAGCTTGATGTTTTCGGCGACGGTGAGATGCGGAAACAGATTATAGCTCTGAAACACCATCCCAACTTCCTTGCGCAAATCGCGTAGACCCTTGTTGGTGCCATCAAGCCTATGCCCAACCACTTCGATTGAGCCGGAGTTGAATGGCTCAAGCCCGTTGATGCAGCGTAACATCGTGCTTTTGCCAGAACCTGACCGCCCGATAACGGCAACGGTTTCACCAGGCTCAACCGAGAGGTCCACACCTTTAAGAACAGGCAGAGAGCCGAAAGATTTTTGCAGGTTATCAATGCGCAGCGCTGGCATTTTTCTGCTCCTTTAATTTTTCGCTCCACCACGACAACGGGTAGCAAAGGGCGAAGTACATCACTGCGACCGTCAGGAAGACGTGGAAAGGCTGGAAGGTCATATTGTTGAGAAGCTGTCCGGCGCGGGTAAGCTCGACGAAGCCGATCAAAGCCGTCACCGACGTATTCTTGATTACCTGCACCATGAAGCCGACTGTTGGACCGAGTGCTATGCGAAAGGCTTGCGGCAGGATCACGTAGCGCAGCGTTTGCGTACCGCTAAGCGCAAGTGAATCCGATGCTTCCCACTGAGCGCGAGGGATCGATTCAATGCAACCGCGCCAGATATCTGCCAGAAATGCTGTCGTGTAGATCGTCAGCGAGATTGCTGCAGCTGCCAGCGGCGGAAAGTAAAAGCCAAGAAAGCTAAGACCGTAGAATGATAGGAACAGCAGGATCAGAAGTGGTGTTGCCTGCACGAGCTGAATGTAGCCCATGATGATCCAGCGCAGCCACCTTGGTCCGAGTGAGCGACCCAGTGCAAACAGCAATCCGAGAATGCCACCGCAGACGAAAGTGATAAGCGAGAGACCGACTGTCCACCAAAGGCCCTGGATCAGAAACTGAATGCTTGTCCATCCGAATGACTGGATCATGGCTTTTGCTCCTTAACATCGAGCATCAGTGCCCCAGTTTCATTGCCGACATCCACGCGGCGGCGGAACAGCCAGAGACCAAACAGCATGTAGATGAAGCGGAAGAAAAACGTGATGCAGATATAGATGGCGGCCACGATCAAGAAGGTTTCTAGGCTCCTGAACGTCTGTGACTCGATCGTGCCTGCTGCCATGGTCAGCTCCTTCGCCGAAACCGCCGACACAATCGAAGTGCCAAGCAAGGTCAGTGTCAGCTGGCCGGTCAATGCCGGATAGATGATGCGAAGCGCAGGAACCAAAACCACGTAGCGCATGACTTGAAACTGAGACAGGCCAAGTGCCAGACCAGCCTGAATCTGGGTCTTGGGAATGGCGATCAGACCTGCACGAAATATCTCTGCCGAATAGGCTCCAAGATTAAGTGATACAGCGAATATCGCCGCCTGATTGGCGTCCAGCTTGATCCCTGTGTAAGGCAAGCCGAAGTAGATCAGAAAGAGTTGCACCAGAAGCGGTGTATTGCGGAATGCTTCAACATAGACCGCGCCGATTTTCCTGCCCCAGCGTGGGCCATCGAAGCGCAGCAGAGCCACAGCAAGACCGATTGTAAGGCCGATGGCAATTGCCTCTGCTGACAGGATTATCGTGTTGATTGTTCCGGTTACAAGCTCGGGAGTTCGGGCTAGGACCGGAGCGAAGTCCATCTCATAGGCCATTGTGTTGATCTTTCAGAGTTAACAGCGGCGCAGAAGCGGGATTGCGAGGTGCCGTAACACTTTAACTTTTATGCATATTCTTTCATCGGGCGGGGCCTTGCACAAAGAACACGGCATGAAGGAACGGGCAGTCGCATACATTGCGGCATGCGTCGCCGATCAGACAGAAAAGGCTTAGAACGTCGGGAGTTTTCCACCCGGAATAGGTCCGCCGATCCACTTCTCGTGGAGTTCATTCAGGCGACCGGTCACTTCCTGATAATAGATGAAGTTGTTCAGCCACTGATGCAGCTCAGTCGAGCCTTTACGGGTAGCCATCGACCAATAGAGCGTAAAGATCGGAACGTCTTTCTTGATCTCCAGATTGGTGAGATTGCGCTTTTTTATAATGTCTTCTGCAACTGTTGCCACCGCCGCTGTCGCATCGACTTGGCCTGAAATCAGAGCTTGCATTGCAAGCGCATCGTCATCAAAACGGACAACCTCCAGACCTTCGATGCCATAGCCGCTAACAGCCACATCCTGAGTACTTCCCTTTGGCACCGAGATGCGCTTTCCAGCCAGATCCTGCAGAGTTTCGACCTTCATATCCTTGGCGGCAATGAAACGCATTTCATAAGCGCCATATGGATTGGTCATGAGAAATGTCTTTGCGCGTTCTGGCGTCGCAGTCATCTGCGCGATCAAAAAGTCGACACGACCGGACTCAAGTGCCGCCGAACGAGAAGCGTTATTGACCGGCACAACTTCGAGATTGACGCCAAGTGCCTTAGCCGCATCGCGTGCTACATCCACGAGAAACCCATCGGTCTTGCCGCTGGCATCAACCGTATCATAGGGCGGAATGCCCGTCAGCACACCGATCGTTACGGTGCCTTTTCCAGTGATATCCGACAGAGACTGCGCAATCGCCGATGATGCACCAAAGCACACAACAGACGCGAAAGATGCCGCAAGCGCAAACCGCCTGAACAGTTTCGTAAACATGATTTCCTCCAGCTTTTTTGTCCAAGCACGTTCCCTGTTGCGCTTCGACTTTTCCTCCCGCGGCGTCTTTTGAATACCCTGATCCTCATCGAGTAAACGCAGCCTCTGTCATATGACTTATGTCATAAGTTGAGTCAAGCAGCTTTTGTGCTTTCATTTCTATTGAGACAAAGCTTTTGAGCGCGTTATAACAGCTGCAAAACAACGATGCTGCGAGGGAACGACGTTCCCAGCAGCGCCGAAGCGACTGTTTTTCAAAGGGATACCCGAGTTAAGCTCTCAACTGGTAATCAGCGCAATGCTTCTAGTTCAGCGATACGGGCTGCACTGTCTTTTTCCAGAACGCGCGTCATTTCACGAATGATTGTTTCAGCCAGCACGAAAAGTGCCGCCGATGAGTCCCATGCAGACGGCACCGCAATGCGGCCTGCAAGAACATGACGCGATACTCGCGCGATCGGCGACAGCCACTGGTCGGTCACAAGGATCACTTCCACCCCTCGCCCGCGAGCCTTCTCCGCCAGCCTCAGAAGACTATCCTGATAACGGCGAATATCAAACACCACCAGCACATCACGCTTGCCCATATCAAGTAGACGATCCCGCCATACACTTTCCTGCCCGCCAAGATGAAAAACGTTAGGCCTGATAATGGTCATATGCGCTGCCATATATTGCGCGATAGGGTCGGTGAAACGTCCGCCGATCAGGTAAACATTGCCCTTGGAGTTACAAAGAGCAGCAACCGCCTGTTTAAGTTGCTTTTCGCCCAGATGTCGGAAGCTTTCGCGGATATTTTCAAGCGTATGCTCGACAGCAGGATAGGCCTTGTCCTGCTCTTTGTCCGGCCGCTCATTGCGATGATGCGGAGACTGCAATTGGGCAGCAAGCTCATCCTGCAAACGAGCCTGAAAATCAGGATAATTCTGAAAACCAAGGCGATTGACGAAGCGCAGGATTGTCGGCGAACTGACCCCGGCCTGTGCTGAAAATTCAGCGACCGTTTTCAAACCCAGCATGGGATAATTCGCGATCAGTGTCTGCGCAGCGCTTCGCTCGCCCGCGGGCATTGCATCAATCCGTTCATTGATCAGTTCAGCGACTGTGGCACTCGTCTGCACGCTGTTTCCATTCAAGTCTGCCCTTTTCAAATTTGGGCGAAATTGTGTTTGACAAATTATCATAGGCCGTATCAAATAATCCGCAATAGCGCATAATCTGAAAAAACGTAACATAAGTTACAGCGCGGGGAACAAACAGAATGACGGACGAGCGAGAAGATCGCACGGCTTCGTGCGCGCCTGTTATTGTCGTAAATGGGGACGGCAACAGCCCTTGGTTGTTTGTCTGCGAACATGCTTCAAATTTCATTCCGGAAAGCTTCAACAGTCTTGGTTTAGACGCTGAAGCACTGAAAGCGCATATCGCCTGGGATCCCGGCGCGGTTGAGGTTGCGCGTCGGCTGAGTGCAGGCTTGAACGCCCCACTGGTGGAGTCCGGGCTGTCCCGATTGCTGATTGATTGTAATCGCCCACTCCACGCCACTGACCTGATCCCGGAGATCAGCGAAACCACTATCATCCCCGGCAATCACGATTTGAGCGCGATTGAACGCACTGCACGGATCGACCTTTCGCACCGGCCATTTCACACCTGCGTCGAGGAAGTTATTGCGAAACGCGCCAAGCGTGGATTGCCGTCTTGGATCGTTACCATCCATTCTTTCACGCCGGTTTATCGCAGCATTTCCCGACCATGGCAGATCGGCATCATCCATGATGAAGATGATCGCATTGCAAAGCCGCTGATTGCAGCGCTTGCCCAAGACAAGAGCCTGACTGTCGGCATCAACGAGCCTTATTCGCCTGCCGACCGGGTCTATTACACGCTGGAACGCCATGCGCGCCCACGCAACACCCCTTGTGTGATGATCGAACTGCGCAACAACGAAATTGCGAGTGCAGAAACACAGGCGCAATGGGCCGAACGGCTGACTATCATTTTCGCGGCAATCGGAAACGATCTTGCCTCTCAAACTCAACTCAGCGGATCGAAAGCCTGAAGGAGCGGGAAATGCCCAAGCCAATCAGACTGTTCGTCAAATATGTTGATGCACTGAACTACTATGTCGGGCGTTTTGCGATGTATTTGTTCTTCGTGCTCGGCGCATGTCTTCTTTATTCGACCTTCTCGCGTGTTGTTTTGGGCATTCCGGTCAACTGGGTGCTCGAAATGTCCCAGTTTCTGCTTTCAGCCTATTACCTGCTGGGCGGCGCTTACGCGATGCAACAAGGCGCGCATGTGCGGATGGATCTGTTCTTTGATCGCCTTACCCCACGTAAGAAGGCGATCACCGATATGATCACCATCCTGTTCATCATCTTCTATCTCGGTGTGATGGTGATGGGTGGAATTTCATCAACCAATTACGCCATCGTCTATAGCCAGAAGAATTATACTGCCTGGGCACCTGTCCTGTGGCCTATCAAACTCATCATGACGCTAGGTATCTTCCTGCTGTTGCTGCAATGCATCTCGAATTTCTTCAAGGATTGGGCGTCGTTGCGCGGAAAGCCAATCAATACGATTGCAGGACCGGCGATTGAGGAAGGGCATCACATATGAGCTCGGAACTCATCACCCTTTTCATGTTTGCCACAATGATGCTGCTGCTGATGACCGGGCAGCGTGTCTTCGGCGTCATTGGTTTTGTCGGCGCTATTGCGGCCCTTCTGCTCTGGGGCAAGGGCTCTTTCGAGATGCCTTACAACGCCACCTTCGCGGTACTGAACTGGTATCCGCTGATCACGGTGCCGTTCTTCGTGTTCATGGGTTACATGCTTTCGGAATCCGGCATCGCCAGCAATCTTTATCGCATGTTCCATGTTTGGTTTGGCGGAATTCGCGGTGGTTTGGCTTTGGGAACCATCGGCCTGATGGTTATCATTTCCTGCATGAACGGTCTCAGCGTGGCGGGTATGGCCATTGGTGCGACGGTCGCTTTGCCTGAGCTTTTGAAGCGCGGCTATAATAAGGTCATGGTCACAGGCGTTATTCAGGCGGGCAGTTCACTCGGCATTCTGATCCCACCAAGTGTGGTTTTGGTGCTTTATGCGATGATCGCACGCCAGCCTGTTCTCCAGCTCTGGCTGGCAGGCATCGGTCCAGGCCTGCTGATGGCTACACTTTTCGCCATCTATATTTATATCCGTTGCCGCCTGAACCCAGAACTTGGACCAACTCTACCCAAGGAAGAACTTGAGCGAATTACATGGCGTGAACGCATCTCCTCGCTTCAAGTGGGCCTACTTCCACTCGTCATCTTTGGGACCATGATGGGGTTGTTTTTGACAGGCGTTACGAGCCTCGTTGAAAGCTCGGCAATCGGGGCTCTTCTGGCAACTCTGGCAGCATTGTTCACCAAGCGTCTGACAAAAGCAGTATGGGAAACCACAACCCGTAACACGCTGACCATTACCTGTATGTTCCTCTGGATCATCCTGGCTGCACTTTGCTTCTCATCGGTCTATGACGGCCTTGGTGCAGTGAAGGCAATCGAGCGGCTTTTGCTTGGAACCTTTGATTTGTCGCCTTGGACAATTCTAATTCTGATGCTTTTTTCCTTCATCATATTGGGAATGTTCCTCGATGACACCGCTATGCTGGTGATCGTGGCACCTCTCTATATCCCACTGGTGAAGAGCCTCGGTTTCAACCCTATATGGTTTGGCATTCTCTACACCATCACCTGCCAGATTGCGTATATCACGCCGCCATTCGGGTATAATCTCTTCATGATGCGAGCGTTAGCGCCCAAAGAGGTCACGCTAATGGATATCTATCGATCCATCGTGCCATTCTTCTTTCTCATGGTGCTGACGATTATCATTCTGATGATCTTTCCTGAGATCGCGATGTGGTTGCCGAACTGGTACATGGGCCGATGAAAACAATTACGGAGGAACACACATAAGAGTGGTCAAAAGAGCCGGAAAGCGGCCAGACCAGCAAGAGCGCATCCCGAAAAGTGTGAAGCGGTTTTCGGATAAAGATGCACGATAAGACAAAGGGAACATCAAACAACAGTTGGGAGAATGGGCATGAGCGAGAATAACAAGCTTAATAAACGTGACTTTCTCAAAAAAGCGGGACTGACGACTGTGGGGGCTTTAGGCGCCACCACACTGGCTACACCTTATGTGCGGGCACAAAGCCCCATTAAATGGCGACTGCAGACCTATGCTGGTCCAGCACTCGCAGAACACGTTATAAAGCCGTCGATCGATGCCTTTAATAAGGCTGCAAACGGCGAAATGGTTATCGAACTTTATACTGCCGATCAGCTTGTGCCGCAGGGCGAACTTTTCCGTGCGGTGCAGTCAGGTACAATTGATGCGGCACAGAGCGATGATGACTCTATGGCATCGCCTGTCGATGTAGCGGTTTTCGGGGCTTATTTCCCGTTTGCATCGCGCTACAGCCTCGATGTGCCAGCATTGTTTAACTGGTACGGCCTCAACGAAATCTGGGAAGAAGCTTACAAGGAAATTCCGGGCGTCACCTGGCTGAGCGCAGGTTCATGGGATCCGTGTAACTTTGTGACCACCAAACCGATCCGCAGCGTTGCCGACCTTCAGGGACTGCGCGTCTTTACCTTCCCGACCGGCGGACGCTTCCTCACCAAGTTTGGTGTCGTACCTGTGACGTTACCTTGGGAAGACATCGAAGTCGCCATCCAGACCGGCGAACTCGACGGCGTTGCATGGTGTGGCGCAACCGAGGCCTACACGGTCGGCTGGGCAGACATCAACAAATACTACCTTACCAACAACATCAATGGTGCATGGGCTGGCTCCTATTTCGCGAATACCGAAAAATGGGAGGCGGTGCCAGATCACCTCAAGACTCTTTTCAGGCTCGCGATGGATTCCTCGCACTATCATCGCCAGCATTGGTACTGGTGGGGTGAAGCGCATTATCGTACCACCGGCGGCAAACTCGAACTCACCACCATTCCAGAATCCGAATGGAAGCAGATTGAAGACGCCGCGCTTGAGTTCTGGGACGATGTTGCCAAGCAAAGCGAACGCAATGCCAAAGTGGTCGCAATCCTGAAGAAATATCAGGAAACGATGCGCAATGCGGGCGCGCCTTATCGCTACAGCTAACAATTTAGGGCGCCGCGCAACAATGCGCGGCGCCCATGATTTTATCCCGTGAGGAGCGAAGCATTAAATGGCCGAACAGTTGACTTTCGACACACTGAAAAAAGCCGTCGCAAATGACGAGATTGATACCGTGCTTGCATGTTTCGTGGACATGCAGGGGCGTCTGATTGGCAAACGCTTCTACGGACCATTCTTTGTGGAATCCGCCCATGATGAAACGCATGGCTGCAACTATCTTCTGGCTGACGATATCGATATGGAGCCGGTGCCCGGCTATGAGGCCGCAAGTTGGGACAAAGGCTATGGCGATTTCGTCATCAAGCCAGATCTCTCAACTCTGCGTCTGGCACCATGGCTGGAAAAGACAGCCATCGTTCTCTGCGATGTGCTTGACCATCACGATCATGAAGACCTTGCCCATTCACCGCGCGCTATCCTCAAGAAGCAGCTCGCGCGTCTACATGAGCGCGGTTATCGAGCCTACTTCGCGTCGGAACTCGAATTCTATCTCTTTGATGAGACATATAAAACCGCACGCGCAAAACGTTGGCAGGAGATGGAAACCGCCTCTCCTTATGTGCAGGATTATGTCATCCATCTGACCACCAAGGAAGAGCAGGTTCTGCGCGCCATGCGCAATCATCTGGGCGCAGCAGGTATCCCGGTTGAAAACTCAAAAGGCGAATGGGGGCCGGGACAGCAGGAACTCAATGTTCGCTATGCAGAAGCGCTGGAGATGGCCGACCGCCATGTCATCATGAAAAATGCCATGAAGGAAATTGCCGAGGCCCATGGCAAGTGCATCACCTTCATGGCGAAGTATGATTATTGCAGGGCGGGAAGCTCGAGCCATATCCACAACTCCATCTGGAGTGCCGACGGCAAAGAACCGCTGTTCTTCGATCCCAAAGCACCCAATACGATGACGCCGCTTATGCGCTCATGGGTGGCGGGCCAGCTCAAATATGCTGTTGATTACACCTATTTTCTGGCACCCTATATCAACTCCTACAAGCGCTTTCAGGCGGGCACATTCGCGCCCACAAAAATCATGTGGAGCCAGGACAACCGCACGGCGGGTTTCCGGCTCTGCGGCGAAGGCACCAAAGGCATTCGCATCGAGTGTCGCATCGGCGGTGCCGATCTCAACCCTTATCTGGCCTTTGCAGCTCTTATTGCAGCAGGGCTTAGGGGTATCGACGAAAATCTGGAGCTGGAAGATCCATTTGTGGGGGACGCCTATAGCGCAGTCAAACTCAAGGAAATTCCATACACGCTACGCGAAGCGGCAGAAGCCCTCAAGAACTCCGCATTCCTCAAAGAAGCGCTCGGTGAAAAAGTGGTCAATCACTATGTCCACACCGCGCACTGGGAGCAGATTGAATATGACCGCCGCGTCACAGACTGGGAACTGCATCGCGGTTTTGAACGCTATTAAATTATATAAAGCATAGAGGAATTGCCCAATGAGCGGCACGGCCAGAATTATCTCCCCTATCGATGGCTCGATTTATGCAGAACGCGCCTATGCCAGTGACACCGCGATCCAGGCGGCGGTCACGGCGGCACGCCAGGCGCAACCCGGCTGGGCAGCTACAAGCATCGCAGAACGCGCACATTATTGCCGTTTGGCACTTGATGCGCTTGCTGCAATGCAGGATGAGATCATCCCTGAAATCGCATGGCAAATGGGGCGGCCAACGCGCTATGGCGGTGAGAATGGCGGCGTTCAGGAACGCGGCCAATATATGATCGACATCGCAGAAGAAGCGCTGGAGCCTTATGTTCCGGCACAGAAAGATGGCTTTCGTCGTTACGTAAAGCATGTTCCGCTCGGCGTGGTCATGGTCATCGCGCCTTGGAACTATCCCTATCTCACCGCCGTCAACACGATCATTCCGGCATTGATGGCGGGCAATACGGTTTTTCTTAAACACGCCACACAAACACTGCTGACCGGCGAACGCTTTGCGCAAGCCTTCGACAGGGCTGGCATTCCAAAAGGCGTGTTCCAGAATATCGTTCTTGATCATACATCTACGGAAAAGCTGCTGGCGTCTGGCTCAATCGACCATGTCAATTTTACCGGCTCCGTCGGCGGAGGCCGGGCGATCGAAAAGGCAGCCTCCGGCACTTTCATGTCTCTGGGGCTTGAGCTTGGCGGAAAAGACCCGGCCTATGTGCTGCCCGACGTCAATCTCGACCATGCCGTCGCCAATCTGGTCGATGGTGCCTTTTTCAATTCCGGTCAATGCTGCTGCGGTATCGAACGTATTTATGTGCATGAGGCCGTCTATGACCGCTTCGTCGATGGCTTCATCGACCTCACAAAGCAGTATGTGGTCGGCAATCCGCTCGATAGCGCAACCACGCTGGGGCCGATGGCGCAGGCACGATTTGCCGATCTCATCCGCGAGCAGAAGACCGAAGCCTTGCGCAAGGGCGCTAAAGCGCATGTCAACATGAAGGTTGAGAGCGACATCGCCGGTTCGCCTTATATCGCGCCGGAAGTCCTCACCCATGTCGACCACCAGATGAGTGTCATGCGTGAAGAAAGCTTTGGCCCCATTGTTGGCATCATGAAAGTGCGCAATGATGAGGAAGCGCTCGCGCTGATGAATGACAGCATTTACGGCCTCACCGCTTCGCTATGGACAAGCGACACCGACCATGCAGCGAGCCTTGGCGACCGCATCGAAACCGGCACGGTCTTCATGAACCGCTGTGATTACCTCGACCCGGCACTGGTCTGGACGGGGGTGAAAGATACCGGCAAGGGGGCTGCCCTTTCGCCCATTGGTTACGGCAATCTCACGCGACCAAAATCCTTCCACCTGCGTGAAAAAATCTGAACAATTTGTCTGACGCATTATTCGGAAAGAATGACATGACCACTCTAACTTCCAAATGGAATTTCCCGACAACCGTGCTTTTCGGGCCGGGTCGCATCAAGGAACTGCCTGCAGTTCTCAAAGCAGCCGGTATCGAACGCCCATTGTTCGTTACCGATCCCGGTCTCGCAAAACTCCCTGTCGTCGCTTCCACACTCGCCATTCTTGATGGAGCTGGCGTCAAATATGCAGTCTTCTCCGATGTGAAGCCCAATCCAGTTGAAAGCAATCTTTATGCTGGTGTGCAGGTTTTCAAAGACGGCAAGCATGACGGCGTGATTGCTTTTGGTGGAGGCTCGGCGCTTGATCTGGGCAAGCTCATCGCTTTTCAGGCAGGCCAGACCCGCGATGTCTGGGATTTTGAAGACATTGGCGACTGGTGGACACGGGCCGACAGCAATGCGATTGCACCGATTATCGCCGTACCGACAACCGCTGGCACCGGCTCGGAAGTTGGCCGCGCAGGCGTGCTGACCAATGAATCGACTCATACCAAGAAAGTCATTTTCCATCCCAAAATGCTGCCTGTAACGGTCATTGCTGATCCAGAGCTTTCGACGGGTATGCCGCCCTTCATCACGGTTGGCACCGGCATGGATGCATTGGCACATTGTCTGGAAGCCTATTGCGCACCGGGCTTTCATCCGATGGCTGACGGCATTGCGGTCGAAGGCATCCGTCTTGTGTTTGAAAATCTGCCCAAAGCCTATGCCAATGGCGCAGATATTGAAGCGCGCGCCAATCTAATGGCCGCAGCTTCCATGGGAGCAACGGCATTCCAGAAAGGGCTTGGTGCCATCCATTCCCTCTCCCACCCAATCGGCGCGCTTTACGACACGCATCATGGCATGACCAATGCCGTCTTCATGCCCTATGTGCTCAAACACAACCGCGCAGCTATCGAAAAGCGCATAGAACGCCTTGCCGATTATCTTGGTATTGAAGGTGGTTTCGATGGTTTTGTTGATGCTATCTTGAAGCTGCGCAAAGACCTCGGCGTGCCGAATACATTGCCGGAATTTGTCAAAGGCTTGGAACTGGATACAGCCCGCAAAGACCTCATCGCCGAAATGGCCATCGTCGATCCAACGGCTGGCGGCAATCCAATCGAGCTCACAAAACAAGGCGCACTTGATTTGCTGAATGCAGCCATGACTGGAAAACTCTGACCGGAACCCGGTCAGAGCATTTTCAAATTTATAGCATTTCCAGCAAAAGTGCGAAGCGGCTCCAACGATTTAGTCTTACAGCGGTTCCAGTTAAGAATGAATCGTTAGAACCGCTGTAACTGTTTGTTTTTACGCATTATCCGACGCAAAACCGCTTCGCACTTTTGCTGGAAATGCTATAACTGGAACCGCTGTAAGCGTAGTTGCGAATTCGCGGCTACGCTTTTTGTTCGACCAGATCGCGTCGTTCTCTGGCCTCCGCATCAAGCTTTTGCGCTTTCTCAACAGAGAGCACGGATACCGTGGTGATCAGGCAATAAAGCGCAGTAATCACGGCAACTGGCCAAGCGGATTCGTACCAGCTTACCAAAGCTGTTGCGAGCAGCGGCAGTGGGCCAACAAAAAGCGCGCCCGTCACTTCTCGCGCAAAGGCAATCGCACTGTAGCGAACTTCCGTTGGGAAAATATCGCAGTAAAACGATGGCTGAACACCGAACGAAGAACGCGCACCAATCGCATGCCCGATGATAATCAGCACCACTGCAGTCCAAGGCGTACCGGCACCCAAAAGCTGGAAATAGACCAGCGAGTAGATTGCAGCAGCAGCGGAGCCCATAGCCATGATCGGCACGCGGCCAACACGGTCAGACAGAGCGCCAAATACCACGCACATAACCGCACCGAACGCACTTGAAAGCATCACTCCAATAAGGATGATTTCACGCGGGAAGCCGAGTTTCGACGTCGCATAGGCCAATGTGAATGTCTGAAACACATAGGACAGGTTTGGCGCGAAATTTGCACCCATTGCCGCCAGCATTGTTCTTGGGTGGTCCCGCAGAACTTCAAGCACCGGGAGCTTGGCGTCGCGACGCTCTTCCTTTACCTGCAAAAACTCAGGCGATTCTGGCACTTTCTGGCGAATATAGATGCCAAGAAACAGCACCAGACCGCTTAACAGGAACGGTACGCGCCAGCCCCAGCTCATGAAGGCTTCTTCCGGCAGAAGCGTGAAAAGCGCAAACACGCCTGCTGCAAGAATTGTCGCCACATCAACAGCTGCAGCGGGAAGACTTGCAAAGAAGCCGCGGCGATTGCCTGCGATTTCACCCGCCATGACCACAGCGCCCGCATATTCTGCACCAGCACCAAGCCCCTGAACCACGCGAAGAGCCAGCAACAGGATCGGTGCCCAGATACCGATTGAGTCATAAGTCGGCAGACAACCGATCAATGTGGTGCTGATACCCATCATAAGAAGGGTAAGCATCAGCACAGGCTTGCGCCCGATGCGGTCGCCCATCCAGCCAAAGACGATGCCGCCCAGCGGACGCACCAGGAAACCGACCGTATAGGTCGCAAAAGACGCAATGATACCGGTAGTCGGATCGAATTGCGGAAAGAACAGATGATTGAAGATCAGCGCTGCAGCCGTCGCGTAAAGAATGAAGTCATACCATTCAACGACGGTGCCAATGGTGCTGGCAAAAATAGTACTGCCAAGCGCCTTCTGCTTGCTCATAGTTTCGGTTGTCAAAATCCCTCTCCCTCGATTTGACGTATATAAAGCCCCCCGGCCTTTGTTAGCGCCGCTTGAAAACCGGCGCTCTTTTCTCCTTGAACGCCGCTCGCCCCTCCTCCGCATCAGCTGTTGCAAAGCAGATGGTTTGCAGGTCGCGCTCATATTCGATGGCTTTTTCAAGCGGCATCGAGACAGAAGCTTTGAGGTTGAGCTTCGCGGTTTCCGCAGCAATCGGTGCACGCGATGCAATCACGCTCGCAATTTCGCGCGCCCGCGTGAGCAGATCGGCCTGCGGCACGACTTCGCTCACCAGCCCCCAGCGCTCAGCCTTCTCGGCTGAAATCGGGTCGCCTGTCATAATCATCAGCGCTGCGTTGGATGCGCCTACGGAATGCGCCAGATGGGCCGCCATCCCGCCACCACCGATCCAGCCCAGCTTGATCTCGGGTGCCGCAAATTGCGCATTATCAGAAGCAATACGGATATCGCAGGACATCGCGGTTTCAAGTCCACCACCAAAGGCATAGCCATTGACGGCTGCAATCGACGGCTTGAGAAGCGCGCGGAATGCATCGCAGTAATCCGGCCGATTGCGGAACTGCCACGGCGTCTCATAGGTGTCGAGTTCGCGAATATCCGAGCCCGCACAGAATGCACGTTCTCCAGCGCCCGTCAGAATAACGCAACGGATCGTGTCGCTGTCGTTGCATTCGGTCACAGCTGCAACGATTGCATCAGCCATTTCCGGCGTCACGGCATTGAGTTTTTGCGGACGGTTTAATGTGATGACGGCAACCGCGCCGTCGATCTCGAATTTGATGTCTTCAGTCATGGAAAACTACCTTTCACCGCCATGCACGCGCGAAGCGGCGTAGAGAATTTGCAGCTCATTCAACACTGCAGATGCCGGGCGGCGTTCATCAAAGGCCGCTCCCAAAAGCGCCGAAGCCTTGCCCTGAAAGGCGATGTAGCCATCATAGCGCGGGCGCACATAAGCCTGCTCCAGAGTGTCCGCCGTGTTACGATAGAAATTGCCCCATCGCCGGTTCACCCGCTCATCGTGCCAGGCGTCGCGGCGCGATGGCTGGCCTTCATGATCGGGAATGAACCCGGATTGGGCTTCGCGGCTCATCAGCCACAAAAGATGAGTTTTGAGCGCCGAGGTGATATGAGCGCGGTGTGAAACACCAATGCCCGTGCCGCCCAATGTAGAGCCCGGACGACCGCCATTGGTTGCGCGGGGTGCATTGTGAAACGCGACAGGCTTTCCACTTTGCGGCGCAGCATAATTCACATAACCATAGACCAGCGGGCACAATGCAACATCGTCATGCTCCGCCATGTGGCCCAATATACCGATGGGATTCTTTTGCCGAACAGACGTTGGGCTGCGCGCCGCAAGTTCTGCCATCAGGTCATAGACCTGCCGCCCCACATTTTCTGAAACCAGTATGTTCGGGTCTTTTTCGGCAGGAGGCTCGCCAAAAGCTGCCGCGATGGACAGAAATGACAGGCAGGCATGTGGACCGGCAAGCGAAAGCGCGACCTTGCCGCTGTGCTGCGATAGACGAACTACCTCATCCCAAGTGACCGGCACACCATCTGAGAGATCGGGACGAAGAGCCATAACCTGCGTTGCAGCATCAAGCGGCAACGCCCAGTGCTTGCCCGCAAAGCGATAGCTCGTCAATGACGGACCGATACTGGCCTTGGCGAGCTCAGCAACCGTTTCAGCGCCAAACACGTCTTCAAGTGAAAGCAGACAATCGCCAGATATGGCCTCACCCACATGCGGATGATCGAGAACCACGAGATCATAGCGGGCGCAGAGATCAGCAATCGGGTGGGATTCAAAACCTTCTAGCGGCTGTTTATCCCAATGGATGTCCAGACCGGCAGCAATAACATCCGGCAATTTTGATGCCGCCGCCAATGCATTATAGCCTCGCGGATGATCCCAGGTGAGAGCTTTAATCACCTGCATTTCAGATGTTCCCCGACACGATAGCGCCAGATTTCTCAAGTGCTTCGATCTTGTCTGCCGCATATCCGGCTTCGGCCAGCACATCCCGCGTATCCTGCCCGGTTACTGGCGCGCCACGGTCCACGGTCGATGGCGTCTTGGAAAAGCGGATCGGGAAGCCCGGCGTTTTTACCTTGCCCTCTGTCGGATGCTCATACTCGACAAAGGTGCCGTTATGCTTGATCTGCTCGTCGTCCACGAGGTCGGCATAGCCATAGACAGGGCCGCACCAGATATCGGCTGCGCGAAGAAGCTCCAGCCATTCGGCAGAGGTTTTCGTTTTCAGCTTATCGCGTGTCTTGGCAAAGATTTCATCGCGGCGTGCCCAGGTATCAACCTCATCATTCATGGTGAGGAAACTGTCTTCGCCAATCACTTCACCCAGCGTTTTCAGCTTCGGAAAAGCGACGATGATAAAGCCGTCAGAGGTTGCAAAAGCACCGTAAGGCGCCCGGATATAGACATGGGCATGTGGCTCTGCCGAACGGGTTTGCGGCTTGCCACCGACGGTGAAAACCGAAAGTTCCTGCATCTGAATGGTGGTGATCGCATCGAGCATATTGACCTGCACCAACTGCCCCTCACCCGTGCGCTCGCGATGGAGAAGTGCTGCAAGCGCGCCTTCAAAAGCAGTATATGCGGTGATGGCATCCACCAGATATTGCCCGGCGGCGGTTGGCGGCTCGCCCTCACGGCCTGCCGAAAGCATAGCGCCCGACATCCCTTGCAAAACGAGATCCTGTCCCGGACGATGGACATAAGGACCGTCCTCGCCATAGCCAGAGATCGAAACATAGATCAGCTTTGGATTGATCTTGGAAAGCGACTCGTAATCGACGCCAAGACGCTTTGCGACGCCCGGACGATAATTTTGCAAAAACACGTCGGCGGTTTTCACAAGGTCAAGAAGCACCTGTTTTCCATCTGGTGATTTGAGATCGACCGCGAGCGAACGCTTGTTACGGTTGAGCGACAGGAAAGAGACATTAACGCGATTGCCTTCCGCACCGCCCGCCGCCACATGGCGCTGCCATTCGCCTGTCGTCGGCTCAACCTTCACCACATCGGCACCAAGATCGCCCAGCCGCTGCGCCGCAAATGGCCCCGCCATCGCAATTGAACAATCCAGCACACGATATCCTGATAAAACACCCATGGCAGCTCCACTCCCTGCTCAAATCCATTTGCGTCAGAACCTATCCAATATTTTCGCCTTGTCTAGAGTGAGCGCTAACATTTTTATATTCATATCCTCATGATTTATGAGATAGTGCCACAAGATGTTTTAGCGCTAACATTTTTCAATTGACGTGATGACGCATATGTGAATAAAGTTTTTACAAGTGAACGGGAGGTTCACGCTGGAGGAGAACACATGACCAGAATTCGCTCAGGCCTTGGTTTGAAGGCACTCACACTCGCCATTTTGTCGGCATCTGCGCTGAGCGCGAGTGCGCAAAATCAGGACCGCGCGGCACTACTCGGCACCCTGCCAACCGAAATTCAGGCACTTTATACCGATGTGGTTGAAGTTGGCCCTTCGGCTTATGGTGATTTCAAAGCGCCCGCCAAGCCATGGCGCTGGTGCCATTCGGAATCCTATATGGGAAATCCGTGGCGTGTGACGTTCAATGACGAACTCAAGCGCCTTGTGGATGGTGCTATCGCCGCAGGTGATGTGTCTGAATATGTTGTTTCAGACTCCAATGGCGATGCCACACAGCAGATTTCGCAAATTCGCGCCTTCATCGAGCAGGGCTGTAATGTCATCACCACTATTGCCGGTTCTTCCACCGCACTCAATGCAGTGATTGACGATGCCTATAAGGCTGGCATTCCGGTTATAACGTCCGCTGGTTCCGTAACGACCCCGAATGCGATCAATGTCATGCACAACCAGAACCTCTGGGGCTACCAGATGGGCAAAGGCATTGCGGAAGTTCTCAAAGATGGCGGCACCGTCCTTCAGGTTGAGGGCATCTCAGGTCATCCGCTTGTCCAGCAGGAAAATGCCGGACTTGAAAAAGCCGTTGAAGAGTCCGGCAATCTCAAGATTGCCCGTAAAGTGAGCGGCGAATGGACCGGCACGACAACGAAATCCGCAGTGCTTCAGGCACTTGCCACCACACCGCAGCAGATTGATGCAGTCTGGTCGACGGGCAGCGAAGCACGCTTTATTGCGGAAGCCTTCCAGCAGGCAGGCCGTCCGCTTCCCTTGATTGCCGCTTCCATTTCAGGCGATGCACTTGGCTACTGGAATGCCAATCAAGACACGTTCAAGTTCTATGGCGGTGAAGTATCACCGCATGTTGCAGCCCAGAACGCTTTCCGGGTCGCATTACGGGTTCTTGAAGGCCAGAAGCCGCTCGTCAATACGATCATCGCTCCGATGCCGCTTGTGACGCAGGCCGACCTTCCAAATTGGTACAAGGACTGCATGAAGCCGGATTCCGCGGCCATCTTCCCGATACCGCCGCAGGATCCATTCCCGGAAGAACTGCTTAATGGCTACTTCTCGAACGGAAGCGCCACCGCACTTTATGATTTCGCGAAAGTTCCAGCTTCCTGCTCCAAGTAAGGTTTGCAGGACGACGCGCTGAATAACGTCATTGCCAAGGTCAATTGGTCCAGATCACTTGGCCCAAACCATTGGCAATGACCTTCGCTTATCGCATGCAGAAAGTCATTTCATTATGCCAGACTCTGAGCATCCCCCGCTGGGCACATCCAGCATACACAGGCTGCTTGCCGAAGCGGGGCTGCCCAACATCACGCACGCTCCAGTCATGTCACTACAGGTCGAAAACCTTGAAAAACGTTATGGCGAAACAATTGCGCTCACAAATGCCAATGTGACTTTCAGCCATGGCGTTCATACGATCCTGGGGGAGAACGGATCGGGCAAGAGCACGATGCTGAAAATATTGTCTGGCGTGGTCGCACCCACGCATGGGCGTGTCGTTCTCAACGACAAAACCGTCTCTGCCAGATCGCCTGCAGATATGAAGGCATTGGGCCTTGCGACGGTTTTTCAGGAAGTTTTGATCGCTCCGCATCGTTCGGTGGTCGAGAATATCTTTCTTGGATTTGACGGGCTCATTACCCGTAAAGCCAGCAAATCAGTACGCGAAAAGGCAGCCCGCGCAGTTCTGTCAAAAATTGCACGCTTTCCGATCGACTTGTACGCAGCGGCTGGCAGCCTGTCACTAGCAGCACAGCAGCTCGTAGTGATTGCGCGCGCCTTCATCAGCCGTCCTTCGATCCTGCTTCTCGATGAAGCAACGGCAGCGCTCGACTATGCAGATCGTGATCTCGTCTTTGAAACAATCGAAGATTACGCTGCGTCGGGCAATATTGTGATCTTCATTTCGCACCGGCTGGAAGAGGTGAAACGCCTTTCCGATGAGGTCACGGTGCTGCGCAGCGGCCATGTTGTCGATACGCTCGACAGGCAGCAGATCAACAGCCAGATCCTTCTGGAACTCATGGCGCCGGAGGCTCATCTCCATGTTGAATGATCAAATCATTCTTACCTATGAAAATCTGGTGCTTGCGCCGGGGCGCAAAGCGCTGTCCGGCACCATCCTCGCCGGTGAGATAACCGGACTTGCAGGTCTTGAAGGCCATGGCCAGGAGCAGTTTCTGCTGGCGCTTGCGGGCTTCAATCAGCCTCGTCATTCAAAGGTCGAAATCGTCACCCGGTCCGGCGAGCTGAGTGCTTATAGCAATCATCACAATGCAGCCAGATGCGGCGTGGTTTACTTGCCGCGTGACCGGCGCGCGACCGGTATTTTCCCGGTGCTTTCCGTACTCGATAATTTTGGCATGCCTTCCATGCCGCGTTTTTCATGGGGTGGCATTCTCAACCGCCGCAAACAGAAGGAAGAGCTGCAGCGCTATACCGAATTTCTGTCGATCCGCTATCCGGCAATGGATGCGCCGATCACCGCACTCAGCGGCGGCAATCAGCAAAAAGTGCTGCTCGCGCGGCTTCTGGCGCTCAAACCGCGTGTAATGCTGCTCAACGATCCGACACGCGGCGTTGATCTCAACACCCGCATGAAATTCTATGAAGCCTTCCGTAAACTCGCCCGTGAAGAAGGTATCGCGCTCGTCATTCTGTCGAGCGAAATCGAAGAAATCCTGCAAATCTGCGACAGCGTTTCAGTGTTCCGCGATTTTGAATGCTCAAAAACCATCAGCAAATCCGAAATGTCGATGTCGGGCGTCCTTGCAGCCATGTTCGGACAGGATGAGGTGGAGCTATGATCTTAACCGACAACAAAAGCGGCTTGCGGCGCATCTTCTGCGGCAGTCAGGAAACACGGCTCGCCGCAATACTGTTCATCATTCTGCTTGTCATCAATATTGTGCTTAACCCGGTACGCTTTGCACCGTCAAACTGGGGCTCGGTGTTGGGGCTTGCAGCGCCGCTGCTGCTGACTTCGCTCGCAATTACCATACCGTTTCTTGCCGGGCGCGGCTCGATTGACATTTCCGTTGGTCCGCTCGTGGGCTTGATCAATGTCATTCTCGTTCAGATACTGATCACAAAAGGCGGCATATCCTCGCCCTTCATCATCGTCCCGGCAGCAATTGCACTCGGCATTCTAGCTGGCGCATTAAATGGCCTTCTGGCGGCGATCATCCGTATTCAGCCAATTGTTGCAACGCTTGGAACCTACTTGATATTTGGCGGGCTGGCACTCACTATCCTGCCTTCCCCATCTGGTTCGGTGCCTGCATGGCTGTCATCTTTGGCGGGGCCATGGTCCATTCTGCCAGTAGGCGCTGCGGTTCTGATATGGATCGGTATCAAACGCCTGCCTTTTTATGAGACGCTTATGGCCGTCGGCAGCGAGGATCGAGCCGCCTACACCGCTGGTGTCAATGTTCCGCTCGTCCGCTTCATCGCTTATGTGCTGGCCGGATTATTCGCAGGACTGGCAGCATTGTCGCTCACAGCTCTCATTGGCTCGGGTGATCCGATCATCGGTCCCGGCTACACGCTGATTGCAATTGCTGCAGTCGCCCTTGGCGGCGTCAGCCTCGCCGGTGGCGTTGGCGGATTAACCGCAGCATTTCTGGGTGCAGCATGTATATTCCTGCTGCAAAGCATGTTGACGGCCTTCAACGTCTCAACCTTCGTGCTGCAAGCAGTCTATGGCGCAGTACTTGTTCTGGCTGTCTGCCTCAACTCCGAAAAACTAAAACTCTATTTCCGACGTAAGGTGGCGCAGTCATGATTAAGGCACTGGCTACAAATCGCGCTCTGGTCGCCTTCATCGGGGTCTTGTTGGTGTTCCTCTTGGGAGCAGCTCTCATTCCGGGCTTTGCCAGCCTGTTCTCAATCCGCGCCATGCTGGTTCTGGCTGCACTGCTTGCTATTGCAGCACTCGGTCAGACGCTGGTGATGATCCTTAGTGGTATCGACCTTTCCATTCCGTTTGTGATCGGCTTTGCCAATGTTGTCTTCGCCAGCCTCTATGGCGATGGAATGTCACCGCTTTTGGCCGGTATTCTCGTGCTGGCGTCAGCGGGGCTGATCGGTGCGTTTTCCGGCGCATTATCGGCAGCGCTTTCCATCCACCCACTCATCGTCACGCTTGGTGTCGGAACGATGGTTCAAGCGGGCGTACAAATCTGGACACGCGGCTTGCCGACAGGTTCAGCACCCGCTTTCATCAATGATTTCGTGTCACTGGGTGGCAGCATCGGGCCTTTGCCATTCCCTTGGCTAATCCCGTTTACAATTTTGCTGACCCTTGGCACGGTCTTTGTGTTGCGCGGTACGATTTATGGCCGCAAGCTTTATGCGCTGGGTTCAAATATCAAAGCCGCCGAACTGGCACTGATCAGACCGGTTGCAATCTGGGCAATCACCTTTGGCCTCAGTGCCATGTTTGCTGCACTTGCTGGCATTCTTCTGCTCGGCTTTACCGGCTCATCAAGTGCGACAGTGGGCACGCCCTATCTTTTCCAAACGGTCTCTGCGGTCGTTATCGGCGGAACCGCACTGATCGGCGGGCGCGGCGGATTTGTCGGAACGGTGGCTGGCGCTATCATGCTGATGGAACTTCGCACGTTTCTCATCGGCATGGGGTTTTCGGATGCCATGGTACAGTCGTCACTCGGTGTCCTCATCCTGCTCCTTGTCGCAGCCTATGGCCGTGATCGCCATATCCGTAATCTTATCTGAAGGAGAACCCGTTGGACGAGCGGCTTGCACGGACAATTGACGCCATCAAAGCATCCGGTGCCGATTGGGGCATTTTCACCAGCCCCGATGGCATCGCCTACGCTTCAGGTCATATCGTTTCCATTGAAGCGGGGCCATCACCCTTTGCGGGTGGACCTGCCATCGCACTGGTTGGCAAAAACGGCGAATGTGGACTTGTTGTAACCAATCTCGAAGCAGATACGCCAAGCTGGGCACAGATCGTTCTCACATATGAAGGTTTTTCATATAAAGAGCCGACAGACATTTTTACGAACTATCTAAATGCCGCGCAGGATCTCTTTACCAAGTTTGGTGTCGGCGGAGCAATTGCCATAGAGCAGGACAGCTTCCCATTGTCCTTGCTCCCACTCATCGAAACATGCCGTCGTGTGTCGATTGACGATGCTTTCAAGCGCCAGCGCATGGTGAAAACAGCAACTGAGATCGCGCTATTGCGTGAAGCAGCGCTAACCGCTTCCGCCGGGCAACGCGCGTTTATTGAGCACAGCAAGGCTGGCCGCAGCGAGCTGGAAATATTTGCCGACATCAGGCTCGCCATGGAAAGCAGAGCCTCTGAACGCCTGCCAATTACCGGCGATTTCATATCCGGCAAAACCCGCACATCAGCATTCATGGGCTGGCCAACAAACCGCATCGTTGCCACCGGCGACCCGCTCATCTGCGATCTCGCACCGCGCGTCAAAGGCTATTGGGGAGACAGCTGCGCATCGGCAATGCTGGGTAAAACAACTGACGAGTTTGAGAAGCAGTTCAAGGCCGTAAAATCGGCGCTTGATCTAGCAATCGAAATCATCCGCCCAGGCCTTGGCATCGGTGAACTGGATCAAAAATTGCAGGCCCATATCGCAGCACATGGCTATGGCTATGCCCATCATTCCGGACATTCTATCGGCACATCTGTCCATGAATGGCCACGGCTTGTCAGCTATGAAACAGAGCGTTTCCGCAAAGACATGGTTTTCATGGTGGAACCCACCGCCTTCGATCCGGACACTGGCGGCGTGCGGCTCGAATTCATGCTGCATGTGACAGAAAATGGCTGCGAAGTGCTAACCGACTTCGAGCATCAGATGATTATTAGCCACTAGCCCTGATCTTGAGTTCGAAACCGACATCGACAATTGTGTTTGCCGATGTTTCACCACGCATGGCTTCAAGCAAAAGCTCACCTGCCTGCCGTCCAATTTCCGCGGAAGGTACTGCAACCGTCGTCAATGGCGGCAGCAGATGACGCGAAAGTTCAAAGTCGCCAAAGCCTGTAATCGCGAGGCGTTGTGGCACCTTGATACCAATGCGCTGCGTCTCCAGTAGCGCGCCGGAAGCTAGAATATCACTTGAAAACATGACAGCATCGGCTTCCGGATATTGAGCCAGCGCCCGTCTCAGAAGATCGACACCCGAAGCCATGGCAATCGGCATTTCAGTTGCCACCGTGATGCGTGGCTTCTCATCCGGGAACTGTTGCTCCATTGCCGCTTTGAATGCGGCACGGCGTTCGGCAGCACGGCTGTCGCCTTTCCGAACCACACCGGCAAACACAATATAGCGCCGACCCGTATTGATCAGATGACTGACCATCTCAGTGATGGCTGCCGTATTGGAAAATCCAACCAGCCGGTCAATCGGTTTATCGGTAAAATCCCAGCCCTCAACGACTGGAATTTCGGCACGTTTGAGCAATGCAACACTGCGCTTGCTATGGTGTGTGCCGATCAGAAAAACGCCATCCGGACGCCGCCCGAGGAGGCTGCGAATGATTTCTTCCTCGCGCTCCATTCGGTAATCAGTATTGCCTAAAAATATCTGATAACCGGACTGATGCAGTACATCGGAAAAATGCTGGATCGTGTCAGCAAAAACAGATGCGGACAGTGTGGGTATAATCGCCGCAACCGTATTGCTTTTATGCGATGCAAGGTGACTTGCCGCGAGATTATGAACGTAATGCGTCTTCTCGATTGCATCCTGAATAAGCTTTCGCTTTTCAGGCATCACGGAATCTGGAAAACGCAACGCGCGCGAAACGGTCTGCATGGAAACGCCTGCAGCCGCAGCCACATCCGCCATGGTCACACCAGAACCTTTGCGGCGCTGCTTTCGCGGTGTTGAGGCAACGCTCACAGATAGAACGGCCTGACACAGACGGGGGTGCCAATTTCGATGCGTTTGCCCGTATCGGTCAAATTTCCCGTCTCCTTATCGATTGCGAAGATCGCAACGCAATCTCCATTCTGGTTAGCGACCAGAAGCCAGTTGCCATCCGGTGTCAGCGTAAAATTACGCGGTGTTGCGCCACCCGTAAAGCTGTGACCGATCTCAACCAGGCTGCCATTCTCCTGATCCACACGAAATATAGTGATCGAGTCATGACCACGGTTGGAACAATAAAGAAAACGACCATCGGGTGAGAGGTGAATATCAGCGCCATGCGACTCAACACTCGCTGGCACTGTCGGCAAGGTCTGAACAAGGCGCATCTCATCGCCGTCGCGCTCAATGAGCGAAACCGTGGAATTCAGTTCGTTGGAGACATAGACAAACCGGCTATTAGGATGCTGTGCGATATGGCGAGGACCAGTACCGGGTAGCGTCGCGACACTGCTCACCCGCTTGAAACTACCATCACTATCAAGACGATAGGCAATGACTTCATCAAGGCCAAGGTCGGCAGACAGGAACATGCTGCCTTCCGGTGTTTCAACCACGCAATGCGGGTGGCTGCGTTCCTGCCGGTCGACAATAGGCCCAAGCTTGCCCTCGTGACGAACGCTATGTGCAACCGGCCCGAGGCTGCCGTCAGGCAACACTGGCAACGCAACAAGCGATTGATCAGGCCCGCCTGATCCCATTGCATAATTGGCGACAAGCACAAACTTTCCGTCCACCGTCACGGTATTGTGCGCTGTTATACTGCCCTTGGCACTTTGCTTGTTGAGATAAACAAGTTCACCCTTTTCAGCATCGAAACGATAGGCACTGACCGTTCCCTCGTACCAGCTGAACACTTCGGAATTTGCATAGATCACGCCTGTATCCGGCGCGACACTCAGGAATGTTGGATTATCGACGGAAGATGTCGCGCATATATGCGACGCATCTCCTGTCGCCGTATCGAATGTGTAGATGGAAAGCCCCTCGCCACGCGCACCCTGAAAATAAGGGGCTTCGCGATTAAGCGACCCAACCGCCAGATAAAGCTTCCTCACGCATTCCTCCAATGCAAACTCTTTCCTTAATGCATCACCCATCCGCCATCGACATTCAAGGTCTGCCCGGTGATAAATCCTGCTTCATCAGAGGCAAGAAACATCAAAGCCGAGGCAATATCCCGCGACGATCCGCGACGCTTAACAGCCTGATGCTCAAGCACGAATTTCGTATAGCCTTCCGGGTCGGGATGGATTTTCTCGGCATCTGTTGGAAAAGCACCCGGCGAAATTGCATTGACGGTAATGCCATAAGCGCCGAACTCGCGTGCCCAGGCACGCGAAAGCCCAATGAGCGCGCCCTTTGATTGCACATAAGGCGAAAGGAGTGCCCAGCCGCCATAGGCAGTCACGCTGGCGATATTGATAATACGACCCCACCCCTTTTCACGCATATGCGGCAGCGCCACTTGGACACAGACAATGCCCGCATCGACATTGATGTGCTGCACTTTTTGCATTTCCTCAAGTGTATAGTCTTCAAATGGCTTGGACGGATAAATCGCAGCATTGTTGATCACGACATCAAAGCCACCGGCCTCACGACTAATCGCTTCCAATGCGGGGCGGAGTGCCTGCAAATCCGACAGATCGAGCGCGTGGATCGAAAGCCCGGCAAGCCCCTCGGCCTCTGCCTTGCCTTTCAACTCTTCGATCTTTTTCGGATCATGATCGATAGCCACAACCCGTGCGCCAGCACGTAGAAAATTGAGCGTGGTTTCAAGACCGAGGCCACCGGCAGCACCCGTGTAGAGAATGGTTTTGCCTGTAACGGAAAACGGCGACGGTGCGGTCATGAGCGGCCTCCAATAGCAACGTGATTGCCCGATGGCACCGGATATTCCTCAATTGGCTGCTTCGCGATTGCGGCAATGCGTGTTTCTGTTTCCGCGATGCTCGCCGCATCACCAAGAATACGGAACGTGCTATCATAACGGCGCTCTTCACCGTGTTCGAGCCAGATCAGCTCGGCGCGGTCGCGGGCAGCACCATGTCCCAGAACGTGATTGGTCGCGGGTTCAATGCCGAGCGCATATTGCCCGGCCTGCAGATTCTGCCACTCATACATGCAGGGGAACTGATCCTTGCGGGTAACGACTTCAAAACCGATGCCCAGCTTATCATTGACCAGCGCAACCGGCACTTCGCCATTGGCATCGGCACCCATTTCATGCTGCCAGACCTGCTCATGAAACTGCATCTGCGGCGCAGGCAGCGTACGATATCCGACGCTCTGCTTTTTGTAGTATTCTCCGGCATGAGCCGCCCAGACCACATCCCTGACAGGTGCCAGATAACGTGAGCCTTCGGCCAAAACGGGGTGCCCGACATTAATGTGATAACAATACATATGCGGCGTGCGATAAAAACCGCGATTGGTCACGCGATCCGTCAGCTTGATATCGTTTGTACCGGCTTTGATTTCGATGCGGCGTGTCAGTTCAAGATGCTCACCGAACACGGTTCCCTGTGTGACGATACCCTCGCACCAGAGATAACATTCGTCGCCTTCCCAGCGCTCACCATAGCCGGTCAGCTTTGCAGGAATAGTACCAACACGGCCATGAATGGAGTGCTTGATCGTCTGACGCGGCTTGTAATTATAATGGTCAGCCGCCTCATCATACATGAAGAGGATATGGTCCAGACCGCATGTCACCATCAGGCCGGAGAAAGAACGCATCCAGCCAAGACCGCCCTCGCCCTCATATTCATGCAGTCCCGGATGGCGGAAACCGGACGGGGAATGCCAGCCGATAGCCATGCCACGATAGTCACAATCGGCAATATCGAGCGCGCGATCAACCAGAACGGTAAAGCGCAAACCGGTGCCTGAACGAAACTCCAGCATTCTAATGCCGCGTTCCAATCCGTCTTCAAGCACCATCAGGCGAACGCCTGCAAATTGCGCAAAAGAGCCGCTGCTCGCGGCGATGTCGCGACGCGACCTCACCTCTCCATAAAGCTTCACCATTCTGGTACCTTAAATGCTGCGGCGTACAGCCATTTCAGTCAAAGGCGGCCGGTGTTCAAACGCTTGTTCATAGCACCGGCCGCCCCACCCCGCCCAAGGTGGTACTAAAGTCCCTGCGCGCGCAGCTTTCCATCGAGGAACTTCTTCGCACGTGGCACATCGGCCTCATCGAGATGTTCGATAATCATCGGAATATTCGGATGCTTTTGTGCAAGGCGCTTGAGATAGAGGTCATAGTTCAGCGAACCGAGACCCGGAGCCGGCAGTTCGATCTCACCAACGCCGCGGAAAGTATGGCTTTCAAGGGCATCAGCATCACCGATATCAGCATGCTTCTCCGACTTGTCGTCGCCTGAGCGCTTGACGTCCTTGGCATGACCGATCTTGATCTTATCGCTCAACGTATCGAACACCTGGTTGAGAATTTCATCCATCCGGTCGATATTGTGCGTCTCAAAATAATTGGTCGGGTCCATCAGCAGGCCAAGGCCCGGATGATCGACCTGCGCAAACATTTTCACCGTTTCCTCGACGGAACCGACGACGTTGTTCACATAGGTTTCGAGCAGGAACACCGCACCGTGGTCATAAGCAAATTGCGACAGATCAGCGATGACCTTGCGGCATTCTTCAAAACCTTCTTCGGTCTTGTTCTTCGGGTGATGAACCCAGTCGGATTCAGTATTGTAAGTCCCGGTTTCCGAAATCACATAAGGCGTGCCGAGATATTGCGCATGGCGGATAATCTCTTTGAGATAGCCCACGCGGCGCTCGCGCTCTGCCTTGTCCGGATGAATGATGTTCGTATAGCCGGAAATGCATGAAATCGGCAGATTATGATCGCGGAATGTCTCGCGAATTTTTACGCATTTGTCCTTGGTGATCTGCCCCGCACTCAGATCGATATCCTTGAAATGCATATCCAGCTGGACTGTATTGAAGTCGAGTGCACGGATTTTTTTAGCTGTTTCCTCAAGCGAATAAGGGAAATAGCCGCTGAAAATACCCACCTGCATCATGATCGAAACCCTCCCGTTAAGATTATTTGTTAATGTGCATCTTTCCCAAAAGCCGCTTTGCGCTTTTCGGGATGTGCTCGTTTAATTGATTGATATCTCGGACAATTTGACAGTACGGCCTTCATCAATCGACTTGTAACCAGCCTCAATGAGTGCGACCGTCTTCACATTGTCCGCCACAGAAAGCGCTGGCGGCTCGCCAGACTGAATGGCGTATTGCAGCTGCTCCATCACACCGATAAAGGCGTGCGGGAACCACATAGTTTCCCATTTTGGGCTTACCCATTTGCCGTCTGTCGTCTTTTTGGAGGCATAAGTCAGCGTTGACGGCGAACCATCCGGCCAGCCAATCGTGCCCTGCGCCACACCATCCGTACCCTCGACCCGCCATTTGATGTAAATATCGCTGTCAAAGCCCTCTTCGCGCGGCCCGGACCAGACGTCTTCCATCGAAACAGCCATCACACCGCTCGGGAACATCAGCGTCGAAACGGTGATACCGTCCTTGTGTTCAAACTGGGTACGTGGGTCAGTGCGTGTCAGCGTAGTGATGGTGTCAGGCTCACCAAACAGAAAGCGCAGCACATCGAGATGATGCACGCTCATGTTAGACAGTGTCAGGCGGTCATAATCTTCCAGAAACCCCTGCCAATGCGGGATGGCACGCATCTCGATTGTCGCCATGACAGGCGCGCCCAGCTCATCCTTATCGAGAATTTGCTTTAACACGCGCATCGACTGGTCGTAGCGCATGTTCTGATTGACCGAGAGGATTTTGCCAGCTTTTGCCGCCTCGTCGCGAAGCGCAATGGCCTCTTCAAGCGTCAGAGCCAACGGCTTTTGTGCGAGAATGCCCTTGATATGTGACTGTGCGAGCGCTTTTCGAATGAGTGCAGGCTGCTGATCCGGCGGATAAGCAATATCGATGATTTCGATATCTTCGTCGCCAATCAGAGCTTCTGGCGTGTCGTGCACGGTGGCGATACCCCAGCGTGCGGCGACCTCTTCGGCCTTTGCCTTGGTACGCGAGGCGATTGCCGCGACCGTAAAGGCCGCTTTCTTATAGGCAGCAAGATGGCACTCGGCCATAATCATGCCTGCGCCGATACAGCCGATTTTGAAATCCCAAGCCCGCACCTGCGGATCAGGAACAAAGCCCCGCGCTTCGCTCATTGCATCCTCCCATTATATTTCCAAGCCCACATATCATCGAAAAATCGAAAAAAAGGCCCGTCCTCATTCGAGGAAAATGCCAACCTCCATTGGCAGTTTGAGGATTAATGAAGATTCAATGCGGCAGTGTCAACATCATATAAAATCATTTTACATCATTTAACATCGTGTCCGATCAATTTTCGGATCATTCTTTTGAATTTCGACGTTCATATATAAATCCATGATGCTTTTTGATGGATTTGTATAACATCAAAGCCGATTTCATGAGGAAAACAGATGGCCAAGACACAACAAGCCTTGCATCTTGCTCAAATCGAAATACATCATTTTCCATCATTTTGATGAGGGGTGTGATTTGCGTTCCACGGTGAGTGACATTGCCAGAACAGCGGGCGTTTCCAGCGCCACGGTCGATCGCGTATTGAACAACCGCGAAGGCGTGAAAGAGCGCACGCGTGAAATCGTCCTCGAAGCCGCGCGCAATCTTGGCTATCTCCCCGGCAGTGCGCCGCTCAACGCAAACACCACCGACCGCATCAAACTGGCTTTCGTTCTGCCAGCGGGCACCAACACCTTCATTGCAAATCTGCGCGACCAGATCGCGAGGCAAGCAGCCTTGAGGCCCGAAATCGAGCTTACAATCCATAGTGTCGAAGGCTTCAACCCTGACACGCTTGCGCGCGCCCTTGAAGACCTCAAGGGGCAGGCACAGGGCGTTGGCGTGATTGCACTGGATCACCCAACCGTGCGTGAAGCCATGCGCGCCCTCGCCGAATCCGGCACCCATATCGTCACCATCGCGTCCGACATTCTGCATGTGCCGCGCGTGGGCTATATCGGCATCGATAACCGTGCAGCTGGTCGCCTCGGCGGCTATATTCTCGGTCGCTTTCTGGGCCAACAGCCCAAAAACAAAATCGCGCTTTTTGCCGGATCACTTTCCTATCGCGGCCACGAAGAGCGCGAAATGGGCTTTCGTCGTGTCATTGCAGAAGAGTTTTCGCACTTGAATATCGTTGAACTCAACGAGATCGAAGACAGTCGTGAAAAAGCCTACTCAGAATCCATAGCTTTGCTTAAACGCCACCCCGACCTTGCAGGCATCTATAATCTCGGCGCAGGCAATCAGGGCATCGGACAGGCGCTGATGGATTCGGGAAAATCGGATTCCGTTATTTTCATCGGCCATGAACTGACCGAAAGCACCAAGCGACTTCTGTTGAATGGCACGATGGATGCCGTCATTGACCAGAATCCGCGCGTTGAAGCACGCGAAGCACTGGCCACCTTGATGAGCAGCATCAAGGGCGAGCCATTCGACCAGCAGCCACCTCGCGTTCAGGTGATTTTCAGAGAGAACATTCCTGAAAATTAAAGCGCATCCCGAAAAGTGGAAACCGGTTTTCGGACAAGATGCGCGTAAATACAAACAGAGCGCCTCTCGAAAAAGGCTATTTCGTATAAAGCGCGCGCGAACGCTCCAGGTGATTGAGCATTGCCGCTTCTGCACCATCCGCATCTTTTACGGCCAGCTTGTCTACAATCTCTTCATGCTCGACCAGCGTGTATTTTTCTTTACCCGTCCAGATCAGCATATGCGTGTGATATTCACGCAGCCAGGCAAGCATGGATTCGCTCACCGCGACAAAGATAGGATTGCCTGAAATCTTCGCGATACGGATATGAAACTCCATATCGGCTGAAATGAATGCATCGGCATCACCCAGCGAATCCCGCTGGCGCTCGACGATGGCGCGAAGCTCCGCAACATCCTTGTCACTTGCCTTGAGTGCCGCTTCGCGTGCGATGCCGCGTTCAAAAAAGATACGTGCGCTTTTAAGATGCTCCAGCGTATCCATCGATTGCGCCAGCATGATTTTGGCTGTCGGATCGACCTGCTGCAAAATTGAACGCGCGGTCAGTTTGAGAACTTTAGCACGTTCACCATGTGAAATGCTGACGAGCCCCATTTTGGCAAGCGACTGCATCGCCTCGCGGATCGCCGGGCGACCAACGCCAAAGCGCTCCATCAACACGCGCTCAGATGGCATTTCATCGCCGGGCGTCAGTTCGCCAGACGTAATCATGTTTTCGAGCCGGTCGAAAACTTCGTCGGATAGCTTACGGCGAACGATAGGTTCCATGGGCTTGTTCATTGCATCTCACTGTTCATGAGCTTTCTCCCCTTATGCATCTTCAAGCGATCAGATGAAAGCCGTTACCCACGATCTCGTGAATGGGCTAACAATTTTCCGCTTGCAGATATTGGAATACTCATTATACCAGTTCGCACTCAGAGCCAAGCGCTTCAGTCGCATCCCGGAAAGTGAGGAGATACTTTCAGGCAAATGCGCGGAATAAGCTGTCAGAGTATCTCTGGCATGGGTGGAACACGAGCAGCGAGCGACAAACAATCCGATGAATATCTGTCTGACCTATCGCATTGAGACAACCGGCAGCATCGAAAAGATGGCCGCCAAGATCGCCAGCGATCAGTCGACCGGCACTTTTGTCGCCCTCCCCGGTGAAACAGAAGAGCTCAAGGCCCGCGTTGCAGCGCGTGTTCTGGAAATCCGTCCGCTTGAAGATGCAACAGTTCCAGCCTGGCCAGAACTTGAACAAGGTCACGGCCCAATCAAGCGCGCCGATGTCGACATCGCCTTTCCACTCGACGCAATCGGTACTGATCTTGCAGCACTGATGACGATTGCCGTTGGCGGTGTTTACTCGATCAAGGGCATGACCGGCATCCGCGTGGTCGATATGAAGCTGCCGGAAGCCTTCAAAAGCGCGCATCCCGGCCCGCAGTTCGGCATTGCTGGCAGCCGTCGTCTGACGGGCGTTGAAAAGCGACCGATTATCGGCACCATCGTTAAGCCCGCGCTCGGCCTACGTCCGCATGAAACAGCAGAACTCGTTGGCGAATTGATCGAATCCGGCGTCGATTTCATCAAAGATGATGAAAAGCTGATGAGCCCGGCCTATTCGCCGCTCAAAGAGCGCATCGCCGCTATCATGCCGCTTATTCTCAATCACGAGCAGAAGACCGGCAAGAAGGTTATGTACGCCTTCGGCATTTCGCACGCCGATCCTGACGAGATGATGCGCAACCATGACATGGTGCTGGAGGCTGGCGGCAATTGCGCCGTGGTCAACATCAATTCGGTGGGCTTTGGCGGGATGAGCTTCCTGCGCAAGCGCTCCGGCCTTGTTCTGCACGCGCATCGCAATGGCTGGGATATTCTGACCCGTAATCCGGGCGCAGGCATGGATTTCCGTGTTTATCAGCAGTTCTGGCGCCTTCTCGGCGTCGATCAGTTCCAGATCAACGGCATCCGCGTGAAATATTGGGAGCCGGATGAAAGCTTCGTCAGTTCGTTCAAGGCTGTCAGCACGCCGCTGTTCGACCCATCAGATTGCCCGCTTCCTGTTGCTGGTTCCGGCCAGTGGGGCGGACAGGCACCTGAAACCTATGAGCGCACAGGTCGCACGACGGATCTGCTTTATCTATGCGGCGGCGGCATTGTCAGCCACCCGGGCGGCCCGGCAGCTGGTGTTCGCGCCGTACAGCAGGCATGGGAAGCAGCAGTCGCTGGCATCCCACTTGAAACCTATGCTGTTGAGCATCCTGAGCTTGCAGCTTCGCTCGCAAAATTCGGCTCCGTTAATTCAAATGGAGGAGGCGAATAATGACCAAGGCTTCCAACGAATTGCTGCTGTCTTACTACGGTGACGACCTCACCGGCTCGACCGATGTTATGGAAGCCATGGCTTCCAACGGCGTCGACACCGTGCTGTTCATGAATGTGCCGGACGAAGAGCTTCTTTCGCGCTTTTCACACTGTAAGGCTATCGGCCTTGCAGGCACCAGCCGCAGCGAAACGCCGGAATGGATGCAGGAAAATCTCACGCCTGCATTCAATTGGCTCAAAAGCCTAAATGCTGCGATTGCCCATTATAAGGTCTGCTCGACATTCGATTCTGCGCCTCATGTCGGCAATATCGGCAAGGCGGTAGAAATTGGCAAAGCGATCTTCAATCAAGCCTATGTACCGTTGATTGTCGGCGCACCGCAGCTCAAACGTTATACCGCTTTCGGCAATCTCTTTGCCGCCTATCAGGGCGAAATCTATCGTATTGACCGCCATCCGGTCATGAGCCGCCATCCCGTCACGCCAATGCATGAAGCGGACCTGCGCGAGCATCTGGCTAAGCAGACAGCACTGAAAACCGTGCTTGCTGATCTCGTAGCGCTTTCAGCCGCCGACGCCGATGAACGTGTAAACGCGATTGTCAAAGATGCTGACGGCATGGTGTTGCTTGACGTCGACAGCCACGAAAGCCAGCTGCAGTCAGGTGAACAGCTCTGGCGTCTGCGCCCTGATATGGGCTGGTTCGTTGCTGGCTCGTCCGGCGTTGAATATGCGCTTCTGGCCGCCTGGGCCAAGGTCGGACTGATCGGTGCGAAAAAAGAGTTTCCGCTTCCAGGCAAAGCTGAGCGCATCGCGGTCGTTTCGGGTAGCGTGTCGCCAACCACCGAACGCCAGATCCGCCACGCGACCGCATCGGGCTTTACCGGCATTGATCTTAATCCGCTCGATCTTCTCGGCGAAAACGGCAATCAGGCAATCGAAGCTGCCATTGCTGACGGCCAGAAGGCGCTCCAGCAGGGCAACAGCGTGATCCTCAACACCGCCCTTGGCCCGTCGGCTGATCGCGGCACAGAAATCGATAAGATCGCAGGCAGCCGCCACAAGCTGGCCCGCAGCCTCGGTTTTATCCTCCGCAGCCTTGTCGAGCGCGAACAGCTTACCCGCGCAGTGATTGCAGGCGGCGACACTTCCAGCCACGCATTGCGTGAATTGCATGTTGATGCACTCACCACGCTTTTGCCGCTTCCACAAACACCGGGGTCGCCGCTTTGCACGGCGCACGGCGCGCATGCCGCCACCAACGGCCTCCAGATTGCTCTCAAGGGCGGTCAGGTCGGTTCTGACGGGTACTTCAGCCAGATTCGTGATGGCTTGACCTCTTGAATCTGGAATACTCATTGACTGGTTATACCAGTTAAGCTACCAAAACTACGGGAAGGAAATACAATCATGACAGCTATTGCTCTGTTCGGCGCAGGCGGCAAGATGGGTTACCGTCTGGCCAAGAACCTCAAGGGTTCGCGCTTTGACGTACGCCACATCGAAGTCAGCGACGCAGGCAAGGCACGCCTGAAGAACGAACTCGACATCGACACCATCGATGCAGACGCAGGTCTCGAAGGCGCTGAAGTCGTCATTCTGGCTGTGCCGGACACCATCATTGGTAAAGTTGCTGCTGGCATCGTTGACAAGCTGAAGCCAGGCACGATGGTTATTGCGCTCGACGCAGCTGCACCATTTGCTGGCCATCTGCCAGAACGCGCAGACCTCACCTATTTCGTAACCCATCCTTGCCATCCGCCGATCTTCAACGACGAAACGGACATGCAGGCAAAGAAGGACCACTTCGGCGGTCTGTTTGCAAAGCAGCACATCGTTTCGGCTCTGATGCAGGGTCCGGAAGAATCCTATGCTCTTGGTGAAGAAATCGCCAAGGTCATCTGGGCACCAGTCATGCGTTCGCACCGCGTAACCGTTGAACAGCTCGCAATCCTCGAGCCAGGTCTTTCGGAAACCGTTTGCGCGTCGCTTCTTGTTGTCATGAAGCAGGCCATGGACGAATGCGTCCGTCGCGGCGTTCCTGAAGAAGCAGCACGCGACTTCCTGCTCGGCCACATGAATGTTCTCGGCGCCGTCATCTTTGGTGAAGTCCAGGGCGTATTCTCCGATGCCTGCAACAAGGCAATCGAATTCGGTATTCCTGCGCTGATGCGCGACGATTGGAAGAACGTTTTCGAACCGGAAGAAATCGCAGAAAGCATCCGTCGCATTACGTGACGTCAGTTGGGAGGGCGTAATCCGCCCTCCTTTTTTACCGCCCTTTTGGGAAACGGGGCTTATTGGGAGGTCTACATGAAGTTTACACGCAGGAAAATTGCGCGCGGTTTTGCGATTGCAGCCGTCTCGGCAACATTGGCAGGCAGCGTAGTCATGCCAGCATGGGCTGCTGATCTGATCGCGATCATCACGCCATCGCACGACAATCCATTCTACAAGGCTGAAGCCGTCGGCGCTGAAGCCAAAGCCAAGGAACTTGGCTACGATACGCTGATCCTTCAGCATGACGACGACGCGACCAAGCAGTCACAGCTCGTCGATACAGCCATCGGCCGTGGCGCAAAGGCTATCATCCTCGACAATGCCGGCTCGGAAGCATCGATTGCTGCCGTTCAGAAGGCAAAAGACGCGAAGATTCCTTCATTCCTGATCGACCGTGAAATCAACGCTTCGGGTGTTGCTGTTTCGCAGATCGTGTCCAACAACTATCAGGGCGCTCAGCTCGGTGCTGAAGAATTCGTCAAGCTGATGGGCGAAGCCGGCAATTATGTCGAGCTGCTCGGTCGTGAATCCGATCTCAATGCTGGCACCCGCTCCAAGGGCTATCACGACGTTATCGACGAATATCCGGACATGAAGATGGTTGCGCAGCAGTCTGCCAACTGGAGCCAGACTGAAGCCTTCACGAAAATGCAGAGCATTTTGCAGGCAAATCCTGACATCAAGGGCGTGATTTCCGGAAACGACACCATGGCCATGGGCGCATGGGCAGCGCTTGAAGCTGCGGGTCGCAAGGACGTCATCGTCGTCGGCTTTGACGGCTCAAATGATGTTCGTGACTCGATCAAGGCAGGCGGCATCAAGGCAACTGTTCTTCAGCCAGCCTATGCTCAGGCACAGATGGCCGTCGTTCAGGCTGACGAATATATCAAAACCGGCAAGGGACCTGCTGAAGAAAAGCAGCTGATGGACTGCGTCCTCATCAATCCTGACAATGCAGACAAGCTCGAAACCTTCGCTTTGAAGGACTAACTCCCAAGGCTTGCGACTTCGGGAGCGCCAACAAATGTTAGCGCTCCCGATATGTTCCTAATACCGAGGATAAAATCATGTCAGTGCTGAAGTCAGCTTCCATTATCCTGCTGGCCTGCGGTGTCGCGCTTTCGGGCTGCAAAATCATCAAGACTCCGACAGCAGAAGAAGCCGCAGAAGCACGCGGCGATAATTTCAATCCCGATCGTTCGGTTGCCGACATCTGGGATTCAAAAGTTAAGCTGTTTTTTGCCGAAAAAACTGCAACGCTCGATGAAGTGATGCAGGCAGCAAACGCAGATGCGGATGCCGCTGGAGCAAAATACGGTCATCGCGAAAAGCAGGGCAATGCCCCCTGGACCTTTGCAGCCAAGCTCGAAGGCACTGTGGTCGCCGCTGAAACAAAATCCCGCGCAGCCTATGTTGATGTCGACAGCAATGGCGATGGCAAGGCCGATGCACGCGTGCAGATCGGGCCGACCGTCCGCGGCAGCGCAATCCGCGACAGCCTCTCCTTTGTGAACTTCAACGAGTTTCGCAATCAGATCGACTGGGCTCAATTTGGCAAGGCGTTCAATACCCGCGTCAATGACGATGTTCTGTCAAAGCTCCCGCGCGAAGATCTGGTTGGCATGAAGGTGAAAGCCGAAGGCGCTTTCCCGTTGCCATCGAAGGGCCAGCTTCCGCTCGTCACGCCTGTTTCCATCTCTTTGGAGAAATAAGCGATGGAGACGGAATTGAACCCAAAGGACGATATCGTCCTCAAGCTTGAGGATGTTTCCAAGGTCTATTCGGGCATTGTCGCGGTCAAGCGCGCCAATCTTGAATTGCGCCGTGGTTCGGTCAATGTGCTTGTCGGCGAAAACGGTGCTGGCAAGTCAACGCTGATGAAAATCATCGCGGGCGTTGAGCGTCCGACCATGGGGAAGATCATTCTCGATGGCGAGGAAGTGTCATTCGACAGCCCCGCCGACGCGCAGAAGCGCGGCATTGCGATGATCTTTCAGGAACTCAACCTGTTTTCAAACATGACGGTGGCAGAGAATATCTTTGCCACGCGCGAAATTACACGCGGTTTGCGCGGCATTGATCACAAAGCACAGGTCGTCAAGGCCAATGAATATCTCGACCGCCTTGATGCAGGCATCAGTGCAAGTACGCTCGTCGCTGATCTGCCAATCGGTCAGCAGCAGCTTGTCGAAATCGCCAAGGCTATTTCGCTCGATGCACGCATTGTCATCATGGATGAACCGACATCGGCCCTTTCTGCAGCCGAAGTCGACATTTTGTTCAAGGTGATCGCCGAGCTGAAAAAGAAGGGCGTGGCAATCGTCTATATCTCGCATCGTCTCGAAGAACTGATGCGGATTGGCGATTACATCACGGTTCTGCGCGACGGAAAAATCACCGGCCAGGAAGAGATCAAAAATATCGATACGCAATGGATCGTGCGTTCGATGATCGGTTCCGATGCCAAGGATTTTGCCAAGCCTGTGACCCACAAGATCGGTACAGAGCGGTTTCGCGCTGAAAACATCACCCTGCCGCGTGCAACCGGCGGGCTTGCAGTTGATGACGTCTCCCTGACTGTGCGCGCAGGCGAAGTTCTGGGCATTTACGGCCTTATGGGCGCAGGACGTTCCGAGTTTTTCGAATGTGTGATGGGCCAGCATGGGCATTCCACCGGCCATATCTATATCGATGGCGAGGAAGTGAAAGAGCGCGATACGACCCGTCGCATCCGGCGTGGCCTTGCCCTGATACCGGAAGATCGCCAGCGCGAAGGTCTGGTGCAGATTTTGTCGATTGCCAGCAATCTGACACTGGCAAGTCTCGACCGTCTGGCCCGCTTCTTCCACATCACGCCAAAGCGTGAAAAGCAGGCCATTCAACAGGCAATCAAAGACCTTTCGATCAAGGCACCGAACCCCGAATTCGAAGTCACCTCGATGTCAGGTGGCAATCAGCAAAAGGTTGTCATCGGCAAGGCGCTGATGACCAATCCGAAAGTTCTTCTGATGGACGAGCCATCGCGCGGCATTGACGTGGGTGCAAAGGCCGATGTCTTTCGCACCATGCGCAGGCTTGCTGCCGAAGGTCTCTCCATTCTCTTTTCAACCTCTGATCTGGAAGAAGTCATGGCGCTCTCCGATCGCATCGCTGTGCTCAGCAATGGGAAGCTGATTGCCATATTCGACCGCGATAAAGCGACGGAAGCCGACATTGTTGCCGCATCGGCCAAGGGCCACGGGCACACACATGACAACGACCACAACAAACAAACAAGGGAACTCGCGTCATGACAGCCAACACGACGACGGCCGCCACTGACTCAACCTTTAACAGCGGCTCGGCCCTGCTGACACTGATGAAACTGAGAACTTTCATCGCGCTTTTCGCGGTGTTCATCTTCTTCTCGTTTGCAGCACCGAACTTCCTTTCAGCTGCCAACCTGATCCTGATGTCGAAGCACGTTGCGCTTAACGCATTTCTTGCAATGGGCATGACTTTCGTCATCATCACAGGCGGCATCGACCTTTCCGTCGGCTCCATTGTCGGGCTTTGCGGCATGGTTGCCGGCGGTCTTCTGATCTACGGGATCGATCTTGGCATCGGCTATACGATCTATTTCAACATCATCGAAATCTCGCTGATCACACTGGCTGTTGGTGTCGCAGTCGGCTTCATAAACGGGCTATTGATAACCAAACTGAATGTTGCGCCCTTCATTGCGACACTCGGCACGCTTTATGTAGCGCGTGGCCTGGCACTTCTGTCCTCAGACGGCCAGACCTTCCCGAACCTTGTAGGCCGCGAAGATCTGGGAACAACCGGCTTCGCCTTCCTCGGATCAGGCAGCATTCTCGGTCTTCCGGTCTCGATCTGGATTCTGATCGTCGTCGCATTGGCCGCAGCCTATATCGCGCGATACACGCCGCTTGGTCGCCAGATTTTCGCAGTCGGCGGCAATGAACGTGCGGCACGCATGTCGGGTATCCGCGTCGACCGCGTAAAGATGTTCGTTTACATGTTTTCGGGCTTCTGTGCTGCAATCGCTGGGCTTATCATCTCGTCCGAACTGATGTCTTCGCATCCGGCAACCGGCAACTCGTTCGAGTTGAACGCCATTGCCGCAGCCGTTCTTGGCGGGACTTCGATGTCGGGCGGACGCGGCACCATTGGCGGCACAATCATCGGTGCATTCGTCATCGGTATTCTCTCCGACGGTCTGGTCATGATGGGCGTATCGTCCTTCTGGCAGATGGTCATCAAGGGCCTTGTCATCATCATTGCCGTGGTGGTTGATCAGGCACAGCGCCGCCTCCAGCAGCGCGTTACACTCATGCAAATGGCAAAAGCAGGATAAAGGCTCAGTAAATGGCAGAATTGAATGGCGCTCTGATCGGCTGCGGTTTCTTCGCAATCAACCAGATGCACGCATGGAATGACGTTTCGGGTGCCCAAATCGTGGCAATCTGCGACCGCGATCCTGAGCGGTTGAAGATTGTCGGCGACCAGTTTGGCATCGAACGCCGCTACACGGATGCGCAAGCGCTGTTTGCAGATGGCGGCATCGACTTTGTCGATATCGCCACCACGGTTTCAAGCCATCGTGCTCTGGTGGAACTTGCTGCCGCCCACAAGATGCCAGCAATCTGCCAGAAGCCCTTTGCCAAAACGCTTGATGATGCCAAGGCCATGGTGAAGGTTTGCGATGAAGCAGGCATTCCGCTCATGGTGCATGAAAACTTCCGCTGGCAGACGCCTATTCAGGCGGTGCGCAAGGCACTCGACAGTGGCGTCATCGGCACGCCGTTCTGGGGACGTTTCTCCTTCCGCTCGGGCTTCGACGTGTTTTCCGGCCAGCCATATCTTGCAGAAGGCGAACGCTTCATCATCGAAGATTTAGGCATTCATACGCTTGATATTGCACGCTTCATTCTGGGCGATGTGACCAGCCTTGTTGCACGCACAAAGCGTGTGAACCCGAAGATCAAGGGTGAAGATGTAGCAACCATCCTCATGGACCATGAAAATGGTGCTACTTCCATTGTTGACGTAAGCTATGCCACCAAGCTCGAAACCGACCCTTTTCCGGAAACGCTCATTGAAATTGACGGCACCGAAGGTTCGATCCGGCTTTATCAGGGTTATCGCCTTGAAGTGATTACGCCGAACGGCACCACGGTTTCCGACGTTTCGCCAAAACTGCTCTCATGGGCCTCACGTCCTTGGCACAATATTCAGGAAAGCGTTTTTGCCATTCAGCAGCATTGGGTGGACAAGCTGGAAACTCGCGAAGAAACCTCGACATCGGGTGCGGATAATCTCAAGACTTTCGCGCTTGTCGAAGCCTCCTATGACAGTGCCGCAAGCGGCAACCGCGTCGACATCACGGCGCTGCTCAAATGAGCAACGTCGATCCTTTCCTGCTCTATGGAACGCGAGAAGCCGAAGCTCAGCCGACGCACCTAAAAGCGGGCTTGCTTGGCCTGGATTTAAGCGACGGCAATCTTCGCACCATCACTTATGACGGTGTCGAAGTTTTGCGCGCGGTCTCCTATCTCGTGCGGGATCGAGACTGGGGAACCTACAACCCAGAAATCCATGATCTGAATGTCGAGCAAAACGACAGCGGTTTCATCGTCACCTATCAGGCACGTTGCGAAGGCCCGGATGCGACCCAACTCACCATTGATGTCCGCATTCAGGCAGAGAGTGGCGGTACGCTCACTTTCGACGCCGTAGCGAATACCGCGACAGGCTTTGAAACCAACCGGTGCGGCTTTTGCATCCTGCATCCAATCGTCGGCGTGGCAGGCGCACCTGTGAGCGTCGAGCATGTAGACGGTACACTCAACAACACCCGCCTGCCCGATCTGATCGAGCCATGGCAGCCTTTCAAAAACATGCGTGCGATCACCCATGAAGCCATGCCCGGTGTTACGGCCGAATGCCGCATGGAAGGCGATACGTTTGAGATGGAAGATCAGCGCAACTGGTCCGATGCATCCTTCAAGACCTATGTACGTCCGCTGGCCTTGCCATGGCCTTACCAGATCGAAGCCACCAAACCCCAGCATCAGCGCATCGTGCTCAACATTTCCGACACGCGCGCGACGATACCAAATAACACCCGTTATGCGGAGCCGGTGAGCATCACGCTTGGTGACACAAGCGGCAGAATGCCGAATATCGGCATTATCATCACACCGGAAGAAGCCAAAGCAAGCCTCGCCGCAATTGATCTGTTGCAGGAGATTGGTCCGCAGGATCTGTTATTTCATTACGATCCACTGGCAGGGCACAAAGGTTCGACTTTTGCGGATTTTGCAGCCCTGGCTGCGAAGCATAGCGGGCGCGTTTCGCTCGAAATTGCATTGCCTTGCGCGAAATCGCTCATCGAAGAGACGACTGCAATCGCTTCTGACATGAAAGCGGCTGGCTTTACCCCAGATGCGGTCATAGTTTCACCGGCTATAGATCGGCAGTCGACACCGCCCGGCAGCGAATGGCCACCCTGCCCGCCACTTGAAGATGTTTATGCAGCAGCAAGAGCAGCCTTCCCGAATGTGCGGCTTGGCGGCGGAATGCTGAGCTATTTCACCGAACTTAATCGCAAGCGCATTCCGGGCGAGCTTGTTGATTTCGTCACCCATTGCACCAATCCAATTGTTCATGCCGCTGATGATCTGAGCGTTATGCAAACACTGGAGGCGCTGCCTTTCATTACCCGTTCGGTGCGCGCAATCTACGGCGACAAGCCCTATCGCATCGGGCCATCGACCATCCCCATGCGCCAGAACCCTTATGGCAGCAGGACGATGGAAAACCCGAATGGCAAGCGCATTGCGATGGCCAATCGTGATCCGCGCCATAATGGGAAGTTCGCGGAAAGCTTCGCACTGGCCTATGCCATATCGGTGCTGAATGCTGGTCTCGACAGCCTTACGCTTTCAGCTCTCACCGGGCCTTTCGGGCTCATCGCGGACGAGAATGAACCGGTCGCTATTGGTAACAAGCGCCCTTTATTCCACGCTGTAAAAGCGCTTGCACAGCTTGCCGGGAAAAACTTCAGGCTGTGCCAGTCTTCGCGTCCATCGGACATTCTGGCAATGACGGTGGAAGAGGAGGTCTGGCTGGTCAATATTACACCACATGAACAGGATGTGGTGGTTGCAGGTAGCAAGACTATAACTTTGCCACCCTATGGCGTGCAGTTGAGCATGATCTGAAAAACGGGCCAATGGCCCGTTTTTCATTTAGACACTCGGATACTGAGCGTCCGTCACATGCTCCATCCAGTCAACGACTTTACCGTCGAGCTGCTCCTGCATGGCAATATGGGTCATCGCATTTTTTGGTGACGCACCATGCCAATGCTTTTCATTTGGCTCAAACCAGACGACGTCGCCGGGACGGATTTCTTCAATCGGTCCGCCCTCACGCTGCACCAACCCCAAGCCAGCGGTAACAATCAGTGTCTGGCCCAGTGGATGGGTGTGCCAAGCGGTCCGCGCACCCGGTTCAAATGTCACGGTAGCTGCTGCAGCGCGCCGCGCGTCGTTGGGCGAAAACAACGGATCGATGCGAACTTTGCCCGTGAACCAGTCTGCAGGACCCACACCTGATGGCGCAGATCCATTTCTTTTGATTTCCATAGCGTTCTCCTGTCCGTGCATAAGATAGCGTCATGACATGGCAAAGAAATAGCAAAACGCCGATCTCATGACCGGCGTTTATCAAATAGATTTGAATCAATTAGCGGCGTTTTGCAGGAAACTCACCAAGCGTCATGCCATGGCGTTTTGCAAGCTCGGCAATAACAAGCTCAAGCTCCTGCTCCTTCCTCACGGCATCCCAACCAAATTCAACACTGAGAATGTCGGCGATTGCCGCAAGATTGGCATTCGACAGCGCGCCGTCAATTGCCAGTGTCGTGCGTCGCAGAACAACGTCCGAGAGATGCACCACCAGCTCATTACGCGCAATCCACGCAATTTCCGCACGGCTGATGCTGTCCGTATCGGGCAAAAGTGTAACGCCAACTTTGGCTTCGTCCTGAATGATCGGCAGAGCGGTCGTGCCATAACGCTGCAAAAGTGCTTCAACACGTTCGACTGCAAGCCCGGTTTCCTTGGCGTGTTTCGCCACCCATGCGGCGCGTGCACGGTCATCAGCAGGGTAATCCTTGCCGCCGCCGATCGTCAAAGCGCGGGTTGATTTGAGACGCTCGCGACCAAACCGCTTGAGTACCGTATCTGCCACTTCTTCAGCGAAACCGCGGAACGTCGTCCACTTACCACCAACCAGCGAAATGATCGCGAAAGGACGGCCTGCATCCGGCTCAATAACCGGTGCGGAGTGGTCCCGGCTGATAAGCCCCGGTTCCGATGCATTGGAGGCAGGAAGCGGGCGAATGCCGCTATAGGTATAAACGATCTGGCTGCGATCGAACTTCAGCTTCGGCAGCAGCGACCGCAGGCTCTCGATGAAGTAATCGATTTCCTTGTCTTCCGCGAAAACCTCATCCGGATTGTTTGCCGGAATATCCGTCGAACCGACCAGCGCAAGACCATGATAATCATAGACAAGACAGATACGGCCATCATCCGCCTCGAAATAGATCATCCGGCCCTTCAGGCTCTTCACCAGCTCGGGGTGATCTACAAGGATATGCGAACCCTTGGTGCCACCAATCATCTTGGTTTCTTTGCCAAGTGCCGCGTTTACATGATCGATCCATGGACCAGCGGCATTGATGACGATCTTTGGCTTGATCGTGAAAGCAGCACCATCCGGCCCTTCAAAGCTCACCGCACCGTCGCGGGCTGCAACAATGGAGCTGAAATTGGCTGCTGCGCTCTTTGGATTGGCTTTCACGCCGTCGCTGACAAGCTCATATACCAGACGTTCCGGCTTGCTGACCCATGCATCATAATAAATGCCACCCGCCACGATAGACGGCGTCATATAAGGCATTTCCTTCAAAGCACTCTTTTTGAAGAGAAAATTATGCTTTGGCATGACGCGCTCACGCGCACCAAAATAATCGTAAAGACCAAGACCAATCTTGATGAGAACTGCTCCACGGCTGCGCGGTGCTGTGGTTGAGCCGAACAGGGTACGAAGTGCTGCGGCAATACCCTTGGTCCAGGAGAAAACTGGAATAAATGTCGGCAGCGGACGGACATTATGCGGCGCGTTTTTGAGCAGGATATTACGCTCAACAGTTGATTGCGCCACGAGGCCAAACTCACCGGTTTCGAGATATTTGAGACCACCATGAATGAGACGTGACGGGGCAGCACTCGTGCCGGAACCAAAGTCACCCTTATCGACGATGAAACAGCTCACGCCCTGTTCACTCAGATCGCGATAGAGACCCGCACCATTGATACCCGCACCCAGAATGAGCACATCAACACCGCCAGCTTCGAGTTGACTGATGCGGTTCTTCATTTGGGCGCTGTTTACGAAATCGTTCATTTCACTGTCTTTACATATTCGGTGCGCTTAGAGGCGCATTGGATTTCAATCCTTCAGAGCATCGATCTTAGGCCAGATCGGTCCAAGTGCAGATGCGATTTCCTTGAATAGCGCATAGCGCTTTTCATACTGCTCGCTGCGCGCTGCATCCGGTGTGTAGGTCCGGCCAATTGCATCAAGATCGCGGGGATCGCTATAAACATCAGCGAAAACGCCAGCGCCCTTGCCTGCACAAAGTGCGGCACCCCAAGCTGCCGCTTCATCCGTATCGGTGACTGTGACCGGCATACCCAGCACATTGGCAAACATCTGCGCAAAAGATGGACTGCGCGACACGCCGCCGGTCAGACGCGCTGCGGAAATTTCAAAACCGCTTTTCAGATGGTCGACATGGATACGGTGGTTAAAGGCAATGCCTTCCCAGACCGCACGCAGCATATCGCCACGTTCCTGCCAGCCGCGCAAACCAAAGAACGCGCCACTAGCCATCGCACCGTAAGGCGAGCCGAACAGATAAGGATGAAACAGAGCGGTTGAAGGCTTAGCCAGTGCGGCGTCAATTTCCGGGCGCAGCATATCGTGGATCGAGCGGCCGGTTTTCTCAGCTTCAAGACGTTCCGCGGGGCAGAGCTTGTCGAGGAACCAATCGTAATTCGCAGTGGAAGCAGGCGAGATGGACATATTGTTCCACTCTCCCGGCGCGATCCCATTGCGGCAGAACCAGCTCTTATCGACATTAGGCTTCGACGACAGCGTTTCATTGATCGAGTACGTCCCGGCGACAACTGCAACTGTACCAATCTTGAGACCGCCAACACCCAGCGCAGAAGCGGTCACATCATGCAGGCCGCCAACGACTGGCGTTCCCGCAACAAGCCCGGTACGGTTTGCACATTCTTGCGAAACACCGCCAATGATCTCATCCGAGCGCGACATCGGCGGCAGCGCATCCCAAAGTGCCTCGAGGCCGAAAAGTTTGAGCGCGTCTTTGGAATAGTCTTGCGTTTTATAATCAGTAAAAGACGTCGATGCCTCGGTACGATCAGTGCCGACTTCGTCCGTCAGGCAGAAACGCAGCCAATCCTTACACGCAATCACATGCCCGATGCGCCCATAGCGTTCAGGCTCATTTTCCTTAACCCAGGCCAGAATGGCGGACGGTGCAGAGGCGTGCGGCAGCTGACCGGTGATCGCAATCGACTGTTCTGCGACAGGGCTGTTCACCCAGCGCTCAGCCACATCAACGGCACGGCTATCCAGCGACAGAATGCCTTTACCAAGGGGGCGGCGATCCTTATCGAGCATGTAGATGCCGTCACCATGGGCAGTGGTGGCGATGGCTAGAATATCAGATGCAGGGCGTCCACTTTTTGCAAGTGCCTCAGCAATTGCATCCGCAGTCGCATTCCAGAATTCATCCATGTCGCGCTCGACATGGCGGGGGCGTGGGAAGGATTGCGCGACGCGGCGGCGGGCAACGGCAAGCGTCGAGCCATCAACGTCAAATATTACGGCCTTGGTGACGGTCAGTCCGCTATCAATTCCCAACAGAGACGGCATGGATCGTATTTCCTGATATGTATGCGATTAAGTACTGCGGCTTATTCTCTTGTTCCGCCAGAACTGGCGATAACCACATTGATGTTCTGCGACTGCATGCGTTCGACATGTTCATGCGGAGTCTTGTCATCGACAATGACGACATCAAAATCACTCAGCGCACCAAAATTATGCAGCGCCCGACGCTCAAACTTTGTGTGATCGGTCAACAGCACGCGCTTTGCAGCGCTTTCCAGCATGGCACGCTTGGTTTCAACCATTTCGGGCGACTGGTGAAACAGCAGATCGTCCATAATCGCCGAGATCGAAATGAAAGCCACATCGGCACGCAGACGACGGATTTCATGGATCGTCATGCCGCCGACAAAGGCGTTGCACCAGTTATAAAGCTGACCACCGAGACCGAGCAGCGTGACATCTTTCATGTCGCGCACTTCATTCATCAGGATCAGCGAATTGGTAATGACCGTCAGCGGTCCCTTATCGGCAAGATAGGGAACCATGTGAAGGACAGTTGTTGAGTCATCGAAGAAAATGGCCTGACCCGGCTCTACGAATTGCATCGCGGCTTCAGCGATCAGTTTCTTTTCTTCGGATTGACGCGCAACGCGATAGAGATCGCTTGCTTCGATAAGGCTAGTGGGGGCTGCGGAAACAATACCGCGAGATTTGCGAAACAGGCCGCGGCTTACCAGCTCATCCACGTCGCGATGCGCGGTCATGAGGCTGATTGCGAAACGTTCGGTCAGATCTTCGATCCGCACCGACCCTTCCGACATAATCATTTCAGCAATTTGCTGGCGGCGAACCAGCTGACGTGCGTGCCGACTATCGTTCGGCACCTGCTCTGTCATCAGGTTGTCTATGCTTGCTTTGTTGCTTGTGACCATGCTTACCACTCGTCCCCAGCCCGCTCAATTATTGACCGGTCCCGATTCATAGCATCGGTACGAAAAATAGAGAGAGGAGCGCGAGGTTAAGCCCGCGCTCCATCTTTTCAGGTCTTACTGTTCGAGAACGAACGGAGCAGTGTACTTGTCGACATTGTCCTTGGTGATCAGGAAGCAATCGAAAAGCTGCTTTTCCTGGTCAACGCCGGTCTTACCGGTCTTGATGAACGTGTCGGCCTGCTTGACTGCAGCTTCCGAGAAAATCGCAACTGGCTGCAGAACGGTGTACTGCAGTTCACCAGCCTTGATCGCAGCGACTGCGTCTGGCGAACCGTCGAAACCACCAACCTTGACCTTGTCGAGCTTGCCAGCCTTCTTCAGAGCAGCAATCGCGCCAAGAGCCATTTCGTCGTTACCCGAGATAACGCCGATGATGTCTGGGTTTGCCTGAAGCAGAGCCTGCATCTTGTCGTGGCCCTGGGTACGGTTCCAGTTAGCAACATCCTGACCAGCCTTTACGAGGTCCGGATACTGCGAAAGAACAGTTTCATAGCCATTCGAACGGGTGGCCGCATTGTTGTCCGACGGCGAACCGAACAGCTCAACATACTTGCCTTCTTCACCAACGCTCTCAACCCACTGCGTTGCACCGAGTGCTGCGCCCTGTGCGTTGTTGGAAACGAGCTGTGCCTTTGCGAGGCCTTCCTGGTTGATTTCAGCGTTTACGAGGAACACTGGAATGCCAGCTGCGACAGCGCGCTTGACTGCACCGACCGAACCGTCAGCATTTGCCGGGTCGAGAATGATCGCGACCGACTTGTTGGTGATCGCGGTGTCGATCAGGTTGCTTTCGGTGTTGGTGTCGCCCTTGTGACCGCCAACAACAGCCGAATAGCCGAGGCCTTCAGCGGTCTTCTTGGCGATTTCACCTTCGGTGTACCAATATGGGTTCGAAGGATCGTTGACCACGATCGAGATCAGACCTTCAGCCCATGCGGTGCTGGCGATAAGCGGCAATGCTGCAGCAGCAGCAAACAGAACGCGCATACCCTTCTTAAACATGTCTCACTCCCGTAAAATTATCGTTGAGTTGTGCCGGTTTCCCGGCGTTACCATTTCCAGTGGGCGAGACTTTTAAGCTTGGTCGCCGTCTTGGAAAGTTTTCGCTACCCCCGAAGAACCGGCCCCACCCGGAACGGTGAATGGGGCCGTAATTATCAACGTCGGGAATATTGAATGCTGTTGAGCAGAACTGCGAGCACGATCACTGCACCCGTAAAGACAGTCTGCCAGTAGGATGATACGCCGATGATCACGAGGCCATCGGAAAGGAAACCGATAACAAAAGCGCCGAGAAGCGTGCCGAGAATTGTACCACGGCCACCCGTAAGCGCTGCGCCGCCGATCACGACTGCTGCGATTGCCGTCAACTCGTAAGTGGTGCCTGCGGTTGGACCAGCCGAAGTCAGCTGCGATGACAGAACCAGACCAGCGATTGCAGCACAGATGCCCGAAATCACATAGACAGAGATCTGCACGCGCTTCACTGGAACGCCCGACAGTTCAGCTGCACGTTCGTTACCACCCGAAGCATAAAGCCAGCGGCCAAATGCGGTGCGGTTAAGTACGACTGCTACGATGATGGCAAGGACAGCAAGTACCAGCACGCCAATCGGCACACCAAAAAGCGTGTTGAAACCGAGCCAGTCAAAGCCGGTATTGCCGAGCTCAGGACGACCGCCAAGATTGTTGTAGGTCAGACCATTGGTCATCAGAAGCGCTACACCGCGTGCGCAATAAAGTACGCCGAGTGTCGCCACGAAGGCCGGAACGCGCAGATAAGCGATCAGAACACCGTTCACCGCACCAACAAATGCGCCCAGGGCACAGGTGATGATGACAACCGCCCAAACCGGGAAATAAAGGATAACACCCAGTTCCGGAATATTGACGCCCTGCATGAGGAAGCCCGCGACAACGCCCGCAAGCCCCAGTGTAGAACCGACCGAAAGATCAATACCGCCGTTGAGGATAACCAGCAGCATACCAATCGCCAGCAAGCCGAAAATGGCCACATGCGAGGACATGATGAGGAAGTTATTGACGGTAAAGTAATAAGGCGAAAGGAACGAGAAGGCTGCGATGATCGCAATCAACGCAAAGAACGCACGGCCTTCGAGCAGCAAATGCACGATGCTGGTTTTGCGCTTTGTCCCGGTGGACGCCGCCTTTTTGTCGTTGGTGCTCGTGACTGACATTCTATCAGTGCTCCATAACTATTTTAGTGACCGACCATGGACTCGCCCGAGGCGGCCATGATCTTTTCCTTGGAGACATCGGAGCCGAATTCGGCCGAGATGCGTCCACGGTGCATAACGATGATACGATGAGCGATGCTGAGGCATTCGCCGACTTCAGATGTCGTATAGACGACTGCAAGCCCGTCTTTGGCCTTTTCGGCCAGCAGCTTGAACACTTCTGCCTTGGCACCAATATCGATACCGCGGCTTGGCTCATCCAGAAGGATAACCTTTGGTTCAGTCGCCAGCATTTTGCCAATAACGACCTTCTGCTGGTTGCCGCCAGACAGCGAACCGATTGCGGCTTCGCCACCATCCGTCTTGATGTGAACATTCTTGATCGACTGATCAACGATGTTCTTTTCACGCTTCGTCGAGGTGAAAAGGCCCTTCGTCATTTCGCCAATGCTTGCCAGCGAAAGATTGCGGCCAACCGTCATCGTCTGCACAAGACCATCACGCTGGCGATCTTCCGGTACCAGAACCAGACCCTGATCAATTCGCTGGGCAATCGTGAGGCCCGCCACATCCCTGCCTTCAAGCAGAATGCTGCCCGAATTGGCCTTGAGGCGACCTGCAACGGTTTCAAGAAGTTCGGTACGTCCCGCACCCATCAGACCATAAATACAAACGATCTCACCGGCTCGCACATTCAGCGACATGTTATCGACAAGCGCAAAGTCACCGGACTTGTCCTGAACCGTCAGACCTTCCACGGAAAGCGCGACATCGCCCCATTCGTAACCGGTTGGAGGCGAACCAAGATCGAAGTTTTCGCCCACCATGTTGCGAACGATCCATTCGAGATCAATATCGGCGCGTGGTGCATAAGCCGTCATGGTGCCATCGCGCAAAACCACAGCATGATCGGTGATCTGCAGTGCTTCTTCCAGATGGTGAGAGATATAGACAATCGCCACGCCGCGCGCGGTAAGATCGCGAATGACCTTGAACAGCACTTCCACTTCCGAAGCACTGAGCGCTGAAGTCGGCTCATCCATGATCAGAATGCGGGAATTGACCGAAAGCGCACGCGCGATTTCGACAACCTGCTGCTGACCGAGACGAAGCTCTTCAACAGGCGTCAGCGGATCGATGTCTTCTTCAAGTTCTGCAAGAAGTTCGCGGGTCAGGCGTTCTTCTTCTGCGAAATTGACGCCCGTTGCACCGCGAATTTCGCGTCCCATGAAGATGTTGTCGCGCACATTCATATTGGGCGCGAGGCTCAACTCCTGATGGATAATCGAAATACCGCGATCGCGTGCTTCGGTTGAAGAATTGAACACCACCGGCTCGCCATCAAGAATGATCGTGCCCGAAGTTGGCTGAATGACACCCGAGAGAACCTTCATCAGCGTCGACTTGCCAGCACCGTTTTCGCCAAAAAGCGTTGTGACCTGACCGCGGCGGATTTCAAAGTTCACGCCTTTGAGCGCATTGATACGCCCATAAGCCTTGGCAACATCATGTGCGGAAAGAACGACTTCGCCGTGCTTGCCTTCAACTTTGGTTTGAACGGTCATTTTACTTCAAACCCCACCGGCGTAACCAGCCAGTTCTTCGGGTTGACCAGCTTGAAAACGCCCGTGACCGAAACCGTCTTGCCGACGAGATTATCGACATCGACGCCTTCGAGAACCTGCTTCTTCATCTCATTGTTGAGAGCGGAACCGGCATTCTGGAATTCGATCTGGTTCTTGAACTGACCGAATTCGATTGTGCCGGTTGCATCACGCAGATCGGTGCCGTTTACAGCAGGACCCGTCTGAACACGAATTGCCATGCCTTCAGGGAAACCATCGACCTTGATGACATTATAGTTCGACTTGCGTTCTTCGACAGTGCCAGTGAACTTGACCGGGATAACCGGGTTCACGCTGCCAACGCCATATTTCTTACCGGCTGCATCCTTGTCAGCAGCAAGTGCGGTGCCGACTTCAACGGCATCCGCGGCGCGTTCTTCGACGCTTGCCTTGACCTTTGGAAACTCTGATGCGCCATAGGCGTCAGGCGAGAAAACCTGCTGACGCACATCAGCGTCCGAGCCGATCTTCACGACTTTCGTGTCAAATCCAATCGCACCGACAACCACGACCGCAGCGACCACACTCCAGAGGACTGCGCGGTTCAGCTTGGCGGGCTTCTGTGAAACTTGATTAGCTTGTGTACTCATAATCAAACGCCTTCAGCAAATTCTGCCGGATTGTCGTTGTAAAAACGGATTATGCGGCTGAATTCATACCGCTTGTAGACTTCACTCGCGATAAAGCACCCGACCAGCAGCAGCTAAACGGAAGCTTGAACAGGTGGATATGGGAGTGACAAATTTATGCATGACGATCCTCCACATAATTCCCTGGCCCCGCCCCTCCGCGCAGCATGGAAACAGATGCGCCGCGACCATATGCTATGGTAGCGACATGTTATCAACTTCAATAATGATGTTATAAACACCTATAACTGTCAATCGGATGTTTTTGTAACGCGCCGCGTTTCGCACGGTTTCGGGCTAAAAACTGACCATTCTGCCGTCAATTTCACCGCTTCGAATGATACGCGGAGACTTGGTTTTAAAAGCTGTCACTGGCAATACATGCCCTTGCCAAAAACATTAGCTTTATTTTTTATTATTTAAAAACAGATATATAGATACGCCATTCACTTCTTTTCTTCCAGCAGAAGAGGCTAATCCATCCGCAAAAAGGCTGGGACTCGAACTACAATTTCCACCACAATCACCTTTTGGTGAAAAAAAATGCTTACCCACGAAAATTTTACAGACAGGCCGTTATCGTTATGTTATCTCGATCATAAGCGAAGGCCCATTCTCATTAAAAACATGGGTAGCGAGCGACAAATTTCGTCGCGGGAGGAATCCAAATGTCCGCCAAGGACCTCATTGGGAAAGCATAATTCAGTCATGCGTGGTCAAGGTGATATAATCATCGGCATCGACGCGGGCACATCCGTCGTCAAGGCTGTGGCATTCGACCTTAGCGGTCGGCAACTCGATTCGGCAGCTGTCCGGAACAAATATGAAACCGGCGAACATGGCGCTGTTACACAGTCGCTTTCCCAAACATGGGAAGATTGCGCCAGCGCATTGCGTGGCCTTGCCGAGAAAATTCCAAACTTAAGCCAGCGCACTGCCGCTGTTTCCGTCACCGGCCAGGGTGACGGTACATGGCTGGTCGGACGAGACAACAAGCCTGTTGGCGATGCCTGGATCTGGCTCGACGCCCGCGCGGCCAATACAGTTACCAAACTTGCAGCAGGACCGATGAACCGCGCGCGCTTTGAAGCGACCGGCACCGGCCTCAATACCTGCCAGCAAGGCACCCAGATGGCGCATATGGACAGTTTCGTACCGGAACTGCTCGACAATGCGGAAGTCGCCCTTCATTGCAAGGACTGGCTTTACCTCAACCTCACCGGCGTCCGCGCCACGGACCCTTCAGAGGCGAGTTTCACATTCGGCAATTTCCGCAACCGTCAATATGACGAAGTGGTTATTGAAGCCCTCGGCCTTAAAAAGCGCCGTGGTTTGCTGCCCGAAATCGTGGACGGCACTCTGAACCAGCATCCGCTAACCCCCGAAGCGGCTGCGGCGACAGGTCTTTTGGCCGGTACGCCGGTGAGTCTCGGCTATGTTGATATGGTAATGACTGCACTCGGCGCGGGCGTCTATTGCGGCACCGCTGATGCAGGTTGCTCGACCATCGGATCGACCGGCGTGCATATGCGTGCAAAGCAGGTTTCCGACATTCATCTGAATGCGGAAGGCACGGGTTACGTCATTGCTCTGCCAGTTCCGGGCATCGTCACGCAGGTTCAGACCAACATGGGCGCGACGATCAATATCGACTGGATTCTGCAGATCGCTGCCGACCTCATGTCGACGGCAGACAAAAAAGTCTCGCTGAACGATCTGATCCCGCGCCTTGATGAATGGTTTAACGCAAGCCGCCCCGGCGCGCTTCTTTACCATCCTTATATTTCGGAAGCCGGAGAACGCGGACCTTTCGTCAACGCTTTTGCCCGCGCGGGCTTTATCGGTCTTTCAAGCCGTGATCGTTTTCCCGAACTGGTTCGTTCGGTGGTCGAAGGTCTCGGCATGGCGACACGCGATTGCTATGCGGCCATGGGTGATATGCCCGCCGAATTGCGCCTGACAGGCGGCGCCGCTCGCTCGCGCGCACTGCGCAGCACCTTGTCTGCAGCGGTCAACGCACCTGTGCGCGTTTCATCGCGTGAAGAAGCTGGTGCTGCAGGTGCAGCCATGATGGCTGCGGTTGCGATCGGCGCTTATAAGACGATGGATGACTGTATATCCGAATGGGTGGCCCCGCTGCTTGGAGCCACTGAAGCGCCTGATGAAGTGCAGGCGAAACGCTATGAAGAACTCTTCACGGCCTACAAGGACGCAAGACTGGCTTTAGAGCCTATCTGGGACAAGCTCGCAGCTGATAGATAGTTAGACAATCGGCTGAAATTACATATTATTTTGCCGGAATGCCGGCATCCGAAGGAGCATGAAATGGCTGAACCGGAAATCTACGATCTGTTTGTGATTGGTGGTGGGATCAACGGCGCGGGCGTGGCTCGCGATGCAGCCGGGCGCGGCCTCAAGGTTGTGCTGGCGGAAAAAGACGACCTCGCCGAAGGCACCTCGTCCCGCTCAGGCAAGCTTGTGCATGGTGGCCTGCGTTATCTCGAATATTACGAATTTCGCCTTGTCCGCGAAGCGTTGATCGAGCGCGAAGTTCTGCTTAATGCGGCACCGCATATCATCTGGCCGATGCGCTTTGTTCTGCCGCACAGCCCGCAGGATCGTCCGGCTTGGCTCGTCCGCCTCGGCCTGTTCCTTTACGACCATCTTGGCGGTCGCAAGAAGCTGCCCGGAACCCGCACGCTTGATTTGAAGCGCGACCCGGAAGGCACACCGATTCTCGATCAATATACCAAGGGCTTCGAGTATTCCGATTGCTGGGTGGATGACGCCCGCCTCGTCGTTCTCAATGCTGTGGGCGCCGCTGAAAAAGGCGCGACCATTCTGACCCGTACGCCTGTTACCTCCGCACGTCGCGAAAAAGGCGGCTGGGTCGTTGAAACCAAAAACCGCGATACTGGCGAAGTGCGCAGCTTCCGCGCGCGCTGCATCGTCAATTGCGCAGGCCCGTGGGTTACAGACGTTATCACCAATGTGGCTGGCTCAAATTCTTCGCGCAATGTGCGTCTGGTCAAGGGCAGCCACATCATTGTGCCAAAGTTCTGGTCGGGTGCGAATGCCTATCTGGTTCAGAACCACGACAAGCGTGTGATCTTCATCAATCCATATGAAGGCGACAAGGCACTCATCGGCACCACCGATATCGCTTATGAAGGCCGCGCCGAAGACGTCAGCGCAGACGAAAAAGAAATCGATTACCTGCTCACCGCAGTAAACCGCTATTTCAAGGAAAAGCTGCGCCGCGAAGACGTGCTTCACAGCTTCTCCGGTGTGCGTCCGCTGTTCGATGACGGCAAGGGCAACCCATCAGCCGTCACCCGGGACTATGTTTTCGATCTGGATGAGACCAACGACGCACCACTGCTGAACGTGTTTGGTGGCAAGATCACCACATTCCGCGAGCTCGCAGAGCGCGGTATGCATCGCTTGAAGCACATCTTCCCGAATATGGGCGGAGACTGGACTCATGGTGCACCGCTTCCAGGCGGTGAAATCCCGAATGCGGATTACGAAACCTTCGCAAATAGCCTCCGCGACAGCTATCCATGGATGCCGCGCAAGCTCGTCCATCACTACGGACGTCTCTATGGTGCCCGCACCAAGGACATCGTTGCAGGTGCATCCGATCTTAACGGACTTGGACAGCATTTCGGCGGCAATCTCTATGAGGCTGAAGTTCGCTATCTCGTGTCGAAAGAATGGGCGAAGACGGCGAACGACATTCTCTACCGCCGCACCAAGCACTATCTGCATCTAACCGAAGCCGAACGTACTGCTTTCATTGCATGGTTCGACAACGCCAAACTTGCTGCATAAAGCGCGACAACCGAGGACACCATGGCCCTTACGCTTTCGCTGAACACCAATCCGCTTGTGAACCGCTTTGCAGAGCCGGATGATCTGATCGAAACCGTTGCGCGCGACCTGCGCCTGCGCGATCTGCAGCTCACGCACGAGTTCATCAATCCGAGCTGGCAGGCTTCGACCATTCGTCGCCTGACGCGCGACATGGACAAGGCATTAGAGCGCACCGGTGTCCGTGTAACGTCGGGCATGACGGGCCCCTATGGCCGCCTCAACCATTTCGGCCATCCCGATGCCGAAGTGCGCCGCTATTACATCGACTGGTTCAAGACATTTGCCGATATTATCGGCGATCTCGGCGGCAAGTCGGTCGGAACACAGTTTGCGATTTTCACCTACAAGGATTTTGACAATCCTGAACGCCGCGAAGAGCTGATTAAGATTGCGATCGACTGCTGGGCGGAAGTTGCCGAACATGCGAGCCGTGCCGGTCTCGACTATGTCTTCTGGGAACCAATGAGCATTGGTCGTGAATTTGGAGACACAATCGCTGAAAGCATCAAGCTTCAGGATCGGCTGACCGCCGCCAATATGGCAATTCCAATGTGGATGATGGCCGACATCGATCATGGCGATGTCACCTCAGCTAACCCGGACGATTTCGACCCCTATGCTTGGGCGCGCGCCGTGCCCAAGGTCTCACCGATCATTCACATCAAGCAGAGCCTTATGGATAAGGGCGGCCATCGTCCTTTCACCGCTGCTTTCAATGCCAAGGGCCGTATCCAGCCTGAGCCTTTGCTCAAGGCTTTTGCCGAAGGCAGCGCAGTGGACAATGAAATCTGCCTTGAACTCTCATTCAAGGAACGTGAGCCTAACGACCGTGAAGTTATTCCGCAGATTGCGGAAAGTGTGGCCTTCTGGGCGCCGCACATTGACACGGGCGCAGGCGATTTGAAAATATAACTACAAGAAAAGAATAAAGAATCGGGAGCAAGCAGCACGAAAATGGCAGATTCAGACGATTCCTTGGCCCTTCGTGCAGCCTGGCTCCATTTTATTGCTGGCATGACCCAGTCAGCCGTCGCAAAGCGCCTTGGCTTACCATCTGTGAAGGCACACCGATTGATCGCCAAAGCTGTTGCTGATGGCGCGGTCAAAGTGACAATCGACGGCGATATCACCGAATGTATCGACCTCGAAAACCGGCTCGCAGAGCAATATAATCTTGAATATTGCGAAGTTGCGCCCGACCTCGGCGAAGATGCCTTGCCTCTCTTGTCTCTCGGAAGTGCGGGTGCGGAATTTCTCCGCCGCGAAATCGAGCATGGCGATCATGAAGTGATCGGCCTCGGCCATGGCCGCACACTTTCAGCAGCGGTCAATCACATGCCGCGCGTGGCGGCCAAGGATTTGCAATTTGTGTCGCTGCTCGGTGGTCTGACGCGAAATTTTGCGGCCAATCCGCATGATGTCATGCATCGCATTGCAGAAAAGACCGGCAGACCTGCTTATGTGATGCCGGTGCCTTTCTTTGCCAATACGGCAGAAGATCGCGAAGTGCTGCTGGCCCAGAAGGGTGTTACCAGCGTCTTTGAAATGGGGTGTCAGGCCGAACTCAAGATTGTCGGTATCGGTACTGTCGACGCCCATGCGCAGCTCGTCACATCAGGGGTGATTGATCTGTCGGAGATGGAAGAGATCGCAGAGCGTGGCGCTGTCGGTGAAATGCTGGGGCATTTCTTCGACATCAACGGAACGCGGCTTGAAACAGGGCTGACGGCACGCACCATTGCCGCTTCGGTGGAAAATGCCGATATGAGCCGCATTATCGGCCTCGCTGGCGGGCTCTCCAAAGCAGACGCCATCCGTTCGGTGCTTAGGAGCGGTCGGCTTTATGGGCTGATTACCGACGAGCGTACGGCCAAAGCACTTCTGCAATAGCCACAACGTCGATCAACAAAATATCACAAAATCACATTTTATATGGATTGTTTTGTGATTTTGTGATTTAAGTTTGAGGGATAAACAAACACGCTCTGAGATCGGAAATTCCGTGAAACGCGACGAAAGAAGACAGGCGATCATCAATCTGCTGATTGAAAATCATGCAGTCGATCTCGATGATCTTTCCGAGCGCTTTGCTGTCTCCAAGATGACCATCCATCGCGATCTGGATTCGCTTGAAGAATCCGGCGTGCTGCGTAAAGTACGCGGCGGCGCGACCATGGATGCTGGCTCTCAGTTTGAAAGCGATTTCCGTTTTCGCGTCCAGCAGGATAACGAAGCCAAGATCGAGATGGGCCGCGCGGCCCTTGACCTGATCGAACCCGGCATGACCGTGATGATTAATGACGGTTCCACCGCCGCAGTTCTCGGAAGCATGTTAATTGAGAAGCGCCCGCTGACGGTGATTACCAACAATGCGGTCATCATCGAAAACCTCAAAGGCGAAGGCGGCATCAATCTGATCGCGCTCGGCGGGGTATTTTCGGCAAAGTTCAATGCGTTCTTTGGCCTGCTGACCGAGGAAGCCCTTTCAAAACTCAGCGCAGATATTGCCTTCATTTCCGCGCCTGCGGTCAATGGACGTCTCGTCTACCATATGGATGAAAACGTCGTCCGCACCAAGCGCGCCATGACTGCGTCGGCAACCCGCACATGCCTGCTGGTCAATCATCAGCGTTTCCGCCGCACGGCCCTGCATGTGATGGCTGATCTTGGCGATTTCGATGCGATCATCACGGATAAATCACCGGGCGATGCACTTGTGGCCGAACTTGAGCCGGCAGGCATCAAACTGACAATTGCAGAATAACACACGAGAAGAAAGACCATTCAAGCATGTCCAAATTCTGGGTAGGTACGAGCTGGAAAATGAACAAGACGCTTGCGGAAGCACGCGTTTTCGCGGACGCACTGAAAGACGCCGATGCTGACCGCTCGGCAGACATTCAGCGCTTCGTCATTCCGCCGTTTACTTATGTTCGTGAAGTGAAGGAAATTCTGTCGGAAACCTCCGTCAAGGTTGGCGCGCAGAACATGCACTGGGCTGATCAGGGTGCATGGACCGGCGAAATTTCACCGTTGATGCTGAAAGATTGCAACCTCGACATCGTTGAACTCGGCCATTCCGAACGCCGCGCAAACTTTGGTGAAACCAACGAAACGGTTGGCCTCAAGGTTGAAGCAGCCGTTCGTCACGGCCTGATCCCGCTTATCTGCATTGGCGAAACGCTCGAAGACCGCGAAAGCGGACGTGCTGCGGAAGTGCTTGCTGAAGAAGTGCGCGGCGCACTTTCCAAGCTTTCAGATGAGCAGAAAAAAGCCGAAATCCTGTTTGCCTATGAGCCTGTCTGGGCGATTGGTGAAAATGGCATTCCAGCCTCGGCAGATTACGCCGATGCCCGCCAGGCCGAAATTATTACGGTTGCTGAAGGCATCCTTGGCCGTCGCGTGCCTTGCCTCTATGGCGGCTCAGTCAATCCCGGCAACTGCGAAGAACTCATTGCCTGCCCGCATATCGACGGCCTGTTCATTGGCCGTTCGGCATGGAACGTGGAAGGCTATCTCGATATTCTGGCGAAATGCGCCAGAACCATCAAAGCTAATTAAGGAGCAATATCATGAAAGTAGCAGTAGCAGGCGATAGCGCCGGTGAAGGTCTGGCCAAGGTTCTCGCAGATTATCTGAAGGATCGTTTTGAAGTGTCCGAAATCTCCCGCACGGACGCTGGCGCAGACACATTCTACGCAAACCTCTCGGACCGCGTTGCATCCGCCGTTCTCGACGGCACCTATGATCGCGCAATTCTGGTTTGCGGCACCGGTATCGGTGTTTGCATTGCAGCCAACAAGGTTCCTGGCATCCGCGCAGCGCTGACCCACGACACCTATTCGGCAGAACGTGCAGCACTCTCCAACAACGCGCAGATCATCACCATGGGCGCACGCGTTATCGGTTCGGAAGTTGCAAAGACTATTGCTGACGCGTTCCTTGCCCAGACCTTTGACGAAAATGGCCGTTCGGCTGGCAATGTTGACGCGATCAACGAAGTCGACGCCAAGTACAACAAGTGCTGATTGTCTAAAGCAACATCCCAAAACACAAAAAGCGGCGGGTTTTCCCGCCGCTTTTTTATATTGAAGCTAGACCATTTTAGCTGAACTTCGGATCCAGCGAACCATCGCGATAACGCTTTGCCATATCCGACAGCGGGATCGGACGAATTGACTGAGCATGGCCAGCGGTGCCGAACTGCTCGAAGCGATCCTTGCAAAGCTTGGTCATCGCAGCCATTGCAGGCTTGAGATACTTACGTGGATCGAACTCGCTTGGGTCTTCCTGCAACACGCGGCGGATCTGGCCCGTCAGCGCCATGCGGTTATCGGTGTCGATGTTGATCTTGCGCACGCCATGCTTGATACCGCGCTGGATTTCTTCAACAGGCACACCCCAGGTTGGCTTCATTTTGCCGCCATACTTGTTGATGATTTCCTGCAAATCTTCCGGCACCGAAGACGATCCATGCATGACAAGGTGCGTGTTTGGAAGCTTACGGTGAATCTCCTCGATCACGTTCATTGCAAGCACGGAACCATCAGGCTTGCGGCTGAACTTGTAAGCGCCATGCGAGGTGCCCATAGCGATTGCCAGTGCATCAACCTTGGTTTCACGCACGAATTTCACGGCTTCATCCGGGTCTGTCAGAAGCTGGTCATGCGAAAGCTGACCTTCCGCACCGTGACCGTCTTCTGCTTCACCCATGCCGGTTTCGAGCGAACCAAGAACACCAAGCTCACCTTCAACCGAAATGCCGCCCAGATGAGACATTTCACTGACCTGACGCGTAACGGAGACGTTGTAGTCCCAGTCGGCAGGGGTCTTGCCATCAGCCTTGAGCGAGCCGTCCATCATGACGGAGGTAAAGCCTGCCTGAATTGCAGTCATGCAAGTGGCAGCTTCGTTGCCGTGATCGAGATGCACGCAAACTGGAATATGCGGATAGATTTCCGTGACCGCATCCATCATGTGGCGCAACATGATATCATTTGCATAGGAACGCGCACCGCGCGAAGCCTGCAGGATCACCGGCGCATTGGTCGCATCCGCCGCTTCCATGATGGCGAGCGCCTGCTCCATGTTGTTGATGTTGAAAGCCGGAACGCCATAGCTGTGTTCAGCAGCGTGGTCGAGCAATTGACGCAGCGTAATACGTGCCATCTGAGTTTCCTCTTAGTTAATTGCGCGGACGCGCGTAATATTCGCCGAGAACATCGACTTCTTCCGCAACACCGAACACCAGCGCGCTGCGCTCGTGGTAGGTTTCGGGAACGATATCGAGGATCGGTGTGGAACCGTTGGTCGCCTTGCCACCAGCCTGCTGGCTGAGGAAAGCAATCGGATTGGCTTCATAAACGAGGCGCAGACGGCCTTTTTCATAACCCGGACGCGCATCGTCTACGTAGAAGAAGATGCCGCCGCGCTGCATGATGCGATGCATGTCGCCGACAGCTGCACCCAACCAGCGCATATTGAAATTGCGTCCGCGCGGACCGTCCTTGCCGTTGTAGCAATCATCGACATAGGCCTTCATGCCAGCCGAGAGATGACGATAAACGGATGCGTTATAGGCGAGATCGGACGTGCGCTCTGGAAGCGTCACATTCTTGCGGGTGATCTGGAAAATGCCGCTGACCGGATCAAGCGTCGCGAAAAGAACGCCTTCGCCGACTGAGAAGGCGAGATCAATCGAATTGCCGAACGAGACATAACCTGCTGCCAGCTGGCGATTACCGGGCTGAAGGAATGGCTCTGCCGTATCCGCAGGGAAGATCGAGAAAATGGTACCGAGCGGCGCGCCGAGGCCCACATTACCGGAGCCATCGAGCGGGTCGATTGCAACCGCAACCAGACCATCCGATTTACCCTTAACGGGAAGATCCGCTTCTTCGGACAGAACTGATGCAGCGCCCGCCGCAATCAGCAGTTCAATGAAGAGATTGTGTGAGCCGACATCGATGCTCTTCTGCTGATCAGAATCGCTATTGACGCCAACCAGCTTACCCGGATCACCCGGAAGCGTGCCGCGCGCGATGCGACCAGCGAGACGGCCTGAACCTGCGAGAATGGCCTTGATGACGTTGCTCGTTGCAAGACGCAGGCCATCCTGACCTGCCCAAGTGTCCAGATACTCGCCAGCAGCCTGCGCATCCACACGGTCATTGTCGCCTGCGAGAACCAGTGGTGCGAAATTACCTACCATCGTCATTGGCCCTGCTCCTTAAAAAGAGGCAGTTGCAGCACGTTGGAAGCGGGGGAAACGGAATTCATTTACTGGCAATCTCCATGCGTATGTCTTCAAGACACGCCCGATAGTGGGCCGAGACACGGAGGACGTAACACCGTTCTGATATCATCACAATCATGTGGATAACATTATAACGATTTAAATGTGATAATATGTTTTAAAATGATGTTAATTAGAGATACGCAGCGTCATTTCCTCACATGAAACACATGAGGAAGGCCTGAATCCGGGTCGATTCCCCGCTCTCTTTTCAAATATTGAAGCGAATTTTTGGTGTCGCAGCGAATTTCGCTTTGGCGGGCTTAAAAGCTAAGAGCCCTGTTAATCCTGCTTTTTCTTGTCAGGATCAAATGTCACAAAGAAGCGGTAGGCCGACCAGAGGCCAAGCGCTCCAAACAGCATGGCCCAACCGACTGCGCCCATCGAAATCTCAAATGCAGCCCATGCCAGACAACTTCCTGAGATCAATACCCGTATCCACAAAGGTCGAAATCGCGGGTCATCAAACTCAAACATCGTCCAGCCTTGTTACGGTTTCGCATTTCCTCGCCATGCAGGCGGGGAATACACCTTATTTAGCTAGTTTTCGATCATTCCGTAAGTGCTGGCGCTCCGTTTGGCTGATATTTTGTGTTTTTGATCACATCGGATGCGGGAACTAAAAATCTGCCACCTTACCCCATGCGCTTTTATTCAAGCGTTCGGGCTTATATGAGCTCGGCTCGACAATCGGCTTGCGCCCCAAAATGACATCGGCAATCATATGCCCGGCACCAGGGCCAATGCCAAAACCATGACCACTGAAGCCTGCCGCCAGAATGAAACCCGGAACAGTTTCAATTTCTCCTATTGCCGGTACGCCGTCAGGCGTGCTGTCGATATAACCAGCCCAGCGATTTGCAATTGGCACTCCAGCTAGCGCTGGTAATAGTTCCTGCGCCCTTTGATACGTTAAACCAATCTGCCCTTCGTCAGGCTTGGGGTTGAGAATGCGATTGCGCTCCATCGGCGTCACTTCATCCAACCGCCACTTGGTCAATGTTTCATGCCCAGAACACCAGCCTTGAACCCCGCCGGGAGCAAGGCTGCGCCAGCGGCGCATGAACATCGGTACAAACTCACGGCTGAAACGCAATTGCTGCGGCGTCACGTCAACGCGCGCGCGACCGCTGATCGCAAGTGTATAACCCCCATCCATACGGCGCGTCAGCGACACTTGAGCCGTATGCAATGCATCGGGCAAACCAACAACGCCAGATGCGACGGATAAAATGGAGGCACGAACTGCGGCCTGCGGAAAACGAATGCCAAGCTGGTTGCAGAAGGAGGATGCCCATGCACCACCCGCCATCACAACAGTCTTTGTGCGGATGGTACCCGACTCCGTGACAACACCGCTGACACGACCACCGCTTAATTCAAGTCCACGGGCGGCACAGTTCTGATGAACAGTTCCGCCGGCTGCCATGATACCTCGAGCCACCACAGGAACTGCGCGTGATGGATCAGCAATTCCGTCAGTTGGCGAGAAAACACCGCCTTTCCAGCTCTGCCCGGTTGCTTTGCCGCGCTCAGCGGCCTCACCGGTGCTAAGCATATGCGTGGTAACGCCCACTGTTTTTGCAAAATCCCGCCAGCGGGCCCAGCCCGCAATCTCCGCCTCATCCTGCGACAGATAAAGAAGGCCGCACCGGCGAAAACCGGGATCTTCTCCGGTTTCTTCTGCAATCTTGTCCCAAAGCTCGAGGCTTTTTGTAGCCATCGGAAGCTCACGGGCATCGCGGTTTTGTTGTCGACACCAGCCCCAGTTTCGGCTCGATTGCTCCGCAGCGATACGCCCCTTTTCAACAAGAGCCACTTTTACGCCGCTACGCGCTAGATAATAGGCTGTGAAAACGCCCACTACGCCACCACCAATCACAACGACATCCGCCTCACTTGGCAAGGTTGGACTGGTCTCGATGTGTAAAAGCGGTGCAGACATGCGCAGGACTCCGATGTTTCGCATATCCTAGTGCTGTACGTTCCGCTTGATGCGTTGGAGTTTGTCTTTACACAGAATTTCGTATGGTTTGGCGTCGTTTTGACAGGCGATTATTGCGCCCAAACAGCGTGCAGTGCGTGGCTCTACTGAATATCAGAAACAGAGTATGGCGCGATTGCAGCTTCCGGGGAAAAAGATAATAATCTCAACCGAAAGTACCGAATAACTGGTTTTGCTATGAAGCTCGATAAAATCGACATCAAAATTCTATCCGAAATGCAGAAGAATGGGCGGATAACCAATGTCGAGCTTGCAGAACTCGTCAACCTTTCACCCAGTCCCTGCCTCATGCGGGTGAAAAAGCTGCAATCTGAAGGTTATATCACCGGCTATTCCGCGCAGATCAATGTTTCGAAGCTCGGACAGACATTGACGGTTTTCACTGAGATTACGCTCAAAAACCATCGTCAGATCGATTTTGCGCGATTTCTTGCCACCGTCGAGAAGATCGATTCCGTTATTGAGTGTCATCTGGTTTCCGGCGGCTACGATTATCTGATGAAGTTCGTCACCGCCGGAATTGTCGAGTATCAGACGATCATGGAACGCCTGATCGATATGGATATCGGCATAGATAAATATTTTAGCTTCGTTGTCCTCAAATCACCGATCGTCAAAGCGCATCTGCCGCTTGATGTGATGTTCACAGAGTAGCGGATCAGGCGGCCTCAGAACGCGGCGCCATTGCGCCTGTCATCAAGGCCACTGCATCCGACATCGAATATTCCTTCGGATCGACTACCGTCAGTCGCTTACCAAGACGATGAATATGGATGCGATCAGCCACTTCAAAAACATGCGGCATGTTGTGCGAGATCAGCACAATCGGCATTCCTCGTGCCTTCACATCCTGAATAAGCTCCAGAACGCGGCGGGATTCCTTTACGCCAAGTGCCGCCGTCGGCTCATCCATGATGACGACCTTTGAACCGAAGGCCGCAGCGCGTGCAACCGCGACACCTTGCCGTTGACCGCCGGAAAGGGTTTCCACCGCCTGACCAATGTTCTGGATGGTCATCAGGCCGAGTTCAGACAGCTTTTCACGCGCGATCTTTTCCATCGCTCCACGATCAAGCATCCTGAGTAATGAACCAAGCGGTCCCTTGCGGCGGATTTCGCGTCCAAGAAACAAATTGTCCGCAATGGAAAGCGCAGGAGAAAGAGCAAGATTCTGATAAACCGTCTCAATACCTGCATGGCGCGCTTCCATTGGCGAATGGAAACTGACTGGCTTGCCATCAAGCATTATCTCGCCTTCATCGGGGCGGATGGCCCCTGACAGCGCTTTAATAAGCGAAGATTTGCCAGCGCCGTTGTCGCCAATGACAGCAAGGATTTCTCCCGGATAGAGGTCAAAGTCGGCATGATCGAGTGCAGTGACGCGCCCGTAACGCTTGACGAGACCGCGTGCGGAAAGAACCGGTGTTGTAGAGGTTTTCATGCGGCAGCCTTTCTGATCCATTGGTCAATGGCAACGGCAGCAATAATAAGAACGCCAATCAGGAGATAGGTCCATTGCGGATCTGTACCCCACAAGCGTAAACCCAGCGAGAAAACACCAACAATCAGCGCGCCAAACATTGTGCCGAGGATGGACCCACGTCCGCCGAAGAGCGAAATCCCACCAATCACGACAGCCGTAATGGATTCAATGTTGGCAAACTGCCCAGCGGTTGGTGAAACAGAACCCAAGCGCCCGATCATAGCCCAGCCAGCAAGTGCGCAAATAAGACCTGCCAGAACATAAACCGACATGAGTATCGGCTTAACCGAAACGCCTGATAGTTTTGCAGCCTCCGGATCATCGCCGATGGCATAGACATGGCGCCCCCAGGCTGTGTGATTTAGCACGAACCAGAGTAACAAAACCAAAAGTACCATCGCGATAACGCCATAGGTGAAGACTGCCCCCCCTACGCGAATGCTTTCCCCAAAAAACTGCAGGATAGGCGCCTCTGCCGTAATCTCCTGTGCACGAATGGTTTCATTCGAGGAATAAAGAAAGTTCGTCGCCAGGATCACCTGCCACATGCCGAGCGTGACAATAAATGGTGGCAATCGCACATAAGCGATCAAGAACCCGTTGATGAAGCCGCAAAGCGCACCGGTAGCAAAGCCGAACAGGATGGAAAGCTCTGCAGGCAAGCCATAGCGGAATGTGAACTGCCCCATAACCACGGAAGATAAGACCATGATAGCGCCGACCGAGAGATCGATACCGGCAGTAAGGATCACCAAAGTCTGCGCCGCAGCCACGATGCCTGTAATCGCGACTTGCTGTAGAATAAGTGTCAGCGCGAAAGCGGAGAAAAACTTTCCACCAAGCGTTATCCCGAAGACCAGCAATGACATGACCAGCACAATCAGCGGTACAGCCGCGGGATTGTGATGCAGAAAATGCCGGAGGCGATAGAGCAAAGACTGATCGCCCGCATCAAAAGATGCGACATCGCTTGCGCTTTGGGAGAGCGATTTTTCATATTCCTGCATTGATGCTTTTACAGGGGTAGTCGTCGCCTGCGGCTCACTCATGTCTATCTCCTGCTTTAGAGCGCATCCCGAAAAGTGTGAAACGGTTTTCGGATAAAGATGCGCGTTAAAACAAACTTTTAGAGCGCCGATCTGATCCAATCAGATCGAACCGCGCTCTAAGGCGCAAGAGCATCCGGCAAAAGCTGCCGGATGCGAGTTATCACTAGAGCGCATCTCGAAACGAGCGAAGCGGTTTTCGGAACAAGAAGCGCGTAAAAACAAATGGATAGAGCATTTCCAATGACTCAATCAAAACCGGAAATGCTCTAAGCTTTTAGCCCCAGCACTTGCCGAGCGCAGTTTTGGTGTCGATTGACTCCACACCCTCGACTGGCTTGTCAGTGACCAGCGCCACGCCCGTATCGACGAAGGTCTTGCCTTCTGTCGGCTTTGGCTTTTCGCCACTATCCGCGAATTTTTTGATAGCTTCGATGCCAAGCGCTGCCATCTGCAGCGGGTATTGCTGCGACGTTGCACCAATTACACCAGCTTCGACGTTTTTAACGCCTGGGCAACCACCATCGATCGAAACGATAAGCACGTCTTTTTCACGGCCTACGGCCTTGAGTGCTTCATAAGCACCAGCTGCAGCAGGTTCGTTGATCGTATGCACGACATTGATGGTCGGATCTTTCTGGAGAAGGTTTTCCATCGCGCGACGGCCACCTTCTTCATTACCATCAGTCAAATCACGCCCCACAATACGTGGATCATCTTCATCACCAAGCTTGGTCTTGTCTTTCGGGTCGATGCCAAAGCCAACAGCAAAACCCTGATCGCGCAGAACGTCAACGCTTGGCTGCGACGCGGTGAGGTTAAGGAAAGCCACGCGCGCATCCTTGGCCTTATCGCCAAGCGTTGCCGCAGCCCATTTGCCGACCAGTTCGCCCGCAAGGAAGTTGTCTGTCGCGAAAGTGGCATCTGCTGCATCCGCTGGTTCTAGCGGCGTATCAAGCGCAATGATCAACGCACCCGCGTCACGAGCTTTTTGCAGCGACGGTACGATGCCCTTTGTGTCAGAAGCGGTAATCAGAATGCCCTTGGCACCATCCGCAATACAGGTTTCGATTGCCGCTACCTGACTTTCGGAATCGCCGTCGATCTTGCCTGCATAAGTCTTGAGATTGACGCCTAGCTCCTTGGCTTTTGCAATCGCGCCTTCCTTCATCTTGACGAAGAAGGGATTGGTGTCGGTCTTGGTAATCAGGCAAGCACCAACATCCGCCGCATTGGCTGGGCCTGCAACCGAAGCGGCCACACCAAGCGTAAAGGCAGCAACCGCTGCCGAGAGAACTGTCTTCTTCATGAACTCCTCCCAGAGTGAAACCGGTTCCTCTTCCCCCGGCGTGATGAAAACAAAACACGGCTTCGCAAGAGAGTCAATTAATAAATCCACTTGATTTATTAATTTGCTGTGCCACTCTCTGGCTGGGAGATTGAGGCTGGCTTGTTTGCTTAAAGTACGATTCCGGCGCTTAAGTTGATGTTTTTATTTAACATGTTCGACAAATGAGGGCTTTTTCTGCTTCATCGAATGGAGTAGGCCAATCGACGATAAAGCGTGCTTGGATCTGATTGAACCAGATCGACGCGCTAAGCTTATGTTTATTCGCGCATCTTGTTCCGAAGATCGTTTCACACATTTCCGGGCGCGACTTCAACATGCGGGACCTTGGGAGAGGATATGGTCAGGCACACTTCAGAAAGCGGTTCTGAGCAGCGCGGCGAACCCGCAGCAGCTGGATCCGCTTTGCCACAATTCGCCGAAACCGGGGCGAGTATTAATCGTGGGTCCAATCAGATTGGCGTTCGCGCCTATAATGAACGCCTTGTACTGGCGCTGGTGCGCCGACATGGTGCAATGGCGCGCGCTGATATTGCGAGGAAGACCGGGCTTTCCGCACAAACCATTTCTGTGATCATTCGCGAACTCGAAAAAGATGGCCTCATTACACAAGGCGAACGCGTGCGCGGGCGTGTGGGGCAACCATCCATGCCCATGCGGCTTGCTGCCGACGGCGTATTCTCATTTGGCCTCAAGATTGGACGGCGCAGTGCAGAGATCATCCTGATGGATTTTCTCGGTCACATTCGGCAGCGCCGCCACGTCACATATTCCTGGCCCGTTCCCGATAAAATTCGCCAATTTGCTTTCGACAGCATCAATGAGTTTACTGCGGCACTTGATGCAGATAAACGCACCCGTATTGCGGGCCTCGGTATTGCGCTTCCGTTCGAACTCTGGAACTGGGTCGAGGAAGTTGGTGCACCTGCCGCCGATATGAATGCTTGGCTTGATGCTGATCTGATCCATGATTTCGGGTCAGCTTTGCCATTTCCTGTTTTTCTGCAAAATGACGGAACTGCCGCCTGCGGCGCCGAGCTGACATTTGGGCGCGGGCCTGAATTTACCGATTTTGTCTATTTCTCAATCGGGTCATTTATCGGTGGCGGTGTGGTTCTAAACAACACACTCTATCCCGGTCGCACCGGCAACGCTGGAGCGCTTGGCTCCATGCCTATGCGTATGCGCGGAACAGACGATGCTCGCGAAACAATTCAGTTGATCGATACTGCCTCGCTCTTCGTGCTTGAACGCATATTGCGTGAGCACGGTATCTCGTCGGAAGAGCTGTGGCTTTCCCCGGAACGCTGGCCGGATTTCGGTCAATTACTAGACGAGTGGGTTGCATTGGCGGCGCGCGGCCTGGCCCATGCGGCAGTTGCAGCCGCATCTGTGATTGATTTCCCTGCAGCGATTATTGACGGCTGGTTGCCAGAAAATGTCCGCCACAGCATCGTCGAAGCAACTAAGCTTGAGCTAACGCGCATCGACCTGCAAGGTCTTTCGGCACCCGAAATCATTGAAGGGAAAGTCGGTGTTCATGGAAAAGCGATGGGCGCTGCAAGCCTACCGCTCTCCCATCGCTATCTTTTCGACCAGAGCGTCCTCTTCAAAGACAGCGTCTGATGGTTAGCCGCTGGCGCTGCCTGCATACAGACAGCGCCAGTTCTCTTTGACCACTTAGAATGAACGCTGGAAGCGGACTTTCAAACCGAATGCGTCTTCACCATCAAGCGCAATACGCTTGTTATTCCACTGAACATAGGTGAGTTCCGGGGTGATGTTGAAGCCCGGCACCAGTGCATAGCTCACATTGCCGGTCGCCATCAGCGTTTCGCTGGCATCATAACCAACCTGCAGGTTGAGCTTTGCCTTTTCTGTTGCCTGATAGGCAAGACCGCCCCACAAAGCCCAATCGCCACCCCATGTACCGTAGAAGCTGTCCACCATACGATAGACTTCGCCATTGGCATTGGCTTTGTAATGGTCATCATTGGATTTATAGGCGAACTGCGACCAGACCGAGAACTTGTCGTTCAATTTGAGGTCGACCTTGACCTTACCTGCCCATTCTTCGTTGCGCGCGTCATAGGCCGCTACACCTGCAATGCTACCCCATGACTGTGCATATTTCAGACCACCCACCACATGCGGCATGTAATCATCGATGGTAACATCGACGTCCGCATCTGTGTTTCCACCCTGTTCAAGTGACAAGGTAGCCGAGAAGCCCTCCTTGTTTTTGTAGGTATAGCTGATGAGGTTCGTGCGATAACCACCGGCAAGAATGACGTCATCATTGAGCACATTGCCCAAATAGTCCGTGAATGTCACAAAGGCCGATTGATCGAGACCGACGCGCAAACCACCCAGCTCGATAAAGCCGAGACGCAGGGAGCCTGACGATGAAGAATCTGCACCATTGTACCACTGAAAACGAACTTCAGTGACTGTCTTGAGTGTACCAAGTTCGGTTTCGGTTCCAGTAAAAGAGCGGAAAGTGAAACGGGTCAGCTGCGCATAAGTATCCATATCCCGGGTGCTCGGTACGCGCGCATAAGCATTATCGCCACCACTGACATCATAACGCACATAACCAGCAAAACGCAGGCAGGTTTCGGTTCCGGGAATATAGAAATAACCCTTGCCATAGGCATCGCAAACGCGAACATATTCAACAGCTTCAGGCTCGGGTGCAACAATGGTATCGGCAGCCGATGCAACTTGCGACATTGCCAGAACAGCGACCGATGCAGCTAGAATTTTCTTCATTTGAGTAGGTGTCCCCTTTGATTTTAGACAATAGGAGTTTTTCGGCGGAAAGAGACTTTCCGTCGTGCTGAGAACAGACTGCCGGAACTCGCTAAAACCGGCTGCCTGCTATGACTGTGAATGCTGGATTACGTGCCTGATATCGACAAAGCGCCCCGCCCCGTCGTCAACTCAAATCCCCCATCTGGATTTTTATTGCAACTTCCTTAAACCCGGAACAGTTCAAGGTTAAATTATTCAGCAATTACAAGGTTTTATAGAGAGCTACACACGCCAAAACAGGCACATGGCACTCTAAAGCTTGCAGTGACGCGCCATCATTTCGGCAACGTCTTCCCGCCCCTCTTCACGCAGTTTTTTGATCGCAGCACTCATATCTGCCGACCGTTCGTCCTGCCCGAGCTTGAACTTGATTTCCATCTTCTCAATCGTCATTTCGTAGCCGACGATATTGGGCAGACGCCGCTCCAGACCACCGGGACCGAGTTCCTTCATCTGCCAGGGCTTGTCACGACCCTTTTCCATGTGCTTGACGAGCTCGTGGAGATGTTTGGCGGTCGCAGCTTCCGACAGGATTTTGGGCGCACCATGGATATGAGCAACCATGAAGCTCCAGGTCGGCGCGCTGTCCCTTTCCGGATAACCCGGATACCATGACGACGATACATAATGACCAGCATCCATCAGGATTGCGATTGATGGCAGGCCGCGTTTCAAAAACTCAACATGATCGTTGGATGCAGCAACATGCGAGACCAGCGTGCCGTTTTCGCCGCGTGTCCGATCCATCATGAAGACGGGGTGCGATATAGCAACGCCTTCCTCATGGCTGGTGATCAAAGTACCAAGCACCGTTCTATCAACGAGATCGAAAACCTCGGTCGTATCGGACGGCTGGAAATAGGGCTTTGTATAGAGCATCGCTTGTCTCTTGATTTCAGGCGTGAATAGCGGGCAGTCGATCAGACCATGGGCACATGGCTTCCAACTGACCTGCAAGTTCGAATAGCAGATTTTCGGCCCCATAAGGAGCAATGAACTGGCTGCCGATTGGCAAACCATCAGACGTTTTGTGAAGTGGGACACTCATCGCAGGCAAGCCAGCAGCGTTGACCGGATGGGTGAAGGTTGTCAGCTCGAGAAACTGTCGGCCAAACCCCTTCCAGTCGGGTGATCGCACGTCGAGCATCCCAAGCGGAAATGATCCAACCGGCATGACCGGGCTTAACACCACATCGCATTCTTCAAACAGACGACCAAAACTGCGCGCCGTACTGTTTGCGGTCAAACGCGCTTGAATAACCTCTGTCGCAGTCAAGCCATCGCCGTAAGCGGCCAATCCCAGATTCGAAGGCTCAAAATAGAGATCATTGGCAGGCTTTGCCATTGTCGCGGCAACATCTGCCACTTCAATTGCGGTGTAAACGGCGATCAGTTTTTGTACGGCATCTGCAAGCTCAACGCCGTCAAAATCAGGCCTCACCCTAACAACGTTATGTCCGAGCCGTTCGCACAACGCAATCGTCGCCTCAAGTGCTGCGACTGTCTCTTCATCCAGATCATGACGCAGATCAGACTCCTGCCAGACACCAATACGAAGTTTCCGCGGCGCCATTCTGACACTGTTGACGAACAAGTCCGTCTTGGCCGGGGCTGCGTAAAGCGAACCCGGTTCAAGCGCATCTGTCAGATCAAGCATCATTGCGGAATCGCGAACCGAGCGCGTCAACACATGATGGCTGACCATTCCGCCCCAGTTTTCTGTCGAAACCGGACCGCATGGGACACGCCCGCGCGACGGACGCAGCCCGAAAAGCCCGCCACAAGATGCGGGGATACGGATCGAGCCTGCTCCGTCATTGCCATAGGCCACAGGCACCATACGCGCGGCAACGGCCGCTGCCGCACCGCCGGAAGAACCGCCAATGCTGCGTGTCACATCCCAGGGATTGAGTGCCGAACCATGAAGCGAGGATTCCGTTGCGATATTGCAGGAAAACTCCGGCAAATTGGTTTTACCCACCACCACCAGACCAGCGGACTTATAGCGTTTGACGAGTTCATGATCACGCTGCGAGATATTTCCCTCTGCCGCACGACATCCAAAGGACATTGCTGCACCGGCATAGGAAGGGCAATCATCCTTCAACAAAACCGGAACACCGCTAAGCGGACCCTCTGGCAGCGATTTAAGCTGTTCTTCCGCCTGATCGCGCATCTCGTAGATCACAGCATTCAGCTTAGGATTGCACCGATCAATCGCTGCAAATGCCTCATGAACAGCCTCACGCGGCGACAGAATTTTTGCGCGAATGGCCTCTCCCAGACCGACAGCGTCGGCCCGGGTGTAGTCAAAGGATGTAGACGTCATGGGGTTATCCCAATGCTAAGCTCGTGAAGCGGAGCGTTTTACTGTGCCTTGCTGATCGTCCAGAAGCGAAGCGTATCACCAGCCCAGCCCTTGAAATCGTTCACTTTTGGACCGGCAGCTGTGATCGATGGCAAGTTTACCAGACCAAGGATCGGAACCTGCTCACCCATCAGCGTGTTGAGTTCGTTGAAGAGCTTCTTGCGTTCTTCGACGTCGCTTTTCGCAGAAACTTGGCTGAGAAGGTCTTCCGCCTTGGCATCGTCCCACTGGCGTGCGGCATCAACCTTCTTGTCACCGATCATCGACTGGAAAGACAACAGCGGATCAAGGCGGGCTGAATAAGCGAAAACAGCAAGTTCATAGGCGCCACGACGATACTGATCGAGCTGGGTCGCCCAGTCGCGCACTTCGAGCTGCGCATTGATGCCTGAGGCTGCAAGGAATGCCTGAACAATCGTGGCAACCTGCACGCGGTTCTGGCGGTTGGCGACCAGAAGGCTGATCGGTTCACCCTTATATCCTGCCTTGGTCAGCAGCTCCTGCGCTTTGGCTGGATCGTATGCAGGCCAGGCAGCCGCCTGATTATCCGAATAGATGGTGTTTGGTGCAATGATCGACGGGTTTGGCGCATAAATGCCCTCACCGATCGCCGTTGCCAGCTGGTTAAGATCGATGGCGTGAGCAATTGCCTGACGCATCTGTGGATCTTTCAGCTTATCGGAAGTGGACTGAATTTGAAGCACCATCCAGGAAGGCGTCTGCTGCACATTGACCTTCATGCCCTTCGCTTCCAGATCCTTGACACCAGTTGGCTCCACTTCATCGATGAAGTCGATCTCACCGGAAAGCAGACCATTCGTGCGCGTGCTGGAATCTGGAACAGTCATGAACTGAATGGTCTTTACATGACCTTTCTTGTTCCCTCCCAGACCGTCGAGATCGCCGGACAGAGCCGAATAATCATCGAAACGGGTCAGGTCCAGATAACGGCCACGCTCCCATTTGGAAAAAGCATAGGGACCTGTACCAATCGGCTTTACAAACTTGCCATCTGCATCAACGGATTCCGGGCTCAATATCCAAGGCGTACACTGGATGGTAGCCATGGTGATGACAAAGTTTGGCGCAGGAGCTGCGAAGCTGAAGCGCACCGTGTTGTCATCAACAGCCTCGACCGTCTTCAACTCGGAATCGACCTTGCCATTATAGCGATTGACGCATTGAAACGCTGTATCCGGCTTGAGATAACGCTCGAAATTCCAGACGACATCCTTGGCAGTCAGGTCTTTGCCATTCTGGAACTTGACGCCTTTGCGCAATTTGAATTCATAGACCGTATGATCGGCATTCGAGGTCCAGCTCTCAGCCAGCATCGGCTTGATTGCGAGATCGTCGCCATAAGCGACCAGACCTTCGGCAATATGGGCAACAACCATATCGGCATTGGCATCGCGATTGACGCCCGGATTGATGCTCGCAACATCAGAGTGAATGGCGACGCGCAAGGTCTCATCGTCAGCAGCATGTGCTTGGAAGGATGTGGCGCTGAGACCAAGAAGCGCAATGCTGAGTGCAGAGCGGATTGAAATTGGATTGAACATTTTGGTTTCCCCTTTTTGTTTTTGATTTAGCGGTATGGTCAGCTTTGTGACCTCAGCACGTCCGCGAAAAATGCTTCGACCGGCTCCAGCACTTTGAAAGGCTCATGAGCCACGCCCGGCACCCTGTCCCTGCGAACCGCGATTCCATGCGCTTCAAACGACTTGGCCAGTGCTTCAATGCGGTCGATCCGGCAATCGCCCTGAAGATCGGTGCCGTCCATCCAGAAGGCGCTGTCACGCGGGATGGCGATTTCCCAAGTCGCGGTATCTTCCTCACCGATCACAGTATGAACCGTAACAGCCTTCATCGCTTCAAGATCAATGCGGCAGCCAAAACGTGCTTCAACATCGCGAACGCCAACCCACCAGTCATAATCAGAATTGAGCAGAGTTACGACACCCGGCGCTCCGATAGAGACAGCCTTCAGCCTATGAGGATGCAGCATGAAAAAGCGCTGGCAGAACTGCCCGCCGCCCGAAAAGCCGTACATGATGGCGCGATTGCTTTTGAGGCGATATTTGGCGGCCACTTCGTCGATCATCGACAGCAGAATATGATCAAAGCGAATGCCGTGAAACTCGATGCGCTTGTAGTTGGCAAGATCGCCCTGCACGACGATGCCCGCAGGAAACAGCGGCGCCAGAACAATGCAGCGGTTCTCTCGCGCAAAATTTGCAAAGTGATCGCGGTACTGTGCCGCTGTCCGCCCCGTCCCGTGAATGATGACGATCAGTTCGTGCGTTTCGGTGCCGTCTTCATCATAGTCCTCGGGGACATAAAGGCAGTAACTGAAACGCTGATCGAACTGACTTGCAAAGAACGTGGTCGCTCCGAAATCGTAGAAGCTGAGTTTTTTGCCATGGCCCTGCCGTTTAGTAACAGGCTTTTCCTCAGTGATGGACATGACCGCCCTCCTCTCCAGATTTCGTATTTGCACTATCGCCGCGCCATTTGAGTTTGACGCCGCCCTCACCCGTCAGTTCGAGCATCGGAATGGCTGACAAAAGACGGCGGGTATAGTCGTTTTGCGGCGCGTCAAAAATCTCGTCGCGCGTTCCCTGCTCTATAATGCGACCGTCATTCATCACGACCACACGATCGGCAATTTGTTCAACCACGCCCAGATCGTGGGTAATGAACAGGCATCCGAAGCCATAGCTCTGCTGCAACTTGGCAAAGAGATCGAGAACCTGCGCACGCACCGTTACGTCAAGCGCCGAGACTGCTTCATCGGCAATGACAAAAGCGGGACGGCGCACGAGCGCACGCGCAATCGCCACACGCTGACGCTGACCACCCGACATTTCATGCGCATAACGATTGGCATAATCTCCACCGAGGCCAACATCCTCCAGTGTTTCGCGAACACGATCCACTTTCTGGCTGGACGAAAGCTCTTTCGAGAAGCGCAGCGCCTCACCGACCAACTCGCCCACTTTCATACGCGGATCGAGTGATGAATAAGGATCCTGAAACACCATCTGCGTGTGATAACGATAATCCTGATAATGGGATGAACGTCTCCCGACAGGCTGTCCCTTGAACAGCAACTTCCCTTCGCTCGGCTTGATTAGTCCAGCCATCACGCGCGCGGCCGTGGTCTTGCCCGAACCCGAGCCGCCTACCACTGCAACAACCTCGTTGGGCAGAACATCAATCGTAACTCCATGCAGAGCTCGCTTGCCGCCAGCTTTCTTGAACCAGCCACCCCGGCCTTCAAAATCGACAACAAGATCGCGCACGCTGATCAGCGGATCAGCCTTTGGAACCACGCGTGCAGGCCCACGAACCGGTAATGTCGAAAGCAGTTTGCGGGTGTAATCATGCCGGGGCTTTGCGAGAACATCCGCGGTATCGCCCGTTTCAACCACTTCACCATGGCGCATCACAACCACACGTTTGGAATAGCGCGCAATCATTGGAAGATCGTGACTGATCAGCAAAACGGTCGTGCCACGTTCCCGTGTGAGATCGACCAGCAACTCCATAACCTCGCGCTGGATAACCGCATCAAGCGCAGTGGTCGGCTCGTCCGCGATCAGCAGATCAGGCTTCATGAGCATCGCGCAGGCGATCATGATGCGCTGGCGCATTCCGCCAGAGAACTCATGTGGGAACGCCTCAACTGCCCGATCAGGATCGGCAATACCAACACGCAACAACATGGCTCTGATCCAGTCGGCATGTTGTGCCTTCTCGGCTGGAAAGTGCAGTTCAAGCCCTTCTTCAAGCTGCCGCCCGATGGTCAGTGACGGGGTTAGCGAAGTCATCGGCTCCTGAAAGATCATGGCAATGCCATCGCCACGCAGCCCGCGCAAAGCGGTCGGCGACATCGTTGACACGTTCTGCCCCTTGAAGCGGATCGCACCATGACTTGTTTTAATGGACGCCGGAACCAGCCCCATGACCGCCCGCGCGAGCATGGTTTTGCCGGAGCCGGATTCACCAACGATGCCAAGAATTTCGCCAGCTTTTATGGAGAAGGAAGCGCGCTTGACGATCTCCAGCGCACTATCGCCAACACGCAGGCTGACATCGTCGATTTCAAGCAAGGGTGCGGAAGTCATGAGCGCTTCCTCATGCGTGGGTCGAGGCGGTCGCGCAACGCGTCACCAAGAAGATTAATACCAAGCAGCGACAGCGAAATTGCAAGGCCGGGGAAGATACCAAGCCAAACGGCCTGCTCAATGAAATTGCGGCTTCCCGCGAGCATATTGCCCCAAGTCGGCGCTGGCGGCGGCACACCCAGACCCAGAAAGCTAAGCGAGCTTTCCGCGAGAATTGCCCAGCCGCACATGGACGTTGCCATGACGAGAACAGGTGCCAGACAGTTGGGCAGAATATGGCGCACCATCGTATAGATTTCCGAGTTTCCCATGACGCGGGAAGCCTCAACAAACTCCCGTTCACGCAGGCTCAAAACCGTGCCACGGACCACGCGGATCACCGAAGACATATAGGCCAGGGCAAGTGCTAAGATGATGCCGTTCTTGTTGGCGCCAAAGACGGCCAGCAAACCAAGCGCCATCAATATGCCGGGGAATGCCAGCAAAGCATCATTGACCATCATCAACAGCCGGTCGAACCAGCCACGTAAGAAGCCACTGATCGCCCCGATAAGCACTCCGCCGAGGGTGGCGAGAAAGACTGTGAACACGCTGATTGAAACACTGGCCGATGCGCCTCTCATAAGACGGCTCAGCTGGTCGCGCCCAAATTCATCCGTACCCAGCCAATGCGCAGCGCTTGGCGGCGCAAGGCGCGCGGCAAAGTCGAGGGCCAGCGGATTGTAAGGCGTCCAGAAGGAACCTACCACCGCTATCGTGAGAAGCGTTGCGGTGAGAGTTCCGCCAATAATCGCGTTGAGAGAGAGATTTTTCATTTTGCCGTCACCTTCGGGTCGAAGAACGGATAGAGAAGGTCCACGATCAGATTGACCAGCACATAAACGCAGGCTGTGAACAGCAAGCAGCCCTGAATGACGGGATAATCGCGAGCAAAGATCGCATCAACCAGAAGCCTGCCAAGTCCGGGAATCGTGAAAACCGTTTCCACAACTGCAATACCACCAAGCAGATTGCCAAGGATCAGCCCCAACAATGTCCAGGTCGGGCCAAACGCATTACGGAAAGCATGACGCCACATCACGGTTGCTTCCGACAGCCCCTTGGCGCGGGCATGGGTGATGTAATCCAGATTCAACACTTCAAGCGTCGAGGCGCGTGCCATCCGCAGAATGACGCCGATTTCATGCAGAAACAGTGTGGTGATCGGCAAAACCAGATAGAGAAACGCTTTCCATGGGTTCTCACCAAAGCTGACATAGCCGACAATCGGCAACCAGCCGAGCTTGAGGCCAAAGGCCAGCAACAGCAGCAAGCCCATCCAGAATGTGGGAACCGAAAGCAGCAAGGTGGCGCAGGTCACAAGCGTCAGATCGGTCAGGCTGTTCTGCTTCCAGGCTGCGATCATTCCAAGCGGAACAGCGACAAGCGTAGAAAGCACCACCGCTGACAAGACGATACGCGCACTGACCGAAAAGCGCTCCAGAACCAGCGAAAGAACCGGCTGCTGGTTGGCGATGGAGACACCGAGATCGCCATGCAGAACATTGCCTCCCCAGATCAGAAACTGGGTAAAGACGCTGTGATTGAGGCCCAGCTGCTCGCGCAGCGCGGCCAGCGTCGCAGCATCCGCAGAATCACCCAGCATCAAGGCCGCAGGATCGCCCGGTATCAACCGGACAATCACAAACACAGCCACTGCCACGATCAGCAATGTTGGAATGGCCATGCCTATTCTGGAAAGCGCAAAGCGCAGCATTTCTTTAGCCTTCGATAAAGAGGGATTTCGCGCGTGGCGCGGCATCAGACGGTAGCGGCGTATAATCCTGCAGACAGTAGGTCGCAAACTGGCGGTTCAAAGCAGGCAGCGGCGCGATTTCCATCATGCCAAGCGCTGCTTCCATCACCACCATCGCAACTGTGGCCGTGATATTGTCGTGATTGCCGGGACGTGGCGGGCGGCAGACTGCATAAGGTGTCAGGAAGTCGTCGAACAGTGCTTCCTTCAGCTCCTTGCGGCCAATTTTTCCACCATGTGATTCAAGAGACTGGCGAACGCGCCAATCACGATAGAAGCTTTCAGGTACGAACGGGATGCCGGTGTCGCGCAGCTTTGTCAGCGCAATTGGGCTGACCCAATGATTGGCATGAACGATCAGATCATTCTCAGGCAGGATCGGGAAGGACTCATCCGGCGCGCATTCAAAATCGATGCCGAAACCGGCGCTCGTCGCAATCATGATATTGTTTGAGCAGGATTTTGGTGTCGAAGCCACAGCCTTGATTGCTTTCGCAAAATGCTCCTGCTCAAGCACCTTGCGGCGCACGAGACCCAAAGGAACGCCAAGCTTCTTATAGTCGCGTTCGCATTCGAGATAATTGGCGGTGATCGAGATTCCCGCTTCATTGAAGCCGCTGCGCGCCAGCCCACCAGCCTCGACAAACGTCACAAAATCGGGACCGTTATTGTTGCGAACACGCAGCACAATGCCGGTTTCCACACACTCAGAACGCCAGTCCCAGTTCTGGCCATGAACCAGATTACCAGAAGCACTTTTCGCAGGCATGATGAGAGCACCGGTGCAGCCGTCATCCTGCTCTTCGGGATCAGGCGACCCCGTTTCCGCACGCGCCATCGCAACGACTTCCGTGCGTGCATTGATCATGACGATCTGCTCAAACGGCACATCCGCACCTTTGGCGATGCCGCGCATTTCCTCGACATAAGACGCGTCGAATTCCTCGATCCGGCCGGCAAATTCTTCGATAAGACCTTGCCTGCGCTCAGGCGAAAGACCAAACGCGTCGAGCGTGCTGGAATAAAGACCAGCGCTGCGCCGGATGCGTTCCGCCGCCAGCACCCCATATTGGCGCCCGCGCTCTTCCGGTACGCCCGAAACTGTAATGAATGGAAATGGGGTAACTGACATACTCAATCCATATTTTGTATTTTGTATCTGCTTAATACAATTCACATTCAATCATTGCGGAGTCAACAGTTTTTTATTAGAATATGGAACAATTTGATTTATACCCTTCCTACAGAGAGTCAGCCTGTCATTCCAATGGGATAGGCTATACGAGAAAGAAATGGCCTATTGCGAAATATCCCGTATTCTTTGAGCATAGGTTCATGGGAGAACGCACATTCAGGGGGCGCTGCGCGTGAATATGGACGTTAAGAGATCAACGGAAGGCGAATCCGGCCTGAGCAGTCTTCAGGCGGAAGTCGCACATAAAATGGTCTCGCTCATATCCGCTGCACGCTGGAATATCGGCGACCGGCTGTCGGATGCTGCCATTGCAAAAGAGCTTCGCGTATCGCGGTCGCCCGTGCGTCAGGTGCTCAATCTTCTTGTGCAGCAGGGTATTGTCAGTCAGACACCCAATCGCGGATATCAGCTGCATCGCATTCCAGAGCCGGACGAACTCAACGACAATCTGCTGCCGCCATCGGAGGCGGAAGAGCTCTACCGGCGTCTGATGAGTGCGCGCGCCTCTGGTGCTGTTGGTGACGAAGTGTCGGAAGCCGAACTTGCCGATCAGCTGGGTGCAACGCGCGGCGCGGTGCGCCGGGTTCTGATGCGTTTTGCCACCGAAGGTCTCGCAGAGCGTCTTCCGGGCCATGGCTGGCGCTTTGCCGAGTCGCTCGATAATGAGCGCGCGGTCAATGAAAGCTACGCCTTCCGCCTGGTGATCGAATGCGGTGCGCTTTCGCAACCCGACTACGCGCCTGATCTCAGCCAGCTCGCAGCTCTGCAACGCGAGCAGAATGAAATATCGGTCCTGCCGATCCAGAGCCTCACACGGGATCTCTGGTTCAACGCCAATGCCAACTTTCACGAGACTATTGTTTCGTGGGCGAATAATCGGTTTTTCACGCAATCAGTTCGCTGGCAGAACCATCTTCGGCGCATGACGGAATATTCCGACTTCGACCGTTTGGGCGAAGAGCGTATCCGCAAGGCTTGCAAAGATCACTTAGGTATTCTCGAAGCCATCGAGAACAGAGACTTTGAATTTGCTGCAGCCCTGCTCAAACGCCATATCAGCCGCTCGGGTGCTGAGGACGTATGACAGTTACGGCTAACGCACCGCACCTGCTCAAGCCTTTTCCAGAGCGATTGCAATCCCTTGCCCTACACCGATACACATTGTCGCCAGCGCATAACGACCGTCGTTCAAAGAAAGTTCGAGCGCTGCTGATCCTGTGATCCGTGCGCCCGACATGCCAAGCGGATGACCCAGCGCAATCGCACCGCCGTTCGGGTTAACCCGGTGATCGTCGTCAGCAATGCCAAGTTCGCGCAAGACAGCAAGCCCCTGAGAGGCGAAAGCCTCATTGAGTTCGATGACGTCCATTGCATCGATGGCAAGCCCGAGCCTTGCCAGAAGTTTCTGTGTTGCGGGCGCTGGGCCTATACCCATAATCCTCGGTGGCACACCGGCAGTGGCACCGCCCATTATTCTCGCCAGAGGTTTCAGGGCATATTTCTTGACTGCCTCTTCAGAAGCAATGATCAGGGCTGCAGCACCATCATTGACCCCAGAAGCGTTGCCCGCCGTAACCGTACCGCCAGCACGAAAAGGCGTACCCATTTTTGAAAGGGCGTCGATGGATGTTGCGCGCGGATGTTCGTCATGCTCGACCACCAGCGCAGCACTTTTGCGTTGCGGGATGGTGACGTTTACGATCTCCTTGGCCAGCCTGCCGTTAGCCTGCGCGGCCGCAGCTTTTTCCTGACTGCGCATCGCAAAGGCGTCCTGATCCTCGCGCGAAATCTGGTAGTCTGCCGCAACGTTCTCGCCGGTTTCAGGCATCGACTCGACACCATATTGCTTCTTCATCAGCGGGTTTATGAAGCGCCAGCCAATTGTCGTATCGTATATTTCAGCCCGACGCGAAAAGGCGGCATCAGCCTTTGGCATAACGAAAGGAGCCCGGCTCATGCTTTCAACGCCACCCGCAACCATCAGATCAGCTTCACCGGCCTTAATCGCCCGCGCTGCACTGATAATGGCGTCCATGCCAGACCCGCATAACCGATTGATAGTCGTTCCCGTTATGCTGACTGGCAGTCCGGCGAGCAACAGCGACATACGTGCAACATTGCGATTGTCCTCGCCTGCCTGATTAGCAGAACCGAAAATAACATCGTCCACCGCTTCCCAATCAACAGCCCCATTACGCTCCATTAACGAGCGAAGCGGAATAGCCCCAAGATCATCCGTTCTCACAGATGAAAGGGAACCACCAAACCGACCGATCGGTGTACGAACATAATCACAGATAAAGGCTTCGCTCATAATGAGGTCTCGTATTTCGGGAATGATGATGGTTGCCGGTGCAGGGCCTATGCCTGCAAATGCGAAACGAATTTCGTATTCTGGTAGGCATCCAGCGCGTCAGCTCCGCCTTCGGTTCCGTAGCCGGAATCGTTGATGCCACCGAAAGGTACTTCCGGCAGTGCCAACCCGTAGTGATTGATAGTGATCATTCCGCTGCGAACAGAAGAAGATATTTTTGCAGCATTGGCCGATGATCCAGTAAAAGCATAAGCAGCAAGACCATAATTGAGCCTGTTGGCTTCCACCAAAGCTTCGTCAAGTGACTGAAACCTATTGAGAAGTGCCACCGGACCAAACGGCTCCTCGTTCATGATTGCCGCATCACGCGGCACATCTGCAAGGATCGTTGGCTCAAAGAAATTGCCACGATTGCCAATGCGTTCGCCGCCCGTAACCACTTTGGCCTTGTGTTCCTTCGCATCACCAATCAAGCGCTCCATGGCGTTGACCCGACGCGCATTGACCAGCGGTCCCATCGTCGTTTCGGCATCGAGCCCATCTCCGACTTTCAACGAACGGGCGTAAGTTGAAAGACCTTCGATCACCTGATCGTAGACTGCTTCTTCAATCAGAAACCGAGTGGGTGCGATGCAAATCTGGCCTGCATTTCTGAACTTGGCCGCAGCTGCCACCTTGATTGCCTGCTCCACATCGGCATCTGCCATGATGACAACCGGCGCATGTCCACCAAGCTCCATCGTGGCCCGCTTCATGTGCAAACCACTCAACGCCGCAAGCTGCTTTCCCACCTGCGTCGAACCCGTGAATGACACTTTCTTAATCACAGGATGAGGGATGAGGTAAGACGAAATCTCCGCCGGATCGCCATAAACGAGGTTGATAACACCATCAGGCAAACCAGCATCAGCAAAGGCGCGCACCAGTTCGGCTGGGGCTGCCGGCGTATCTTCAGCAGCTTTCAAAATGATGGAGCAGCCAGCAGCCAGAGCCGCAGATATTTTGCGAACCGACTGGTTGATTGGAAAGTTCCAAGGAGTAAACGCAGCCACCGGACCGACCGGCTCTTTGACTTCCGATTGCATCACATTTGCAAAGCGTGAGGGAACGATACGCCCATAGCTACGCCGGGCTTCTTCTGCAAACCAGTCGACCAGGTCACCGGCCGCAGCAGCCTCGGCACGCGCTTCCGACAGAGGCTTGCCCTGCTCAATCGTCAGCAAGCGCGCAACGCCCTCGCCGCGAGCCCGAAAAATGTCTGCAGCCTTGCGCAGCATCTTATAACGATCAAAGGCCGATACCTTGCGCCAAATCTCAAAGCCGCGTTCGGCTGCAGCCAAAGCGTCATCAAGATCGGCTGTCGTGGCTTTAGCAATATGTCCGATAACGTCGTTGGTCGCCGGGTTCAGGACGTCAACCGTTTCACCAGAACTGCCATCGCGCCATGTTCCATCAATGAACAGTTTGATATTGGAATATTCCACTTGAGTGTTCGTCATCACTCTCTCCTCAAACAGTTGCCTGATATTGATGGATGACACCGGCGTCGATCAGCTCTGCCAGTCTGGCTTTATCGAATTGAAGAACGTCCTCCAGAATGGAAGTACTATCTTCACCCAACATTGGCGGCGCCTTATAGGAAGCATGTTTCTGTGCCTCTAATCCTTGGGCTGGACGCACAAGAGAGACCGGCCCCAGATGTGGGCTTTCCAATGTTTGCACCACATTCCGTGCCACAACATTGGGACTTTCAAAAGCTTCTGGAACAGTTTTCACCTGCCCCGCAGGAACGCCCATCTTCAGACATTCAGCCATCCAATATTCGCGCGTTTGGGTGCGGAAACGCTCAGCCATCGGCGGTATCAGTTCAGAACGATTAAGCGCTCGCCCGCTCGCCGTTTTGAAACGATCGTCCGCGGCAAGTTCTGGCAGACCAATGATCTTTTCGCAGAGGATTGCAAACTGGCGGTCGTTACCGACAGCGAGGGCAAAGGCACCATCGGAACACTCGAAAATCTGATAGGGCACCACGGTCGGATGAGCATTACCAAAACGTTTGGGAATATGCCCGCCATTCAGATGGGCACTACCAATATTGATAAGCGTATTGAGCGCGCATTCAAAAAGAGAAATATCGACAAACTGTCCGAGACCTGTGGTCTTGCGTTGATAAAGCGCTGCCAGAATGGATTGCGTTCCAACCATACCCGCCACGATATCGGTCATAGCCACCCCGATGCGCATCGGCTCGCCATCGGTTTGTCCGGTGATCGACATCAGGCCGCTTTCAGCCTGAACCACAAAGTCATAGCCGGGGCGCCGTGCTTCCGGGCCGGTTTGGCCATAGCCGGATATCGAGCAATAGATGAGCCCGGGATTGAGCGCCTTCAAAGTCGCGTAATCAATTTTCAGACGTTCGACAGTTCCGGCACGAAAGTTCTCGACCACAACATCCGCCTGCTTGGCCAGTTCATAAATTATATCGAGGCCTTCTGGCGACTTCAGATCGAGCGCCAGGCTTTTCTTGCCGCGGTTAGCACAGAGAAAATAGGTACTGGCTCCTTTATAATTGGGAACCGACCACGCGCGCGTGTCATCACCGCCTTGAATATTCTCGATTTTCCAGACTTCGGCTCCAAGATCAGCAAGGCTCATCGTGGTCCAGGGACCGGCAAGAACGCGCGAAAGATCAAGAACCTTTATTCCAGCCAGCGGAAGGGCAGAGTTGTTATCGCCCATAACAGGAACCTCAAGTTCGTTCATTATTTTCAAGGTCACGTCCTTCTCAAACATCCGCGATAAGCGGCACCTGATAGTCAAAATTAGTCACGGGAATTACTGAGGTGATCGCCATTCCTGCGGGAAGTGACACGCGACCGCGTGTCCGCCTCCCTGAAGCTGCAATTCCGGCCTGACTTCCGCGCAGATCGCTTCCGCCCTGAAACAGCGGGTTCTGAACGGGCAACCGGATGGGGGATTGATCGGGCTCGGCACATCGCCCTTGAGCAGAATTTGCTGCCGCTTTCGCTCAATGACCGGATCGGCCAGCGGAACCGCCGACATCAAAGCCTGCGTGTAAGGGTGCAGCGGTCGGTTATAGAGTTCTCCAGCCGGAGCCTTCTCAACGATCCGCCCAAGATACATCACTGCAACCGTGTGCGAGATATGCCGCACCACTGACAGATCATGCGCAATGAAGATGTAGGACGTGCCGAACTCCGCCTGAATTTCCTGCAAGAGATTCAGCACCCCAGCCTGCACCGAAACGTCGAGCGCCGAGACCGGCTCATCGAGCACCATAACCTGCGGATTAAGCGCCAAGGCGCGTGCGATCACGACACGTTGCCGCTGGCCGCCTGACAGCTCATGCGGATAACGTTTGCCGTGCTCCGGGTTGAGCCGGACAAGTCGCAGCATTTCCTGGACACGCTCTTTACGCTGCTGTTGTGACAGATCACTGATACGAAGCGGCTCGGCGATGCTTTCTTCGATGCGCATACGCGGATGAAGTGAAGCAAACGGATCCTGAAACACGAATTGCAGGTGCTTGCGTGCAGCCCGCATTTCTTTCGGCGAGAACTGCGCCACGTTCTGTCCCTGAAACAGAACCTCTCCGCTCGTTGGCTCGATCAGCCTGAGCAGGCAACGGCCGAGTGTGGATTTTCCGCAGCCGGATTCACCGACCAGACCAAGTGTCTCACCCTTGGCCAGATCAAACGAAATATCGTCGACCGCCTTAACCTCAGCCACATCACGCTGAAAGATCGTGCCGCCTTTGATCGGAAACGATTTGCGAAGATTGCGGACCGAAAGAGCGGCATCCGACACAGAGGATGGAGCTGTTTGCGATGAAAAACTCTGGCTCATAGCGCGGCCTCGTTACTGACCGGTATGTCGGCCTTTCGTTGATATGCAGGCAGACTGTCGGCAAAGTGGCACGCCGATATGTGGCGTCCGAATTGCTGATATCTGGGAGCCGTTGTCTTGCAGATATCCTGTGCATGTGCGCATCGCGGATGAAACGCACATCCTTTGGGGAAAGCACCCAGAACAGGCGGCGCACCATCAATGGAATAGAGTTTGCCGCCGCTATCATTCAGTGTCGGGATCGAAGCGATCAGCCCGCGCGTATATGGATGACGAGGATTGTCGAAAAGTTCGAAGACATCCGCCTCCTCGACCACTTCACCGGCATAGACAACGGCAACACGGTCAGCATGGCCCGCAAGGACACCAAGATCATGCGTGATGAGGATAAGTCCCAGACCAAGTTTATTCTGCAAGTCCCGCAATACTGCCATGATCTGCGCCTGAACCGTGACATCAAGTGCAGTGGTAGGTTCGTCCGCAATCAATAGGTCCGGATCATTAGCGACAGCCATGGCGATCATCACACGCTGCCGCATCCCACCTGAAAACTCATGCGGGTATTGTTTCACACGCTGATCAGGTTGCGGAATGGAGACTAGCTCCAGCAACTCAATCGCCCGCGCCATAGCGGCTTTCCGGTTGAGCTTTTTCTGATGAAGCTGCAAGGCTTCGATCAGCTGATCGCCAACCTTCATCACCGGATTGAGAGAGGACAGCGGGTCCTGAAAAATCATCGCAATTTTCGAGCCGCGAAGGCTTCGCATTTCGCGCCGCGATTTACCAACCAGTTCTTCGCCCTGAAACGTAACCGAGCCTGAAACCTTGGCATTGGGCGGCGTCAGGCCGATTGAGGCCAGCATCCCGATAGACTTGCCGGAACCGGACTCGCCAACGATCCCCAAAACTTCGCGCCGCTTGAGTTCAAGATTGATGCCTCTGACCGCATCAAGCACCACACCATCACGGCCAAAGCCGACACGCAGGTTTTCAATTCGAAAGAGACTGGTGTTCTCATTTGGATTTGTCATTTTGTTCTCCAATCACTTCGAACGCGGGTCGAAATAGTCGCGAAGACCATCGCCGATGAAATTGAAACCAAGAACGATGGTCAGGATAGCAAGGCCCGGCCCCATCGCGATCCACCAGTTGTAGAAATAGACAGCACCCTCGGCGATCATGGAGCCCCATTCCGGCGTGGGCGGCGTTGCGCCAAGACCGATAAAGCTGAGCGATGCCGCAAGCAGAATGACCTGCCCCAAATCCATCGTTGCGCTGATCAATATCGGGGTCCAGCAGAGCGGCAGAATATGCTTGAACAGAACGCGGGAGCTGCTGGCGCCAGATGCTATCGCGGCCTCCACATGCTCACGCTCACGCACTTCCAGCACCTGTGCCCGCATGAGACGCGCATAGACAGGCCACCAAACAATGACCATGGCAATCGCAGCGTTTTCAAGCCCGGGTCCGAGCGATGCGGCAACCGCCATTGCGAGAAGCATCGGAGGAAATGACAGTGTGATATCGACGAGCCGCATAATGGCTGAGCCGATCAATCCACCTTTATAGCCTGAGATAGCACCAGCCAAAGCACCAATGATAACAGCACTTACCACCACCAAGAGGGCAATTGGCAGCGAATGCTTGGCTCCGTAAAGCGTGCGCGTCAACACATCGCGTCCCAGAGCATCGGTTCCAAGCCAGTGCGACCAGCTTGGTGCCTGCAGGCGTCGTCCAACCATGTCGAGCGGGTCGTAGGGCGTCATATATGGCGCAAAGAATGTCGCAATGATCCAGAAGGCGACGACAATAATTCCGATTGCCACCGGCAAGGTAAACCAGCGCGGTATTCTGAATTTAAGCTGACGTGATGAGGTGTTTGCTGCTGCAACCATTTGCTTTCCCCTTAGCCCAGACGCACGCGCGGATTTGCGAGAACATAGGCAACATCGGTGAGCAGGTTCGTAATCAGGAACATCACGCCACCGACGATGGTAACACCAATGATTGCTGGGAAATCCAGTGATCGTGCGGCCTCAACCGCATAAGATCCCATGCCAGGCCAGGCGAAAATTGTTTCGGTCAGCACAGCGCCCGTGATGAGATAAGCAAACGAATAACTGATGACTGTCAGAACCGGCACAAGAATGTTGCGCAGGGCATGGCGGAACACCACACGAAGTTCGCCAGCACCTTTGGCGCGTGCCGTGAGGATGAATTCACGCCCGATTACATCAAGCATATTGGCGCGAACGAGACGCGAAATCGTACCCGCCACGGTCCAGCCAAGCACTGTCGCAGGGAGAATCAGATGTGCGAGGGCATTTTTGAAAGCCGCGAAATTTCCTGCGAGCAGACTGTCGATTGTCATGAGGCCTGTGATGGCAGCAGGCGGCGCCATGCGTGGATCAAGTCGGCCCGGTCCGGGCAGCAACTCAAACTGCACTGAAAAGATGAAGAGAACGGCAAGCCCCAGCCAGAAGACGGGCAAAGATGATCCCAGCAGCGCAAAAAGGCGCGCCACATGATCAATCGCGCTGTCGCGATAATAAGCCGCCAGAATACCAAGCAGGATACCGACAATAGATCCCAGAACCATGGCCGATAAAACCAGCTCCATCGTGGCTGGCAAACGGGCCATCAAGTCTGTGCTGACAGGACGCTTCGTGACGAACGAGGTCCCCATGTCGCCAGACAGAAGGTTTTTGAGATAGATGACATAGCGCTCTGGCAGACTGCGATCGAGCCCCCACTTTGCTTTTGCAGCAGCCACAACTTCCGGGTTGTTCATCTGCTGCTCGGCCACAATGGATGTAAGCGGATCACCCTTTGTGATCGTCGTGAGCGCAAAGGCCATGGTCACGATGCCAAGAATTAGAAATGGCATCGCAATTAGGCGCTTAAAGAGATAATTTGACATGCACGGTTCCCATTTTGGAAATCTGGCGCAGTTTTTGTGCGTCCTTGCACATAGTATTGACAAGCAAATTTGACGCCGTCAATATAAATGAAATTAAATTTCATTTTCTGGAACGGCATTCCTCTAAACTGAAAACGACACACGCCCAGGAGACAACGTGAAGAAGAGAACGAAGCCCAGCTCATTGGACCTCGATAAAGACAGCGCTCAGGTTTCCAGCGCCCTCGTAAGGGGTCTGGAAATTTTGCGAAGCTTCACCCCAAATGATATTTCTCTTGGAAATCAGGATCTTATTGATCGGACAGGCTTGCCGAAAGCCACCGTTTCACGCCTGACACTAACCCTGGTCAATCTGGGTTATCTTAATTACGATGAAAATCTCGGGCGCTATAGCATTGGCCCCGCAACAATTTCGCTGGGCTACTCAGGCCTCAGTGCAAATGCTGTTGTTTATATGGCGATGCCGCTCATGCGGAAACTTGCGGAAAAAACCGGTGTCGCCGTTGCCATGGGACTGCGTGAGCAACGCGAAATGGTCTATGTCGCCAATGCGCGCTCTGAAAACCCTGTTTCCCTGCGCCTCAATGTTGGCTCAAGATTGCCAATCTGGCGCACTGCAATGGGGCTTTCCTATTATGCTGGCATGGAAGAAACGCAGCGTGAGTCTCTGCTTGAGCAAATGCTTGCGGCCGAGCCGGAACAGGCCGAGAAAATTCGTCGCCTGACAAGCAATGCACTCGAAGATTTTGAGAGAGATGGCTTCGTTGCATCATGCGGCGACTGGTACAGCTATATAAATGCGGTAGGCGTTCCATTCCGCCCGACTGATGGCACGCAGCTTGTGGCAATTACCTGTGGCGGCATTACCGACATTGCGCCACGCGATGTCTGTTATGGCGAAATTGGCCCGGCACTCAAACAGTTGACCATCGAGCTGCAGGAGCGGCTTGTCGGCAAGCTGGAAGCACCTTCACACACCTTACCCTAATCATCGCCAACGCGACGTAGCAGATTGTTGCAGGAAATCTCATGGCCACCGATATTCTATATCCAAAAGTCAGTCTGGAAACCAATTCCGGCACAATCTCTCGTTGGCACGCGAAAGACGGTGATACAGTCAGCCAAGGACAGCTCCTTTTTGAAATAGACAACGATAAAACCGTTGTTGAGGTGGACGCGCCTCACAGTGGAATACTTAAAATTCTAAAGCCTTCGACATCAGATGAAATCGACGTCGGCCAGAGTGTGGCAAGCCTTTTTCTTGAAGGCGAAGCTATTTCCTCGGCCATTTCAAAACCCGCATCGGAACCCGCTGCCGTTTCGTCACCTGAAGCCACAAAGTCTTCGGAAGCCCCGGCGTTGGATATCCGTTCACACACCACACAAGCCGGCAGGACTGTAGCAACACCACTTGCAAAACGTCTGGCCGGAAACGCTGGAATTGATCTTTCGCAGATCAACGGTAGCGGGCCGAGCGGGCGCATACAGAAGAAAGATGTTGTTGCTGCCATCGAAACGCAGCAGCCTGCGGCAAGCATCTCGTCCCAACCTATCAACGGTACTGAGCTGAACGCGGTATGGCTGCGCAAGGGAGAAGGAACACCGATTGTCCTTCTGCATGGCTTTGCCTCGGATCATAATAACTGGCGTGGCTTGTTTGCCGGCACCCAATGGCAGCAACCCTTGCTTGCCATTGATCTGCCATCGCATGGTGCCTCATCTCTTGACGTTGTTGACGACCTCGACGCAATTGCAGAACGCGTCGAAGCAACAATTCAACGGCTCAACCTCTCGCAAACGATTGTTGTCGGGCATTCTTTTGGCGCGGCAGTGAGCGCCCGACTGGCAGTCCGAGGGAATATCGATATCCGTGCGCTGGGATTGTTCTCACCAGCGGGTCTGGGGCCGGAAATCAATAATGGCTTTGTCGAGAACTTCGTTAAAGCCAAATCCAAAGAAAGCATCATACCTTGGCTGCATGAACTTGTTCATGCAAGGGACGCAATTTCAGACGCCTTCATTTCAGCCGTGGTGCAACAGCGACAGAACCAGCCGCTGAGTGACGCGATGAGCGCTTTTGCAAAACAGTTCTTTGCGGATGGAACACAAACCATATCAATCACGAACGACCTTGCATCGCTCGAAATACCGGTTCGTGTTGTCTTTGGAAAACAGGATCGCATCCTGCCTTTCAAACATAGCCGCAATCTACCAGACAATGTAGCGCTCCACGCTTTTGACGCCTGTGGACACATGCCTCATTTGGAAAAACGCGGCCTGTCGCTCCGTATCCTGCAGGAGCTTGCAAACTCTGTTCGTAACTAAAAAATCATGGCAATAAAAAAAGGCCGGAGATTTCTCTCCGGCCTTATTTGTTTCATCTGCGATAGCTTATTTGGCGACTGAAATCTCAGCCAATGGCAGGTTGCAGCAAGCCGAATAGCGCACGCCGTTCACCTTGCTATTATATGCCAGAATGACGTCTGGGCTCAGCATCGGAATGATGACATTGGCAGCGGCCATTTTCTCACCAGCCTGGAACCAGACTTTATCAGCCTGATCGGCAGGTGCTTTAAGAGCATCGGCCATAACCTGCTGAATATCGCCGATCACGAATGACGGGTCACGCGCTTCACCGGCACGCTTGGCCCAGAGGCTGCCCTTTGCCAGACCGAATGCATCGACATATTGCGATGTGCCATAGAAGTCAGGTGCATAATAGACAACGGTCAGCGGCGTGCCGTCACCATTCACCTTCTCACGCCACGTTGCAAAAGAAACAGGCTGCAGCTCAACCTTGATATTCACCTTGGACAGATCCTGCTGGATCTTCTGCATCATCTGTGTGAAATCAACACCGTAGACGTTGAGGTTTGGATAGATTGCCTCCAGCTTGAAACCATCCGGGTGCCCTGCCTTTGCAAGCAGTTCCTTTGCCTTGTCGGGGTTGTATTCAGGTATCTTGTGATCAGAGCCACCCGGGAAGCCGATTGGAATAGCGGCACCAATCAACTGGCCTTTGTCACCCAACATGAAATCAAGCAGTGTTTCACGATCAATTGCCGTGGAAATGGCTTCACGAACTTCAGGTGTCAGAGGCACTTCATTCGATTTGGCACCCGGTGAGAGCGCGATATAAATGAAGTTATAAGAATGAATGGAGTCAATCTTCACGTCGGGATTGCGGATAGTCTTGGCCGTTTCCGGATCGATCTGCATGGCAATATCTGCAGAGCCATTTTCAAGCATTTGCGCCTGAGCAACGGCATCCTTAACCTGACGGATAACAACTTCCCCTACTTTCGCAGCCTCGCCCCAGTATTTTTCATTACGCTTCAGGCGAAGTTCGGAATTGGGTTCGTAAGCGGCCAGAACAAACGGCCCACTACCTGCCGAATTGGCGAGAAACCAGGCTTCAGCATTGTCCTTTTCTGCAGCATCTTCACCATTGACGGCCTTGGCTTCAGACGTAGCAACTTCACTATTGACGATGCCGAAATATGGCGAAGCCACAACATTGAAGAACTCCGAATTGGGCGCCTTGGTCTTTACGACCACGGTTGCCTCATCAGGCGTATCGATGGAAGCAATCGTATCTGCCAGAAATGAAGGGCTTGCCTTCACATTCTTGAGGCGCTCCCAGGACCACTTAACGTCCTTGGCTTCAACCTTCGAGCCATCCGAGAACACAGCTTTCGGATTTATCTTGAAGGTAAATTCGGTCTGATCGCCATTTGCGGTATAGCTCTCGGCGAGCACCGGCACGACCTTGTTATCTTTGTCGAGCGACAAAAGACCTTCATAAACTGCCGAGTCATAAATCTGGCAGGTGTCGCAGAAGGTGCGATGCGGATCGAGCGAGTTGATGTCCATGTTGCGCGCGATCACAAGAGAATCTGCATTTTGCGCATAGGCTGCGGGAACCGCAGTCAGCAACGTCGCAGCCATCATCAGGCTTTTGAAATTCGTCATCAAAAGGCGGTTCAGCCCTGTTTTCCCATTTTTCATTTCGTTCCTCGTTTTTCTCTTCTTATGTTCAAACTCATCAGGCATTGCGCGTGATTTTTTCCAGCGCCGCCCGAACCTTTTCCGACGACCCGAGAGCCGCCTTATTCAAGACCAGTGAAACCACAGGCGACGACAAACTGCCGGTCACATGGAGAATTTCATGGTCAAGATCGTTGAAGAAACGCCGCTGAATTTCAGCAGCCCAATGGCGTCCGAGCGAAAGCCCGCTCGCGACCTGCTCGGCAATCACCACACGATTGGTCTTGGCTATAGACTGGCCGATAAGCTCCCAATCAATGCCCGTCATATCGAGGCTGCGCATGTCGATAATCTCAGCATCTATGCCGGATTCTTCCGCGGCTTTAACCGAGGCCTGTACCATCACAGATGTTGCAAGCACCGTACATGCCGAGCCTGATCTCACGATACGGGCCTTCCCGAGAGGAATACAATAATCACGGTCTTCCTTGGGCACGAGGCTTTCACGCTGATAAAACTCAACATGTTCGATAATGGCCACCGGATCATTTGACTTGAGCGCGCTGTTCATCAACCCGACATAGTCAAAGGCATTCGTGGGGGATACGACACGCCATCCCGGAAACATGGCAAACAATGCCGATGGATCACCCGAATGCTGAGAGCCGTAGCCAGTGTGCGGCGACACGCGAACGCGCATCACGATCGGCACGGGAAAACCATCGCCGAACATATGACGGACTTTGGAAATACCATTGGCGATCTGATCAGCCGCAACAAAGCAGAAGTCGCCAAACATGATTTCCACAACCGGGCGCAGACCCCGCAAGGCCGCTCCCAGCGCAACGCCCGTAAAACCATTTTCGGCAATCGGCATGGCGAGCACTCTTCCCGGGAACAGCTCAAGTGCGTTCTTGGTGAACCCGCTGACGCCACCGGCAAAACGGTGAACATCCTCACCCATAACGGTGATTGTCGGGTCTTTCTCCATTGCCCGACCAAGAACATCGGATGCAGCCGCCGCAAAACGCACCTTCACAAGCTCGTCGGCGGAATAGTCCTCAATCTCGCTAAAGCGAGCATCAGAGAACTCCTGCCCGTCGCCAAGTATGCCTTCATCGACGCTTTCTGCTGAAGGCCACAGAGCATCAGGTATCCGCAGCACATTGCTACCGGGTGCTGTTTCAGTCAGGCGAGATCCTGCAGCCTGCACTGCAGCGCTGACTTTCACGTCGATCTCGGCAAGCTCTGCGTCGCTGGCAATGCCAAGTTCCTTCAAACGCCGCTCTGCCTGAGCGATTGGATCACGGCGCTTCCACTCTTCCTCTTCTTCGCCTGTACGATAGCCGAAATCGCTCCCGGCCTTGCTCCCGCTTTGATGAAGGTAGCGATAGCATTGCGCTTCAATAACGACCGGGCCACCTTCTTCTTCAATGATCTGACAGGCATCACGCATTGCCTGATGCACAGCGACAACATCCATTCCGTCGCACTCAATGCCAGCGAAGCCCAGCATTGGGCCGCGCGACGCAATACGTGTTTCGCGCGTGGCATCCTGAATGTGTGTCGATACCGCGTAGAGATTGTTTTCGACGTAGAAAATCACCGGCAAACGATAGAGTGCGGCGATGTTCATCGCTTCATAGGTCGCTCCCTGTAAGGAAGCTCCATCGCCAAAAAATGCGACCGATATGCCTTTTCTGCCAAGCAGTTTATCGGCGAGCGCATAACCGGCGGCATGAGGAATATTGCCACCAACGATAGCACTTGTGCCCGCAATGCCGGATGCGGCATCGCGCATATGCATGGAGCCGCCACGACCACCGCAATAGCCGGGGTTAAGCCCCATAATCTCTGCCATCAAACGATAGACGGCATCATTCATGTCGTCGGTAAAGTCGGATTGAAGAATATCGAAATCCGATGGTGTCTGTGCATTAATCAGCTTCGTCAGCACCTGGTGATGCGCACGATGTGTACCATTGATCTGGTCATTGGAACCGAGCATCGACATGGCGCCCACTGCCGCAGCTTCCTGCCCAATACTGGCATGAGCCGGACCATGAACCAGCCCTGCTTTCTCAAAGTCGAGTATTTTTTCCTCAAAGCGCCGGATGAGCTTCATCTGGCTATACCATTTCAGCAGATCACCGGCATTTGCAGCGCGCCAGTCATCTTCCGTCACATTGAGCCGATACCAGGGCGCAGAAGGTTTCAGTTCAATTTTCTCGGCCATGATAAAGGTTCCCTAATTGCATTCTGCCAATGGCAGTTTCAGTTCTGCCCTGCGGCGCAGCCACAGGCTGGCGCGATATCGCGGATCACCAGTTCTCCCAAACATGCGATCCAGAATATGGACGACGATATCGGCTCCGATCCGGTCGCCCCATTCAAGCGGGCCATATGGATAGCCGAGTCCCAAACGCACGGCAGCATCGAGGTCATCGACTGATGCTATGTTTTGATGAACGATATCGGCTGCGATATTCACAATCATAGCCAAAACACGCTGGCAAACAGTTCCGCATGTATCTTCAACCAGCGACGCTTTGACTCCATCGGACTGCGCCAAAGCGAGAGCCTCTTGCCGCGTAAGGTCCGTTGCTCCCGGTGAAGCGACCAGCGTTCGGTGTCTGTAGATGCCAAATAGCGGATCAAAGCCGATGGTGTTGGCAGAGTTCAGACCTTCCCGCACGATTGCCGAGGTTAGATCATCGCCAATCAAACCGATCAGAACCAGCGCGCTCGCGCTTACATCATTGATGACTGGAACGCCTGCCTGCTTCGCGAGCTTATGCAGCGCCTTGTCAGGTGTATCGCCGATAATCGTCACCGATTTGGGCAGGCTCCGCGCGCCATCGCTTGCTACAGCTGTGGTGGCATCGTCTGAATAATCATAAAAGCCGCGGCCGCTTTTGCGTCCAAACAGACCTGCATCAAGGCGCTGCCGTGTGATAACCGACGGACGATAACGGGGTTCGTGATAATATTGCCCGTAGATCGCTTCCATGACGGGATGCGACACATCAAGTCCCGTCAGATCAAGAAGCTCGAAAGGCCCCATGCGGAACCCAGCAGCATCCCGCAGAATTGCATCAATCGTAGTGAAATCAGCGATATTTTCCCGGATCATCGCAAGCGCTTCCGTGCCATAAGCACGACCAGCGTGGTTGACAATGAAACCCGGTGTATCGGAAGCCATCACGGGTCGATGACCAACCCGTACCGCAAGCTCCTTCAGAACATCAAGAACCCTGGCATCCGTCAGCGCAGCTTTGATTACTTCCACAACGCGCATTAGCGGAACGGGATTGAAAAAGTGAAACCCGGCTATGCGCTGCGGATTTTGAGCTTTACCGGCAATTGCAGTTACCGACAAAGACGATGTGTTCGTTGCGATGATCGCTTCAGGCGGAAGACATTTTTCAAGCGCAGCAATCAGCTCTCGCTTCACGCCAATGTCTTCAACAACAGCTTCTATGACAAGATTGGCCTCAGCCAAATCGCCAAGAGCATCAACAGGTGTGATCCGATCAAGAACACCTGCAGCCGTATCCGAGTCCAGTTTCCCGCGCGAAACCCGGCTATCCAGGCGCTTTGCAAGCTCCTGTTTTGAAGCCTCGGCTTTTCCGGGAAATTGGTCGAACATATGAACAGTCAGGCCAGCCGCAGCCATCGTTTCGGCTATGCCGATCCCCATAATCCCGGCACCAACGATACCAACTTTATTGATAAGACGATATTGCTCCGACATCGCAGCCATACTAGCGCCCCTTGAACTGAGGCTTGCGTTTGGACAGGAAGGCGTCAATGCCTTCCCGTTTATCTTCCGTGTCGAAGAGAAGCTGGAACGCTTTACGCTCCAATCTCAGAGCTGTTTCAAGAGGTGCATCTTCGCCGTGAGTGACAGCCTCTTTGATTTGTTCCGCTGCAAGCGGTGGCATCAGGGCAACTTTTCCAGCAAGCTTTAGCGCTTCTTCCAACGCCTGCCCTTCGTCCGTCAACCGGCTGACGAGACCGTATCTTTCCGCATCCACCGCCGAGAGCATTTCTCCCGTCAGAGCAAGCAGCATGGTCTTATATTTGCCTATCGCGCGTAAAAGCCGCTGCGTGCCTCCTGCGCCAGGCATCAATCCGAGCTTGATTTCCGGCTGACCGAAATTTGCTGTTTTTGATGCAACGATAATATCGGCGTGCATTGCAAGCTCACAACCACCGCCCAACGCATAGCCTTCCACGGCAGCGATCACAGGCTTGGGGCAACGAGCGAGGCTCTCCCAGTAACGATGAAGCCGCTGGGCGAGAATTTCTCCCGCGCCAGTCTGTGCGAACACTTTAACATCTGAACCAGCGGCGAAATTTCCACCTTTGCCCGCAATGACGATAACCCGCGTTTCCGCATCACGCGCAAGCCGATCAACTGCTCCTGACAGTTTCTGGCGGATATCCATATTCAATGCATTGAGTGCTTCTGGACGATTGATTTCCAGTAAGGCCACACCTGCCGCCGGACGGCTTTCGATCACCACATCGGTAAGCTCGGTCATCCTCTCCCCAACTTCCCCTGAACCCATTCCAATCATAGCGAAACCACAAATGGAATTTAATTTCATTTTATATTGTCTCGAACTTTAATCTATGAAACATTCCCTTAGCAATAGGATATTTCTGCAAAACGCGACGTGTTTCATCTTTGTTGAAATCACCCGCGAAGGGGCACTTCATGATCCGCGACCCGGAGACCTTTCAATCACTGTTAGATACGATCAGACGCTTTGTCAGAGAGCGGTTGATGCCCGTCGAAAGACAGGTGGAAGAAACAAACAGCATCCCCACCGATGTCATAGACGACATGCGTGCCATGGGCCTGTTCGGCCTCTCAATTCCTGAACAATATGATGGACTTGGGTTGACGATGGAGGAAGAGGTCCTCGTCGGTTTTGAGCTCGGCTACACCTCTCCGGCATTTCGTTCTGTCATCGGCACAAACAACGGTATCGGGTCGCAGGGGATTATCGCTGACGGCACCGACGCCCAGAAAACCTATTGGTTGCCGAGACTTGCCAGTGGAGAAATCATTGGTTCCTTCGCCCTGACAGAACCCGATGTGGGGTCCGATGCAGGTGCGGTCAAAACTACGGCAGTAAAAGACGGCGATGCTTACATTCTCAATGGCGTAAAACGCTTCATAACCAATGCGCCAATTGCTGGCGTATTCACGCTCATGGCACGAACAGGCGAAGCCGGACCTTCCGGCGTCACAGCATTTCTGGTTGACCGCAATTCACCCGGCCTCACCCTTGGTAAGGCGGACCATAAGATGGGACAACGCGGCACGCAGACCTGTGATGTCTATCTGGAGAATGTTCGTGTCCCTGCGGAAAACATCATTGGTGGTGTGGAAGGCCGTGGCTTCAAGACAGCAATGAAAGTTCTCAACCGCGGTCGGCTGCATATATCCTCCGTCTGCACAGGCATGGCAGAGCGATTAATTGATGAAGCCGTCGGCTTTGCCAAAACCCGTGTTCAATTCGGCAAGCCCATTGCAGAACACCAGATGATACAGGCAATGCTGGCGGATATGAGCACCGAAGCCTATGCCGCACGATGCATGGTGCTCGATTCAGCGCGTGCTTTCGATGATGGGGACCCCGCAATTATTCGCAAGGCGGCAAGCTGCAAACTCTATTGTTCTGAAATGGTGGGGCGCGTCGCCGATCACGCCGTGCAGATACATGGTGGCTCCGGCTATATGCAGGACTATGCTGTCGAGCATTTCTATCGCGATGTGCGCCTGTTCCGTCTTTATGAAGGCACGTCACAAATTCAGCGGATCATCATCGCACGCGAAATGACGAGGGCTTAACCCATGGAAGTTACCGGCAAGAGCAAAATCCTTTTCGTTCTGGCACATCCAATCGGTCATGTGCGGGCAAGCCACGTCTTCAATACCCATTTCGATAAGACAGGGAAGAACGCAGCCGCGGTTCCCTTGCACGTTCATCCTGATGATCTTGCGCAAGTCACGCAATCCATTCGCAAAATGGGCAATGTAAGCGGATTTGGTGTGACTATCCCACACAAGATCGCAATCATTCCGCTTCTCGATGCTGTGACAGATGCAGCGCAAGAAATTGGTGCCGTCAACTTCGTGCGCCGGGAGGAAAGTGGTCGCCTTGTTGGTGACAATTTGGATGGCCCCGGCTTTATCGAAGGATTGCGCAGCAATGGTATCGAACCTAAAGGCATGTCTGTTTTGATGCTGGGAGCAGGCGGCGCCGGGCGTGCTGTGGGCTTTGGGCTGGCAAAAGCGGGCGCGCGTTCCTTGTGGATCGCCAATCGCGATACTGCAAAAGCTGCAGCGCTCGCCACGGATATACAATCTGCTTATAAAGACTGCTCCCTCCAAAGTGGACCCGATCACGGCAACCACTTCGACCTCATCGTCAATACGACATCGCTTGGCATGGCCGAGCAAGACGAGCTTCCGCTGGATCTGACAGGGATTTCCTCCGACACCATAATATCCGACATCATCGTCAATCCACCGATGACGCGCTGGCTGGAATTGGCCCAAGCCAAAGGATGCAGGATCATCAATGGTGTCCCGATGCTTGATGCACAGATGGTTCTGGCATGCAAACATATGGGCATTTGAGTCGTGATGATGAATTGATATATTCGACCGCTCGACAAGGATGCGTCCGGCAATTGGAGCCTATTGATGAATTTTGTAAATGAACCGGACAACAGCTTGACTGAAGCTGATGATGTTATCGCTGAAGAAGCGCAGACGGAATCTGGCGAGGTGTTGTCCAACACCGTTTACAATACGCTCAAATCACAGCTGATGCAGGCACAGCTCCTTCCGCTTCAGCGGCTCAAGGTCCGCGATCTTGCGCGCTCGTTAGGAACATCTGAGACCCCTGTGCGTGAAGCTCTGATTCAGCTTTCGCGCGAAGGTGCCATCGAGATCAAGCCGCGCTATTACATCCGCGTGCGCAAGCTTTCGGCCGATGAATACGAAGAAATTCGTGCGATGCGTCTGGAACTTGAACCCATGGCGGCGGAACGCGCATTACCGCATATCACTGAAGAAGACATTCTTCAGCTTGAAGATCTGCATAATCGGCTGGTTGCTGCAGAAAAAAGCGGCGACTGGCCGGAAGCATTGCAGACCAACTTTGATTTCCATTTTATCATCTATCGTCATTCAGGCATGAAACATCTGATTGATGTACTTGAAGCGCTCTGGATGCGTATCGGGCCGATCCTTTCGGAACTTTATCCCAACGCAATGCCAACCTATGCCGGCCCTCACCAGCACGAACAGGTTCTGGCTGCCTTGCGCGATCGGGACTCCTATGCTCTGCGCATGGCTATTCGCATGGACCTGATTGAAGGTGGAGCGGCTCTCGTCAGGCATCTGAAATCGTCAGCCTATACAGATTGATCCAAACAAAAAGGCCGACACCACGAGGGCGTCGGCCTGACATCCCTTTGCGACCTTTGCTTATTCAGCAAGCCAGTTTTGCCAGCGTTCACGCAGCATGTTGCGGTTCTCGCCGATCCATTTGAAATCCGGAACAAGCAGCAGTTTGTAGTTATCCGGCGACGTTGCGTAGTTCTTCTGCTCAGCTTCAGGCAGCAAAGCCACGCCTTCTTTTGAATGGGTCGCGTAGTTTGCTGTCTTGATGAAGGCCGGATGGCCTTCTGCATGACCATAGAAGTAATTGATAAACTTCAAGGCGCCTTCCGGATTAGGGGCATCTTTCAGGATAGCGAAATAGCCTGTGTCCATCACGGCATCATTCCAGCTTACATTGAATGGCGCACCATCATTCATAGCGCTCAATGCTCTGCCGGAATAGGACATCGTCATGGCGACTTCCTGATCGCGCATGATCTGTGCCACCTGATTGCCCGTCTTCCACCACACGCTGATATGCGGCTTGATCTCGTCGAGCTTTTTATAGGCCCGGTCCAGATCCATCGGGAAAATCTTATCGCGCGGCACGCCATCGGCGATCAGTGCGATAGCCGGCAACCACCAGTCACGATCGCCCGTATCCGGCAATCCACGCGGGCCGGGAAACGTGTTCACGTCCCAGAAATCAGCCCAGGTCTGAGGCACCTTGTCCTTGTAAACGGATGTGTCATAGGCGAGCAGCATACCGCCCGTCGTTCTTGCAACGCCCTTTTCCTTGCAGGAGCCTTCGACGCCTTTCGCTTCGACATTCGGTAGTTTCGAGCAATCAATCGTCAAAAGAAGATCGGCTTTGTCGACCAGATCGGGACCCGTTGCCGTAACAATATCAAACTCAAATTTGTTGGCGCGCTTCATGGCTTCGACACGCGCCCATTGATCCGGCACCTCAATATCAAACGGCACGACATCCGTGCCGCTTTCTTCCTTGAAAGGCCCGTAGAACTCTTTCTCAAGCGTCTGGCGCATCTGTCCGCCAGTCGTCGCATAAACAACGCTGTCAGCTTTGGCCACTATCGATCCGGCTGCAAGCAGCAACCCGGCGCACATCAGTAATCTGGTAGTTTTCTTGAACATGTTTCCCTCACTTCTATGGTTTTCTTATTCTTCAGACACAGCCTGCTGTGAACGCGTAGCAAGCGCGCGCAGCCCTGCGGCCCCCACCAGAACAATGATGGAAAGCAGCGTGAGCATCACGGCAATCGCTGGGATAATCGGTGTCAGGTTCTGCTCGATATCATCGAACATCATGCGCGGCAGGGTCTTGTCGCGCACACCTGCGAGAAAGAACGAAATTACCGGTTCATCAAACGATATGACGAAGGCAAACAACGCGCCCGATAAGACATTCGGCCATATCAGCGGCAAGGTCACGGCGCGAAAAGCCAAAAAGCGATTGGCCCCACAACACATTGCCGCATCTTCCAAAGCGGGATCGACCTGCGAGAGCGCCGCTACGATCGTAAACACGCTGAAAGGCAATGCTATAATTGTGTGCGCAAAAACGTAACCGGCCGTTGTCTCTGTCAGTCCGACACTTTGAAACATCAGATAGAGCGCAATCGCCAGGGCGATATGCGGCACAACGATGGGGCCAATGAGCAAAGTCTGGAAAATGGTCGCGAGCGCACCCTTGCCGCGAACTATCGCATAGCTTGCACATAACCCAATAATTGCACTCGAAATCGCCGTGAAAAATGCAATCTTCGCGCTGAATGCCGTTGCACTCATCCATTGTGCAGACTGAAAGAAGGCACCAAACCACTGCCACGTAAACCCGCGTGGCGGAAAGGTGATGTAATCGGTCTCACTAAACGCCATTGGCAGAATGATAAGGATCGGCACAACGAGAAAACACAGCACCAGATAGACATAGGCATTGAGGAGCAAATTGCGGCTGTTCATGCATTGCCTCCCATCATCCGGTTGAACTTGAACACACGACCGAGGACCAGCGAAACAGCCATCACCAGAAGTGTAAGAATACCCACCAGTGCTGCTGCGAATGGCCAATCCAGTGTTTCACGCAGCTGCTGGGAAATCAGCGTTGCAATCATCATTTCTTTTGGCGAACCAAGCAGCGAAGGCGTGATGAAATAACCAAGTGCGGTGAGAAAGGTTAGGATCATCCCGCCCATAACTCCCGGCAGGGTGAGCGGAAAAATGACCTCAAAAAAGGTTCGTATTGGGCCAGCGCCGAGAATGGCAGCAGCTCTCGCATAATCCCGCGGCACGTTGCGAATAGCGCCATAGATCGGCAGAACCACAAACGGCAGGAGAACATGCGTCATAGCAATGAGAACTGCGGTTTGGGTATAAAGCAGCTTCAGCGGCTGATCTATGAGGCCAAGTTGAAGCAAACCTTGATTGACCAGTCCATTACGCTGCAAAAGCACTGCCCAGGCAGCGGTTCGCACCAGCACAGACGACCAGAACGGCAACAGAATGCAGGCGGTTATGAAGATCAGTTTTGGTCCGCTCGAATGCGCCATCAGCCATGCGATGGGGTAGGCCATCAGCAGCGCGATCACGCTGACCAGCGCGGCAATCAAGACCGTGCGTCCCAGCACATTGAGATAAACCGGATTTGAGAAAACCCGCTGATAATTGTCCAACGAAACCGATGGCTCTGTCACGGACAAAGCGAGCAGACTGACCAACGGATAGATAAAGAATAGCAATAGCAGCGAGAAGAATGGCAAAAGCAGAAGAAGCATTCCGCCTTTCGATAGCTTGCGCCCGTCTGGCTCAAAGAACATTTTCAACATCGGCTCAGCTCGCACGGGAATAGACGAGACTTGCTTCGGGAGCAAAGCCCAATCGCAGTTTTTGACCTGCGCCAATGTCAGGAACCGCTGCACTCGCCAGTCTTGCGCGCAGTTCTGTTCCGTCGGCCATTGCCCCTAGAATAGCAGTGTCCGGACCGGCATAGATCACATCACGAACGGTGATTTCCAATCCCTGCTCCGCAGGAATTAAGCGTTCCGGACGAACTGCCATCAACGCATTGCCGGATTTTGCTCCCATGACATTTTCAGAGGGTATCGAAACCACGGTGCCGTCAGCGGCTTGCGCCTTGGTCCCATCCCAAACGATCGGGATGAGGTTCATTTCACCGATGAAGCTTGCAGAAAACAGATTGGCGGGACGGTTATAGAGTTCGCGCGCGCTGGCGACTTGCTGAATATGTCCGCCTTGCAGGATCGCAACGCGATCCGCCATTGTCAGCGCTTCACCCTGATCATGGGTGACGAATACGATGGTCATGCCCAATTCGGAATGAAGGCGTTTGATCTCGATCTGCATTTCTTCACGCAGATTCTTGTCCAGCGCCGACAAGGGCTCATCCATCAAAAGAACGCGCGGCGAATAGACAATAGCGCGAGCCAGCGCAACACGCTGCTGCTGCCCTCCCGACAATTGCTTCGGACTACGATTGGCGAAATCGGCAAGTCGCACGCGGGCGAGTGCCTCGCGGGCAATACGGTGCCGTTCTTCTTTTGGCACACCCCTTGTTTTAAGTGGGAAAGCCACATTATCGAGCACCGTCATATTGGGAAACAGCGTGTAGTGCTGAAACACCATGCCGATATTGCGTTTATGCGGCGGTACGCGGGTGTAATCGTTGCTGCCAAACAGAATACGCCCTTTGTCGGGACGCTCGAAACCGGCCAGCATCATCAGGATAGTTGATTTGCCGGAACCCGAAGGCCCCAGCAGGGCAAGGAATTCACCCGGCGCGATCTCCATGTCGAGACCGTCTACCGCTGTGAAGCTCCCATAATTTTTAGTCACTCCCTGAATGCTAATACCCAGCCCGGAATCGGGCGTGCTCTTCTGGCTAGCCATGCTTTCCCCTGATCTTTTTGTTGTTGGCAGAGCTTAACCCGCATTTCGCGTCCATGTCTATAATGATATATCAAATTTATTGATCAAAATGGCTGAGTACTAACTTCAACGCTGTTTTGCCTGGTGTTTTTGCCAGATCGCGCAGTAAAATACCTAAATTCTCATACAGAAACCGATAGAATGCCTCGCAGGGGGAATATTTATCTCACTTTTTGGAATCTCTCTTGACATATCATCACGACAAGGATCATTTTTGATATATCATAATTTGAGGTGATGAACGTAAAAGCGTCATCAAATGGGAGACTACCAATGCCTGCGCATTCCACTTCAGCCCAAACCCTGAGCGAGCACAATCCAGACGCAGAGCTTCGTGCACGCGCCGAACGCGTGATCCCGAACGGCATGTGGGGCCATCAGCGCGCAGCGTCGCTTCCAGAGGGATATCCGCAGTATTTTGCATCGGGCGAAGGTGCTCATGTTACGGATGTAAACGGCAACAGCTATATTGATTTCATGTGTGCTTGGGGACCGATCATTCTGGGCCACCGTCATGAACTCGTGGACGCTGCAGCACTCAGCCAGATAAAGGCAGGCGATTGCCTCAACGGTCCAACAGCGCACGCTGTTGAACTAGCAGAGCTGCTCGTTGAAACGGTACCCCATGCCGACTGGGCATTGCTGCAGAAGAACGGCACCGACGCCACGACCAGCTGCGTAACAATCGCACGCGGCGCAACCAAACGCCGCAAGGTTCTGGTCGCTAAGGGTGCCTATCACGGTGCTGTGCCATGGTGTACGCCATCACTGGTCGGCGTAACAGCCGAAGATCGTGCTCACCTCGTCCACTATGTTTACAACGATGTTGAAAGCCTCACTGCCGCCGCAAAACAAGCCGGTGACGATCTGGCTGCAATCATTGTCTCCGCCTTCAAGCACGACCTTGCCATCCCGCAGGAACTTCCCACCACAGAATTCGCCAAGACGGCACGCGCCCTCTGCGATGCGGCGGGTGCGGCGCTTATTCTTGATGACGTGCGTGGCGGCTTCCGCATTGATCTGGGTGGAAGCTGGCGCGGAACCGGCGTTGAGCCTGACCTTGCTGCTTATTCCAAGGCAATCGCCAATGGTTATTCGCTTGCAGCGGTCACCGGAACCAACCGTTTCCGTGAATCTGCAGGACAAGCTTACATGACTGGTTCGTTTTGGTATGCCGGTGCATCCATGGCAGCAGCGGTTGCCACCATCAAGGAACTGAAGCGTATTGATGGTCCTGCACGCATGAAACATGCGGGCGAACGCCTGCGCACCGGTCTTGATGCTCAGGCACGCGCACATGGTTTTGAGCTACTGCAAACCGGACCTGCCGCAATGCCGCTGGTGCAATTTGTCGGCGATACGGATGCACAGCTTGGCGCACGTTTCTGTCGCGAAGCGCTGAACCGCGGCGTTTACCTGCACCACAAGCACAACATGTTTATCTCCTGCGCACACACGGATGCGGTGATCGACGACGCTCTTTCCCGGACGGAAGACGCTTTCAAGGCAATCTCCACCCGGTAAGGAAAAAGCGTGAGCGAACAGCCGGTCGACGAAAGGGATAACCTTTCAGACATTGTGTACCAGCAGCTCAAATCAGGGCTGCTGCGGGCACAGTTCAAACCGCATCAGCGGTTCAAAGTTCGTCAGCTGGCTCAGGATCTGGGCACATCGGAGACACCTGTTCGCGAAGCGCTCATGCAGTTGTCACGCGAAGGCGCGATTGAAATCAAACCGCGCTTTTACATTCGCGTACGGCGTTTAACGCTGGCTGAGTACAAGGAAATCCGCGCGATGAGGCTCGTTCTGGAGCCTCTCGCAGCCGAACATGCGCTGACAAACATATCCGATGAAACCATCACCAGACTGGAAACCATTCATCAGCATCTGACCGAAGCGGAACGCACGGAAGATTGGCGCGCGGCCCTACAGATAAATTCGGATTTCCATTTCGCGCTCTACAAACAAAGCCGGATGGCACATCTGATAGACGTGCTTGAAAGTCTCTGGATCAGGGTTGGTCCGCTCGTTTCGGAGCTCTATCCAACGGCAAAACCGAGCTATCCCGGACGCCACCAGCACGAGAACATTTTAACGGCGCTCAGCAACCGCGACAGCTATGCGTTACGCCTCGCCGTCCAACTCGACCTCATAGAAGGAGGCGCTGCCCTTCTGAAGCGCCTTCAGCAATACGAACAAGACAATCCCGGCGATGCCGATCGTTCAGCATTGAACAGCAATCAGAATTTTTGATTCAAGGAGGAAGCTCACAATGTCCCGCGACAAGTTCAATTTTCCCGAAATGGGGCCACATGCGATCAAGCCATGGGCGGTTCGCAAAGGCTTTGCGGACGAGCACTTTCTTTCAGACTATCGCTATCAGTTTCCGCGCGAAGACCCTGCCCTGCCCGAAGTTTTCGTCTACACCGAGAAGATGTCTTACGACCCCGGTGAAACGGTCGAGTTTCATGGCTCCACCACAGCCAAAACATGGTCGATCCAGATATATCGCGACGGCCACGAACCTCAAATGATGGACGAGGCTTTCGACCTTCCTGGCAGCTTCACCAAAACATCAGAAACGGCCTATATGGATGGCTGCGACTGGCCAGTTCTCTATAGCTGGAAAATTCCCGACGATGCCCGCTCGGGCTTCTATCGCGTTGTCTCGACATGTATGCGCCCCGATGGCGAGCGCTTCGTTCAACATCATTTCGTTGTGGTCCGCCCGACGAAGAAGACCCGTTCGGGCCGCATTCTCCTCATGTTCGCAACTGGCACCTGGACTGCCTATAATGATTGGGGCGGTGCGAACCACTATTTTGGAACATGGGGTCCAAATAAGAACGAAGGTTCGCCGATCTTGAGCCTGCGCCGCCCATGGTCGAAAGGCATGATCTGGTTGCCGCAGGGAGCTGCGCGCGTTTGTAACCCGGTCTGGCAGGACATGGGGGATGCGACCCGATACCCATCCAAGGAATGGGGCTATACGATGGGGTTCTCGCAATATTATTCGTCTGCTGGCTATGCTCAATACGAACGTTATTTCGTAACCTGGGCCGAGGCAGCAGGCTATCAGATCGACTATATAACCCAGACTGATCTCCACTATAATCCCGGCATTCTCGACGATTATAATTGTCTGGTCACCGTTGGCCATGATGAATATTGGTCATGGGACATGCGCAAAACCGTCGAGGATTTCGTCGCTCGCGGCGGGCATCTCGCGCGCTTTGGCGGCAACTTCCTCTGGCAGATCCGTCTTGAGAATGATGGCCAGACACAGGTTTGCTGGAAAACCAAAGCGCCTACACAAGACCCCATCATGCAAACCGATCAGAAACACCTATGCACGGCGAACTGGGCAAGTGGCGCGGTTAACTGGCCGGGAGCTTCGACTGTCGGTGTTAACGGTGAAAACGGAATGTATGGCAGCTGGGGCGGTTTCTCTCCCCGTGGCTCTCGCGGGCTCACCGTCTACCAACCAGAGCATTGGATCTTCGAAGGCACGCATCTGCGCTATGCGGATATCTTTGGCCACGAAGCCCAGATCTTCGGTTATGAGGTCGACGGGCTCAACTATTCATTCAAGAACGGCTTCCCCTATGCCGTTGAAGAGCACGGCGTACCGACCGAAAAGATCGAAATTCTCGCCATGACACCAGCATCGATCTACGAATATGAACTCGACGGTCAGGGACATCGTTACTATGTTCGCGATAGCGATCTGCAGGGCATCTGCGAAATGGCACCTGATGGCTATGAAGCGGCGCGCAAGCGCCTGGCACATGGTGCGGGTATGCTCGTTTCCATGAAGCAAGGTGACGGTGAAGTGGTAACTGCCGGGCTTTGTGAATGGGTAATGGGCCTCAAGCGCAACTGCGCCTATACCACTACCATTACCCGCAATGTGCTGGACCGGTTTCAGGAAACGAGACCTTCCCGCGCCTGATCCATAATGCAAATCAGGCCCGAATTTTCATTCGGGCCTGTTCCTATCGGCGATCAGCGCGGCATCGGTTTGCTGCCGTAATATCCATAACGCGCGCGAACTTCATCTAGCTCAGTCTCACTCAAAAGAACCGGTTCGCCAATCTGACAAGCCAATATGTACTGACGTGCCAGCGTTTCAAGTTTCTCTGCCAGCAATGTTGCGTGGGCCATATCCCGGCCCCACACCACCATCCCATGGCTTGCCATCAGACAGGCGCGATGGTTGCCCATAGCGCGCACGATTTCATAGGCCAAAGCATCAGAACCAAATACGCGGTAATCAGCACAGGGAACTTCGTTCCCGCCAAATGAAGCAATCATATAATGGAAAGCGGGCAATGGCTTACGCAGACACGACAATGCAACACAGCTATCCGCATGCGAATGGATGACCGCGCCTGCTTCGGGATGATTGCGCATGATTTCTGTGTGTATGCGCCATTCGCTGGAAGGCACCTTGCCCGCAAGATGCTCGCCTTCCACAGAAACGAGACTCATGTCTTCAGGCTTCATAAGCGATGTGGCGCCAGTCGGCGTAACCCAGATATGTTCGCCTTCCCGAATACTGATATTACCGCTGCTGCCGTGATTGAAGCCCTTCTGTTCCATGTGACGCATCGCATCCACGATGGCGCGACGTGCTGTAAGGCTCTGATCATAATCGGTTGGCATCGTCTGTTCCCCGTTGTTGGCAGCCAAGAGTTTGTGATGATGCCTAACTTCATAATCCCGGCAATTGACGCGGTCCATCAAAATGATACTTAATTGGAATTAAATTTCATTATCTATGACGCGCAATTACGCATGGCATGATACGAGGATAAAAATGGGGAATAACGGCACTCTTGGGATCATCGCCGACGATATGACAGGCGCGTTGATGGTCGCTGCTTATTATGAAACAGCAGGCATTAGAACCGCTGTCGTGACAGATATCGAAGCTATCCGCGAATGTGCAGGGGAAGCTGTCGTCATATGGGCCGGCAGAACGCGTCTTGCTGAGCCGGACGAAGCAAAACGACAGATCGCACGCGCAGCTGATGCATTTGATGCAATCGGTTGCGATCAGGTCATTTACAAAGTCTGTGCCAGTTTCGATTCAACAGAACAGGGCAATGTTGGGCCTGCTGCCGATCTGTTGCGCGCACGCTATAACCCCAGCAGTCTTCTATTCTGCCCCGGCTTTCCCAAGTTCAACGCCACGGTTCATCAAGGCTATCTCTTCTATCGAAGCCGCCTCATCTCTGAATCCGTGAAGCGCTACGACCCCGCCACTCCAATGAGCGATCCCGACATGGTGCGTTTCATCGGAAAACAGACGAACGAGCCGATCGGGCTTTTGCCCCACTCCGTACTGCTTAAAGGCAAAGACGCAGCGCAAGCACATCTTGATGAACTCGCAAATGCAGGCAAATGCTATTGCGTTGTCGATGCGAGCGATGACGGTGACGTCAGGATAGCCGCCGAACTGGCACGGGCACAGCCAACAATGGTCAGCTCCGACGCTGTTCTCATTCAGCTTGGAATTGATCGCTTTGCGCCCAAGCCAGCTATCACCGTTGCGCCACCACTACCGAGCCACGGCACTGCCGCGGTTCTGGTGGGAACAGTTGGTCCCATTGCGGATGGACAGATTGCGGTTTTTGCCAAGCAGCACCCGGTTTTGACTCTGGACCTTACCAAAGATGGCGATATCGACGCCATGGTGTCAAAAGCAATGGAATGGGCAAAAGATCATCACGGCAAACAGCCTTACCTCATTTCAACGGCGGTCAGTGATACTCGTGTCAAAGAAATCCAGACAGAGCTGGGCGTTCGCGGCGCAAGCGAAAAGGGTGAAAAGCTTATATCTGAGCTTGCTGCAGCAATTTTCGAACTCGGCGTCGACAAGCTTATCGTGGTTGGTGGTGAAACATCAGGTGGTGTCATCAAGCGCCTTGGTTTGCAGCGACTACGCGCCCTCCCTGATAACGGGATTGGAACCGGTTTCTGTCGAAGCGAGGGCAATGACCAGATCATTTTCTTCTTCAAATCCGGCAAAACAGGAACAGAGACGGTCTTTCTCGATTCCCTGGCCGCGATGTGATGCGAAGGTCTTGTAAGTGGTGAACGTAATTACCAATTAAGGAACACTTCCCGTCAAGACGCTTCCTGCCGCACTAGTCAATGCGGTGTTTGAGGCTGTCCGGGGTAAAAAAGGGCGCTCCCCCTCATGGGTTGAGCGCCCTTTTATTTATCGGCCTAAGCCTTCGGATCAATCACCAGCTTATCTTGAGGCCGCCAGAGGCTTTGCCTGCAACATTCGTGGAACCGCCAAATTCGACAGCAGCCCGAGCATAGAGGCTCATATTTTCCGAAACGCGCGCAACGACACCAACACCAACATCATAGGCTGTACCGCTCATGTCGTTACCGGCTTCAATGACGACATCAACATGCCTGCTGCGCGAAACTCGGCGAACTAAGCAGTGATAAGACCGCTGTCGATAGCCAAAGTCGTTTTATCGAGCTGCGAACGGTATTGCGCTGAGCGAGGCCATTATTGGCGGACATGATCCTGTTCCTTTCGAAGGGGCGTCTCTTCGGGTGAGTTTGGCGCGCACTTCTCCATCCCAAGCCGTCGGGTCGATGCGCTGAACTCTGCTGCTTTGAAACTTCGAACTGGAAGAACCGAGAACCGGCGGGTATTCGGTCCTTCCAGTCGCTATCCGTCACCTTGCGCGCGACGGAAGCTTTGAATTCGCCGGTCACAGCGTAAATGGCTGCGAAAAGCACAAACTTCACGTCGAGATGATTTCAGAATGAAAGGGAACAGGGCGAAACCCGCAAAAGGATCGCTTATCTAATTGATAATAAAAACATTTTTTTGATTCAAAATGAAAAGGAAAGCCGCTTTGCTATGGCTATGGCTATGGCTTTCCCTGCATCTGCTGATCAAGCGCACAGAGATAGGATGTCATCAGTTCTATCGAATGATCGGAAAGCGCTACAAACTGGCGCCGTCCATCATCAGGATCGAGCCAGCGTCGAACCAGGCCAACACCCTCCATTTCGTCTAGCCGCCGCGACGCGGTCGCAGCCGAAACGCCTGACACGATGTAGAGAGAGGAGACAGAAACCTGCTTGTCTTGAAGATGGTTTTCCATCAGATCGAGAAGCATGTGCCAGGCGGGATCAACAAACAACTTGTCAGAAAAATAGCGCGTCTTGATATCGCGTATGCGCAGAAGCTCAAGCATCCGTTCTTTAGATGGGGCGTTGGCAAGAGCGTTCGGCTCATCATTATGAGATAAACCTTGAGCACTTTGCCGCTCCGAGCCGCTTGATGTCACTGGCTGCAATGTTTCCAGCATCGAGCCCAATTGCTGCGCTTCCTGCATCAAACGGGAGAGCCGTTCGTGGCCTTGAGACCATTGCGCCGCTTTCGCGCGCAGCTCATAGGCTTTGGTCGCTGCCTTTGCGACGGATTCCAGAAACGGCACTCGACGAACCGGCTTGTGAAGAAAATCCACTGCGTTCAGTCGTAGCGCTTCAACAGAATTATCAAGCGTCGCATGGCCGGTTACAAAAATAACCTGCAACCAGTTTCGATCCGTGTATCGTTCGCGGATTGCCCTGAGCAGCTCGATACCATCCATCCCCGGCATCCGAATATCACTGACCACCACGTCTATCTCTGGTGTTCTATCGAGCAATTTCAACGCTGCCATAGCGGCAGAGGCACGCAGGCAATTATAGCCCGCGTCGGTGAGCGCCGTTCCCAGAACATCGAGCAATGCCTCTTCATCGTCGATCAGAAGGACCGTTGTATTGGCTGGCGAATTATCCATTTTCTGCCCCCTCCTTTTCGTCTTTTGCCGCACGCAGGATCAGTCGAAACTCTGCGCCCTTTGTACCGTTTTTGACTTCCAGCCGACCGCCCATATCGCGGGCCATACCATAGCTTAGCGATAATCCCAGCCCCGTGCCTTTACCGACGGACTTGGTCGTGAAAAACGGCTCGAACACGCGATCAAGATTAGCTAGCGGTATGCCCGGGCCGGAATCCTCGACAACGACGGCAATCATGTCATCGTCCGTTTGTTCAAAGCGGATTGCGATAAACTCGTCCTCGCCCCGCACCTCACGCCCATCGTCCTGTGGTCGGCTTTCCACGATAGCATCTCGCGCATTCAGCAGCAGGTTAAGAACAATCTGCTCAATCAGCACAAGATCCGCAATCATTTTGTAATCACCGGCGCGGTAATCTTTGCGGATTGAAATGCCCTGAATTTCAATCTGTGTTCCAGCAATGGCAAGCACGCCTTCTACCGCTTCTGCCGGATCAACCGGGCGCAATGAGCCATCACTGCGATGGCCGTAAATGCGCATATGCCGGACGATATTGGCAGCGCGATCAATCTGCCGACTGGCAAGATCGAGGCCATCGACAATCATCGCCTGATCGAGATTGCCACCAGAAACCCGCGCATGAAGATTGTCGACTGCCATCGCAAGCGTTGCGAGCGGCTGGTTGATCTCATGCGCGATCCCGGTTGCAACCTCTCCCAGCGTCACAAGCTTGCCTGCCTGATAGATTGACAGCTCCGCCTCGCGCCGCTCAGTAATGTCGAGACCGACGGCCACCAGGTTCTTTATCTCACCGTCATTGGTTTTGATGGGCGAGACAGACCAGGAAAGCGCACGTTTTCGCCCGTCTGCCAAAGTGATATTGTTCACGGCTTGCCATGGGAGATTATCGACAACCGCTGAAAGCTGTTCGCCAAGTGGCCCGGCAATAGCACCAACCTCCGATTTCAGGGTTTCCATCTCGGGAAATAACTCGTGCATGGCCTGATTGGCAACAATCAAACGCCCCTCAGCATCCGTTACGGCCATCAAAACACCGCCCGTATTGACGATTGTTTCCAGGAACTCTTTTTCGCGTCGTTGGTTTGCAGCCTCAATCATGACATGCACGAGCGAACTTCTATTTTGCATATATTTGCCAAGAATGACGCCAAGAACACCAAGCGCTGCAAACAAAGCCAAAAGTGCAGCGACAATCAACGAGGATGCGGTAAGCCAAGCCTTATAGATCGGTTGCGTTGGCAGTCCCACATAGGCAACGAGAGGCGCAGCGGACGAACGATAATAGGCAAAGATCCGCTCCGTCCCTGTTTTGACGGACGGGTTAATTCTGATGCCTTTACCAGCAGCCAATTGCTCTGGAATGTAAGCTGCAACATTCTGTCCAACGACAGCGGGTGAGCTCGAAGCACGGATGGTGCCATCCGTTCCCATCAATCCGAAAACCATGCCTGGCTGTTCGTCGAGCTGACTGTAAAAGCCATTGAGATAGGCCTCATCAACAACAATCAGGACATAGCCATCGAAGTTGCCACTGCCGTCACTGATGCGACGCGCATAGCTCATAGCCCATCCGCTAAAGTCGCCCGGCACACTCAGTTCAGATTTATAGGGCTTGCTGATGTAGAAATCAGCGGCATCCGGTCGGCTCAACGCCTTGAAATCGACGGCATGGCTAAGATCGCGCCCGACCGGATAATCATCCATGCCGCTGGCATAGACTTTGCCGCTTCTGTCTATAATGGCAATTCCCATGGCAGCAGGCTCTGCGGCTGCGCGGCGACGCATGACTTCGGACAGAAGACCTTCATAGACAATTCGGTCAGCACGATCTTCCATCACTGCTCGGCTTAGCGCATCGAGCTTTGTGAAAACCTGTGTCGTATATTCCGCAAGCGCCTGGGCCAGAGACATGACTTGCTGGCCCGCACTATCAACACGGTTTGTATAGTCGCGGTAGATGATCGTCGTTGCGCCAAGTGATGCGATCAGGATGACAAAGGTCGCAGCAAACCAATAGGTTCGCATGGTCCGGCGGTCGATTTTAGTCAGACGTTCCATCTGTCTCCCAAAGTATGGCATCTCAGACTAAGCAATAAATAGCAGAATTACTAATAAACAGACCGCAATTGCTTTGACGCGCTATCTTACATTGCCGGGCAACCCATGCTGCCATCGCAACTGCAGGCGGATATCAGTTGCACGTTGATGAAGCATCGAATGTTTGCATTCTTCTATTGATGTCCACATCGGGAAATTGACCTGTCTGAATCCACATTCCGCATCCCGATATTTTCGCCATGCGGTTCTCGCTTCAATAAATTGTCTTTGACGCGAGGCAGGCAGACCAAACAGCAGCATCTCTTCCAGCTTCTGCAGATCGGGCGACACGGCCGCCACATTCAACGGCTCGACAGGACTTGCCCAGAGCAGCGATGACAAGAGGTACAGTGAAACAATATTGATCATCTGGCATGCTCCCCACCCAACTCCCTTTGAGCGCAACGCGTTGAATCAGAAAGGCAGCGCTCTTCGCGCTGCCTTTACTTTGTGACTTATTACTTCAGCTTGTCTTTGAACAAATCCAGCGCTTCAACCGCGCAAGCTTCGTCAAGATTGCCACCTGGTGCGCCACCAATGCCGATTGCGCCGATGGTGTCATCACCAATCTTGATCGGAACGCCACCAGCCAGCACGAGGAAGCCCGGGATAGATACAAGCTGTGCCGCACCAGGATTTTTCTGCACATTCTCAGCCATCATGCTGGTTGGGGTGCGGGCGGATGCGGATGTGAACGCCTTTGCCTGCGCAGCATCAATCGTGTGCGGGCCAGCTTTGTCTGCACGCATCAGGGAACGGAGCAAACCGGCACGGTCAACAACAGCAACCGATACATTGTAGCCCTTGGCCGTGCAGATCTTGACGGCTTCGCTGGCGATTTCATTGGCAGTTGCCAGGGAAATGTTTTTCTCTTCAAGTTCGGCAGCCGAGACAGTGGCAGTACCAAGAACCAGAGCTGCGATTGCAGATACGATCAAGTTTTTCATTTTGACTTCCATCCGTTTGAGTTGTCATCACGAGAGTAGGGTCGAACAAATCGACGGTTTAACTGTCTCCCGACCGACGGCTGTTGCGGGGGCGTTGCCAATGCCGATCGGGAGCGCCTGACCTCAACCATACGAGGGTATCCGAGGCCTTGCCTGCTTCGCTACCAGGGTAGCGTTTTAAACTGTTCAACTTTCAGAGCAGTCAACAGCGTATTCCTTTAGACGCCGGAAATCATGAAGCTTAACGCCGCGATCCAGAATGTCAGGCATCCAGTGACCATGGTCAGCCATATCGGCACCAGAATGCGTTGGGGCAGCTTTTCCTCATACTCGAATGCCAATTCCGTTATGTCTGCAAACTCATTGCGCGAGGAATTTTTGAATTCAATTACAGACATTGGCTTCACCTTTCCGTGCTCTCAGCCTGCATCATTGCGGCGGGCTACGAAGCTAAAATGGAGCCATTGCCAATAAATTTCATCCAAGAGTGAATTCAGGATGAAAGCATTCAGCCTTAAACAGCCGCATACACCAGTATCTAATTGAAATATTTTCATAATTTCAGGTTCAGATTGAACCTTCTTAGCTCGAACAAGCGCTCAAGCCTTATCGAGTGGCTCAATTGTCGCCACTCGATTTCACTGTTATCGAAGCAGGATAGCGGGATTGCCGACTATTGCTGAGCAAGCTGCTGCTTCAACATATCGGCTACGACCTTATCAAAAGAAACGTCACCATTTTTCGCGTTCTTCTGCATTTCACTTTCAACATACTCGTCCCGCTTCTGGACAAGATCCGTCATCTGGCGCTCAAGCTCGGTTCTCACATTCAGGGTTTCATCGATAATCTTCTTCTGCTCCGCATGGGATTTGTCCTTCAACAAGGCTGGCAGCTCGCTTTCTTTGACTTCGTCCCATTTCAGGTTCTTGTTGCGGATATCGTCAAGAAGATCGCCGCCACCCGTAACAACCTCCTTCATTGATGATCGCTTGGAATAGAACTTGGAGTTCTCGACCTGCGCCTCCATCGGTGCTGCGGCTTTCGCGGCTAGTTTGCTGTTGAGCTCTTGCCTGATCGCGGCATTACCGTATGGCATGATTGTGTTATCGATGTTCTGCTGAACCGTAATGATCTCCTGATCATAGGGTGTTTTGACTTCATCAATACGTCCACCATCCTGCGCAATCTGGATATAGCGACCTGATCCACGCTCCGCGATATCCTTCCAGAAGTTGCGGGTTTCTTCAGAGTTACCCGCTTGGACGGCATTCACGCGAATATTTCGGCTTTTTGCTTCGGCCAAAATCTCAGGATATTTGCGCTCACCCTTATAATCCATGTGAGGTGGGGCATCGCCGACCAGGAACACAATTCTCTGGGTTGCGGAGCCTTCGCTCCATGTCAGTCGCCCAATCGCATTATCAAGCGCCTCATTGACGGATTCAGGATCATCACCGCCGCCATCAGCCTCAAAGCGCCTCAGATTTGCGTAAAGTGACTGCAAATCTTTGCTCATGTCAAAGGATTTGACCACATAATCGTCACCACGATCACGATATCCGATAAGTGCCATTCTTATATCTGCATCAGGCTGCACATCGACGATTGTATTCGCAATCGACCAGATTTTGCGCTTCGCTCCCTCAAGCAAATCTACCATTGACCCTGTGGTATCGAGTACGAAGGCCACTTCAATGCGTTTGGGTTGGGTTTATACCTGCTGGGAGGTTGGCTCGGCAAAGGATGCCGTGGCAAACAGGAGCGATGCAAATGCCGCTAATGCCGATGCTGTAGAAGCGCTTTTCATGAGTTCTCCGCCAATCGTTAGGGAGAATATAATGAGCCGCGACATTATGTCTTAAGTAAGCCTGCGAAGCCGCAATTAATAGGCAGACTTCAAGTGATGAGTGGTCGAGACCTAGCGAAGTAATATTACTCGATAGCATCCACGTTGCAGGTCAGCGTTGCACCCTGAGATGTAACAAATATTTTTTCCATAGTGGTGAACGATATCTCGTACCCCTCACCTACGAAAGTCTTATGAGGAGCATCCGTTGTTTTCTCAAGCGAACGTTCACGTCCAAAAGCATTTAGAATGATCTGTTCGGGCTTGTCTTGCGAAGTAATAATCTCAATCGCATTTTCATGATCGCATATATACGAGATATGATCCTGATCGGCTTCAGCCAAAGCAATACTCGGCGACAATGCAAGGGCAGCGATCAGGCAGAAGCGCATTCGAAACACACCTTCAATAATGATATAAGCCCATTCATAATCAAAAATTCGAAACCGCCCAAGAGGAGATTGAGCGATTCTGAACAAGAATAACCATATGCACTGCGCGCTTCACTGGCAGTAGTGACGTCAACGACCCGTTACAAGCTTATTACTTGGCTTAGTATAGAGTTTCAAAGCCACTTTTTCATAAGCGCCGCGTTGTTTTTTAGGATAGCTGGGCTTGCATTGTTCTGTGAGGCTATCCGGCGTCAGCATATAAGCAGCATGGCTTATGTTGGCCAGCCCTTTAGCCTTCTTCATCATCTATCAGGAACGGCAAAAGCCCGGCTGTTATGGACCGGGCTTTTTGATTTTATTGATGTTTTTGGGGGGTGGTTTCGTGTGATGCTTTTTGCCGTTCGTCGGGTAATCGATACTCAATCGATTACTATGCTCCTCACGGTTCAGGTTATAATGTTGAAGAGTTGAGAGCGCTCAAAAATCGATTGATTATCGATTTTAGCTCAAACGGGCTGCTCCATGGAGCTTGCACAAGCCGTACAGCTACCA